>JAOAAG010000321.1 GCA_026418995.1 Anaerolineae bacterium
CCGCCGTTAACGCCGGTCAGGGGATACTCGATCTACTTCCCGGTGGTGGTGCGACAGTAGGCCTGCGAATTCCGCGCGAAGGCACGAATACACGGATGTGGCGCTTGCTGCATTCGTGTATTCGTGCCTCATTCTTGAGTGACCTTGCGGTTACTGTATGGCACTGAACCTGTATCAGGGTAACTGCTCACCCTCCTGCAGGCCTGGAGACACTATGCAGGTCAAAAGCAGGCTATGCCGACCGATCCGGGCTGTTGGGCGGCCACCTGAGAACTTACGTGGGAGTCGGCTGAGCAGTGACCTTCCTACCTAGTTAGTGGGAGATACCTGCCCCACTACTCATCCTCCAACCACCAGTACCCCTGAATGTCCAGATTGGTGAGCCCCAGCGCCTGGGCCG
Source organism: Anaerolineae bacterium (assembly GCA_026418995.1). Classification (GTDB taxonomy): domain Bacteria; phylum Chloroflexota; class Anaerolineae; order B4-G1; family B4-G1; genus JAOAAG01. Next base: position 401 of record JAOAAG010000321.1, read on the forward strand.
TCTCAACCACTTTGACGTACTCCTCGCGGGTGATCCGCCGGGCTATTTCGGGATAATCATATGCCTTGTACCGGGGAGCATACTGGGCCATAATGTTGACATACGTGTCCTTGGGGAGGTTTTCCGCAATCCATGCCATCACCTGTTCCGAGCCGGCCACGTTGTTGGGCATTACCAGATGGCGGATCATCAGCCCCCGTTGCATAATGCCGTCGGGGCCCGGTTTAGCCACCCCTACCTGACGGTGCATCTCCAGGATAGCTGCTTTAGTCACCTCCGGGTAGTTTGCCGCATTGGAGGAATACTTAGCCGCCATTTCGCCGTCCCAGTACTTGAAGTCGGGCAGGTAAATATCCACGATCCCATCCAGCACCTCTAGAATCTCCAGACGTTCCCAGCCACTGGTGTTGTAGACGATGGGCACTCGCAGCCCATTCCCGGCGGCGATGTCCAGCGCTTTCAAGATGGGGGCGGAGTAATGTGTTGGGGTCACCAGATTGATATTGTGGCAGCCGATTCCCTGCAGTTGGAGCATCATCTCGGCCAGTTCCTCCACCGCTCTTTTATAGCCAGCACCTAACTGACTGATTTCCCAGTTCTGGCAGAACACACATCGCAGGTTACAGTGGGTGAGGAAAATGGTGCCCGAGCCTCCCCATCCTACCAGTGGTCTTTCTTCGCCAAAATGCGGATGAGCCGATGAGATGACCAAGGTAGCGCCTGGAGCACGGCAGAATCCGCTCATTCCCTCCAGGCGATTAACGCCGCACTCTCTTGGACAGAGCCGACAACTTTCCATCATCGCCCATAGCTTTTCGGCCCGCTCTTTGAGCTCCCCCGTCCGGTGCAGTTTCAGGTAAGCCGGTTCAAACCCGGAGCCTGCGGGCGTGGGTGTTGCAGCGGAGACCTGCGTTGGGGACGGCTTTGCTCCGGCGGACGCCATGTCTTCGGAGGGTGTCGTTGGTTTACAGGAGCTCAGCACCAGGGCCGACAACCCCGCTTGGAGACAGCATGCACTCACACCTTTCAGAAACTCTCGCCGGGTCATTTTACAGTCGCTCATTTCTCACCTCCCCACTTTTGACCCATCCGGGTGATAAGTATGATGAAACTGGACAGCTTCAACAAGAACACCGTGATACCCGTTCCCCAGAGACCGAGGACAGGCAGAAGTACCACTGCGCCTGTGATCCCTCCCAGCCATCCACCCAGCAAATCAGAAGCGTATAATACCCCGGCAGTCGGCACTGAACTCTCGCCCTCTCGTGAAAGCAGCCGGTTTGCCAGGGGAAATTGCACGCTGATCAGGAGCCCACCGGTAAAGGAAAGGGCCAGAAACAACCACCGGGAGAGGACGTTCACCCTCTCTAGAGACGTGTGCATAGTATGAACAATGAAGGGGCACACTATAGCAAAGCCCATAATGGCTAGCTCTGTTCCCGGGAGCAACCGCGAGCAGGCGTTGGTTCGTTCCAGAGCATACGAGATCAGCAGGGCCCCGCAGGCCGCTCCAGCCATAAACGACGCCACCAGCAGCCCAATCCACGAAAACACATACCCATAAACGGATTGAAAAGCGAAAATCAGCATCAGATCGAAAATCATACCAGCAAAGCCGGTAGTGGTGATGGCTGAAATGACCTCGGCCCGAAGGGTGCTTTTTCTCTTTGGCCAAAACAGGAGATAGCAGAGCAGAACTCCACCGCACAGCAGGACGATCCCCACCGGATTGATGCCCTCCAATTGGCTAAAAAGTCCACGCAGGGAGGGTGCAAACAGCGCATTCCAGTGAGCGACGCTGTAAAAGACGCCTATGGGGCGGAAATCCGCATTAATCTCCCGGCTGTTTCCCTCAATAAAGCGGTAAAACCACTCCTGCCACCCCGGATGCAGCTTCTGTTCGAGGTACCAGGGCATTACCCTCTCCACCCTGATGTTGCGCTGGCGCAGCCGTCTGGTGATCTGCTCCATATCCACCGACAACGTTTCCGGGGAGTCGGATGCCAGAAACAGGTTCACGCCCTCGCCGGGGATGACTCTGATATATGGGAACACGCTGTTCAGGGTATGGAAGATGGAACTGTTCAGATTCGCCAGTTCGACAGCCGAATGGGTTAAAGACCCTGGCAAGCCCAGGACGAGAATACCGCCCGGGTTCAACCTTGTTTGCGCCAGCAGGAAAAACTCCCTGGTAAAAAAACGGTTCGTTTGGAGCGTGGATGGCTCGGTGAGCCCGACCAGAATCACGTCATAGGTGCTCCTGGTCGTTCTCAGGTACATCCGGCCATCTACGTGCAGGATCGTGACTCTCCGGTCGTTCAGCTCGGATTCGGTCAGAGGGGTGGGAAATTTCCGCAGCAGTTCGATCAACAGGGGGTCCAGTTCCGCGTACTCCACGCGCTCCACGACCGGATGTTTGAATATCTCATAAAGTACACCGCCAGCACCGCCGCTCAACACCAGCAACCTCCGGGGCTCGGGATGGGCAAGAAGGGGCAGGTGCACGAACTCCTCCACAAATGGGATATCCGGGACGGGTGTGATCAGGTCGGGGATCCCATCCTGGAAAAAGATGTACTGTCCCTCATTCTCCACCACGCAGAAATTGCTGTACCGGGAGTTCTGGTAATGCACAACGTTCAGCCCTGGCCATTGTGCCTGTACAGAGAGATGGTGGAGGGTGTCGGCGAGACCAGCGAAGGCCCCATAGCCCAGGAAGGCGATCAGAATGCCTAGGAGGGCCAGCAGGAGTGTCGAGACTCGGCCGGTTCCCCGGTAAGGCCACAGCAGAACTCCGCATACGACAAGACTTGACAGAGCCAGCCAGAAGGCTGTCTGAAATGTGTGCAGCAAAGGGATGAACAGGTAGGTACAGGCTACCCCACCGATCATAGTGCCGATGGTCTCCCAGGCATATACTTTGCCTGCGGACGATACGTTCTGATCGGAGAACAGGGCATACACCTGGCAACAGGAGGGGAACAACGCACCGTGCAGGATACTGACCGGCGCCAGGATCAGTAGAGACGAATAGAGCATGGGGAAGAGACCAACTGGTTCTCCCACAGAAATGCCCAGGATTCTTTTCAGAGTGCGAATCAGGAAGAGAGCTGTGAACAGGGAGATAAAAAAGAGGAGGTTGATGACCGTAAAGGTTTCCATTTTCCCCTGGAACTTATCCGCCACCCGGCTGAAAACGAAAGCACCGAGTGCCTCCAGAATGAGCCAGTTAGCCAGGATGAGGCCGATAGAAAGCTCATTGCCTGCAAAGACGATCAGAAACTCCCGCAGCAGGAATACCTCAGCGACCAGGCCGCCGAATCCCATTGCCAGTATGGCGATCACCGCACGCCTTCTCATACCGCAACCCGCTCCTGTGTCGTATGGGTTCAGGCAACATTGCGGATGTAAACCATAGCCTCTAGCCAGAGGTCCTTAAACATGATACCACATCCTGCCGCTCTTAACACCCCATCTGGTTGCTCTCGTCAGGCTGGGGTGGGTTGGGGGAGACGTGAACGGTGTGCCAGAAGAGGGTCAGCGCTGGGGGGGTGAGAAGGACGAGAAGAAAGTATAAGCCTCCCGCAGGTTTCTTGTCAGCCCGCAGGGCGCTGTAGGAAGCGCCTGGTGACCTGTTTCCGCCGCGGATAGCGGGCAACCTGCGGGAGGCTGGCCGGCGGCGCAATCGCCGCCACAGGCTTAAAAGCTCGTATCAGATATCGTAATAGAGCGTGAACTCGTAGGGATGCGGGCGCATCCGTACCGGGTCTACTTCGGCCTTGCGCTTATAGCTGATGTAAGCCTCGAGCAGGTCCGGTGTGAACACATCTCCTTTGAGCAAGAATTCGTGATCGGCCTCCAGCGCGTCCAGCACCTCTGCTAAAGACCCGGGCACTTGCTTGACCAGCTTCGCTTCCTCCGGCGGCAGGTCGTACAGGTCCTTGTCCATCGGCTCGCCGGGGTCAATCCGGTTCTGGATCCCGTCCAGACCGGCCATGAGCAACGCCGCGAAGCACAGATAAGGGTTACAGGAGGGGTCCGGGGCGCGGAACTCGATGCGCTTGGCCTTGGGACTCTTGGAGTAGACCGGGATACGGCAGATGGCCGAGCGGTTACGTTGCGAGTAGGCCAGGTTCACGGGCGCCTCAAAGCCCGGCACCAGCCGGCGATAGGAGTTAGTCGTCGGCGCTACGATACCCAGCAGTGCCGGTGCGTGTCTCAACAATCCCCCGATGTAATAGCGTGCTGTCTCCGAGATCTGTGCATACCCGGCCTCGTCGAAGAAGACATTCTCTCCGCCTTTCCAGAGGCTCTGATGAACGTGCATACCGCTTCCGTTGTCCTCAAACAAGGGCTTAGGCATAAACGTGGCGGTCAGCCCATTCTGGCGGGCGATGTTCTTGACCAGGTACTTGTAGATCATCACCTTATCCGCCATTCGGGTCAGCGTATCATAGCACATATCTATCTCCGACTGCCCTGCTGTAGCGACTTCGTGGTGATGGACCTCAATAGGTACCCCGGCTGCCTCCAGTGCGAGCACGATCTTGCTGCGTACATCCTGCATCGCATCCGCCGGCGGGACAGGGAAGTACCCGCGCTTGGGGGGAATTTGGCCTCCCTTGCCGTCCTCGGCGCCGCTGTTCCACCAGCCCTCGACACTATCTATATAATAGAATGCGGAGTTAGTGCCCCCTCCGTAGCGAACGGAGTTGAACAGGAAGAACTCCGCCTCCGGCCCCCAGTAGCTCGTGTCAGCGATGCCGGTTTGCTTCAGATAGGCTTCCGCCTTTCTAGCCACGTAGCGTGCGTCGCGTGTGTAGGGCTGCCGGGTCACAGGGTCGTATATGTCGCAGATCAGAACCAGAGTGGGCACTTCAAGCACCTGGTCCATAAACGCCGTGGTGGGATCCGGGATGAGAATCATGTCCGACTCATGGATCTCCTGGAAAGCCCGGATGGAGGAGCCATCGAAACCGATACCCTCCTCGAATAGCTCCTCGGTGAGCTGGTGAGTCGAGATGCTGAAGTGTTGCCACGTTCCGATCAGATCGGCAAAGCGCAGATCAACCATCTTTGCCTCTTTTCCCATTTCCAGTACTGCACGTATGGACTCAGACATGTGATCACCTCCCAGCTTTATGATATCACTCATTATAGGGGCATTCCAGTCTGTGTAAAGTACCCAAACGGAGCATCTGTGCAGGTCAACTCCACTGCACTCTCCTCCCCAACCCTACAGCGCCTGCCCCGGGCCTCCCAGCCTCCAGTTTGCTGAGCACGAGATAACAGGCTCACGCTGCCTCCTTCACGCTTTCAGTTTCCTCCCGAACCATCCTCTAACCTGACCACGGCAAGGGCTCGCCTTCTAGCGAGGGCACGTGCATTCTGTAGCCTGCCCGTCCGCCGTTCAGCGTCATCGTCATCTCGTAGCCGAACTGGCGGTAGTAGAAGGGTATGCCGGTGATCGCCCGCACCATCTCGCCGCGCTCAGCGCTCCACCGGTGTAGACTTCCTACTGGGCGCGGACTAACCCCCGATTGCGGTAATCGGGGTGAGTGCCCACCAGCTCGACCCTCCCGACCTTGAACGGAAGGCCCTAAAAGCAGCGAGGGCTGCGCCATCGGCCGGGGTAGCCCGGCGCAGCACCAACCCTTCGCCAGGCTCATATGGCAATTCATTTACCAGCTCTGACCTCTCTATCTGCACCCAGCCTTTCACGCAGCACGCAACACGCAGCACGCAACACGTCCATATCTGCGAGCGTGGCGATGTCCTCCAGACTCATGCCAGACCCTCTCAACTGGCTGATCAATGCATGTCCCAGGAAATAGCCGCCGTACTTGTGGCCCCGGAACTCAAGCCAGGAGCCGAAGAAGGGGCGGATGTCCTCCCCTGTTTCCGCCCTCCTCAGGAACTCGGCGGCCAGCAGGCCCATATGCTCCCGATACCAGCTCTCCTGGTCTGCCGGCCCGGAGGCCAGGAGGTGCCATTTCCCCACGATGAGGCGTTCGCACTCCATCGCGAAACCCTCGTCGTAGAGCTCCCACCATGCACCTGAACCGAGTGGAAGCGCGGAGGTGGCGCGTCGGTGATAAAGCATCACATGTCCCAGCTCGTGGGCGAGCAGCCCGGCAAGCGTATCGCGCTCGGTCCAGCCCTCCTCGGCGATGTTCTCCAATCCCAGGAGCACCGCTGGGGTATCGCGGTAGCGGGTGGCCCAGCCGGCGCCGCATCCAATGCCTGCATAGATGAAGAAGACCACCTCCTCGCCGAAACCCAGCCTTTCCTGCGCAGCGACCCGGACAGGTTCGCAAAGCTCCAGCAGATGCTGGTGCGCGACCACCATCTGTGGCAGCCTCTGGGCCAGGAAAGGGAACACCCTTTCCCGCGCCACCTCCTGCCAGTCAAGGCCCTGGGCGAGGTAATCCTGTATCAGCAAATCCCGCACCTCCGGCCACTGTCCTATGTAGGATAACCAGCGCTCTACCTGCGTCTGGACCGGCAGTGCCCGTACCTGCGCCCACCACTCAAGAAACACGGGAAACGTGTCTACGATCATCGCTCATCAGTTGAATGACCCGGCGGTGATCTTTTCGGGCATTCTGAACACGTCGTATTCCTGCTCCAGCTCCCTGCGGAACTGCTTGGTATAGAGACGGTAGTAATGGCCCCGCGCCCGCAACAGTTCCGCGTGCGTCCCCATCTCCTTGATACGCCCCTCCTCGATCACCAGGATGCGATCCGCCCGCTTGATAGTGGAGAGGCGGTGGGCGATGATGAAACTGGTCCTTCCCCGCATCAGTTGCTCCATCCCCTGCTGGATGAGCATCTCGGTCAACGTGTCCACCGAGCTGGTCGCCTCGTCCATGATAAAGATTTCCGGCTGGGCCAGGATCGCCCGGGCCAGGCTGACCAACTGTTTTTGCCCGACCGAGAGCAAATTACCGCCCTCGCCCACTTCCTCGTCATAGCCCTTCTCCATTTTCATAATGAACTCGTGTGCACCGGCCAGCCGGGCAGCCTGCTCGACCTCCTCGTCAGTGGCGTCCAGCCGCCCATAGCGGATATTTTCCCGGATTGTGCCAGAGAACAGGTGGGGCGTCTGCAACACCACACCGATGCGGGATTGGATGGCGTGCAGGCTGAGTTCAGTGTAGTCCCGCCCGCCGATGCGGATGACGCCCCTCTTCGGCTCGTAGAAGCGGCACAGGAGATTGACGATGGTGGACTTCCCACCGCCGGTAGGCCCTACTAGCGCGATGGTCTCACCCTGTTTGACGTGGAGGGTGAAATCCTGCAACACCGGTTTGTCTTTCTCGTAGTAGAAGTCCACATGATCGAACTCGATGTCCCCCCGGATCGTGCCTGGATCAATGGCGCCGGGGCGGTCGGTGACCTCGGGGACGGCATCAATCAGCGAGAAAGCCCGTTCCGCCGAGGCGATGGTGTGCTGCATCTCGGCGTAGACACGCGCGATATCCTGCACCGGCCACAGCATAAAAGTGAGGTAGGACACGAAAGCTTGAATGCCGCCGATCGTCATATGCCCCACCTGCACTTGCCAGCCGCCGTACCAGGCGATGACTCCCAGTCCCACCGCGCTGACCAACTGCACCACCGGCAAGAACAACGCCGAAAGCCACGCTGCGCGGTAAGCTGCGTGGTACATGCTACCGGTGAGTGCTCCAAATTCGCGCAGGTTCTCCTCCTCGCGGCAGAGCGCCTTCACCACCCGCACACCTGTAATCGTCTCGTTGTATGCCCCGGTG
>JAOAAG010000347.1 GCA_026418995.1 Anaerolineae bacterium
AGATGTGTATAAGAGACAGGCGCCCCGATGTGCGCAAGGTGTACGTGGAGGTGACCACCAATTGTAACCTCCACTGTCGTACTTGTGTGCGCAACGTCTGGAGTGAGCAGCCTGGAGATATGTCCGATCTCACCTTCGAGCGCCTTATCTCCCAATTGGAAGCGCTACCCCAGTTGGAGGAGATCGCTTTCGGCGGCTATGGGGAACCCCTGGCCCATCCCAGCTTGATTGGCTACCTGGAGAGGGTCAAAGCGCGGGGCCTCAAAGTGACTATCAGCACGAACGGCACCTTGCTGGACAAAGAAGTGGCCAGGGAGCTGGTCAGGCTGGCGGTGGATAACTTATTTGTCTCCCTCGATGGGACGGCAATCCAGACCTACGAGTACGTGCGATGTGGTGCTGACCTGAGCACGGTGCTCAGTAATCTGGAGCTGCTCAACCGCATCAAAGCTGAACGCAACGCCCTGTTCCCGCGTCTGGGGGTCGAATTCGTGGTCCTGAAACGCAACATAGCGGACCTGGCGAGGCTTCCGGAGCTGGCTCGACGTTTGCAGATACAGCGGGTTATTGTCACGCACGTGCTGCCCCACACACCAGAGATAGCCGCCGAAGCGGCATACGCGCGGGATGAAGCCGCTCCGCTGCCCTCTGCTGTGGGCTGGCCCTTCCGTAGCGGCGACTGGCTGCTCTGGGGCATCATTGAACTGCCGAGAATGAACTGGGGAGCAGAGCGCCGCTGTCGTTTTATCACCAGCAGAGCACTGGTGGTGGGGCGAGATGGGGCCGTCTCCCCGTGCTATGCCCTCGCGCATTCCTACCCCTACTACATCTTCGGCCGCCACAAAACGGTGACGCGCTACACGTTCGGGAACATCAACGAGACCCCCCTGGCGGAGATATGGGCTGACCCCAACTACGTCCGTTTCCGGGCAGAGGTGCGCCGCTTCAACTTTCCCTCCTGTGTGGACTGCGAGCTGCGCACCGCGTGCGACATCGCTGCGAGCAATGATGGGTGTTGGGGATGGTGCCCCTCTTGTGCTGATTGTCTGTGGGCTCAGGGCATTGTGCGCTGCCCCTAGGCGTGAGTGGCACGTCGGTAGTTTATGGATCTCATTGGCCGCCGGGCTGTTGGTATTCCCCTGACGCTCTGGGGCTGGTTCAAAGCTGCGCAGAGCACGAAATAGCTTAAGCGCCCTGGCGCCTTGCATGCGTTGCGGTTTTTAAGTGTAAACCTATTGTGAACCATCTCACACTTTACAGCACCCAACCATCTGAAACTGGCTCACGTGAGGTAACTGATGATTGACTTTACTTTGACCCCCGAGCAAGAGATGACCCGTCAAATGGTGCGCGAGTTCGCCGAGCGTGAAGTCGCCCCGATCATCAAAGAGCAGGACCGGGCGCACCGCTACAACGTTCACATTCTGGAAAGGATGGGTGAACTGGGCATCCTGGGCATTTCCATACCCGCCCGCTACGGTGGTGCAGGAATGGACTACATCTGCCTGGGACTGGCGTGCGAGGAGCTGGAGCGTATTGACACCTCGCTACGCGTGATTATGAGCGTGCATGTCGGCCTGAACAGCCTGGGACTGCTCCAGTGGGGCACTGAGGAGCAGAAGCAACGCTGGCTGGTGCCGCAGGCGCAGGGCAAGCGCTTCGCCACCTACGGCCTGACCGAGCCGGGCGCCGGCTCAGACGTCGCGGCTATCGCAGCCACCGCACGTCGCGAAGGGGACGTGTATGTCCTCAACGGCGAGAAGATGTGGATCAGCCTGGCATCGGTGGCGCATCACTTCCTTATCTTTGCCAAGACCGACCCTCAGGCCACGCCGCCCCACCACGGTATCACTGCCTTCGTTGTGGAAAGAGGGATGCCCGGCGTCACAACCGGCGACATTCACGGCAAGTTGGGAGTGCGAGCCGGCTCCACCGGCTGGATCAGCCTCAGCGATGTAGAGGTTCCGGTCGAGAACCGCATTGGCGAGGAGGGAGAGGGGTTCAAGATCGCCATGAGCTGCCTGGACAATGGACGCTACACCGTCGCGGCTGGGGCCACCGGGCTGATCCGTGCCTGCCTGGAAGCCTCGGTAAAATATGCGCACGAACGGCATACCTTTGGCAGGGAGATCGGACGCCATCAGTTAGTGCAACAGATGATCGCCCGGATGGCGCGGGACTACGAGATCGCCCGGCTGCTCTATTTGCGGGCGGGGTGGATGAAGAACGAAGGGAAGCGCAACACGCGGGAGACAAGCCTGGCGAAATGGTTCGCGACGGAGGCCAGTTTTGCCGCCGCTTCGGATGCGGTGCAGATTCACGGGGCCTATGGCTACTCCGACGAGTATGACGTCGAGCGCTACCTGCGCAATGCCAAGGGGGCCTGCATCTACGAGGGAACCAGCCAGATTCAGACGCTGCTCCAGGCCGAATATGCCCTGGGGTACAGGGTAGACCGCCCGCTACGCTGCGAGCTGCCCCCCTACGACCCGGAATTCTGGCAGTGAATGAAGGTGACGGTCACTTTCTGAAGTGACCGTCACCTATGTGTCAGGAGCCGCCGTCGGCGTCGCAGTCGGGGTAACCACGTGCGGTGGCAGGGGGGTGGGAGTGGGCAGGGGCTCCAGCGTGCTCCAGTTGATCTTGGTGGCAATACAGGGATCATAGTCCGCTCCCAGGATAACCCGGTAATCTGCCGTTCTGTCTGCTGTTGGCTGAGCGACCACGTCGCTGCGCTCTCTCCTGTACAGCGCCATCAGGCGCGGAAGGGCGGAGGCTTTTGCGCTGGTGGTGAAGTCCACGATCTGAGTGCGGGAGTAAGGGCCATCGGCAGGGCTCACGCTGACGACCTCGAACCCCTCCCAGCGCAAGCGCTCAGCCGCTACGTACCCCAGCCCCTCGTGAGGCGTGCCGTTCCATACCTCAACTCTGAAGAGACGTTGCTGAGCACGTCCGCTGGCCGGTGGGGCCAGCGCCTCTTCCACTAACAGGCGCAGCGCGTCGTAGTACGGCACCAGCACCGCTCCTCCATTCGGCGCAGTCCACGACTGCAACACGCTGTGCCCCACAAAGCGGCTTTTGACATGACGCTCGTCGAGCCGCGCCCCGATGTTCCCCAGATAGAGTAACTCGCTCAGGGAGAGGTCTGTTTCGACAGTCTCTCCCAGGGTTTTCCACAGTTCGGGAATTTTGGGAATGATGTCCAGGCTCTTGATCTGGTGGTACAGCCCCCTCAGCACCTGTTGCTGTCGGCGGTTGCGGTCAAAATCGCTGGTGCTCCAGCGGGACCGCGAGTACCACAGGGCGTGCTTGCCGTCCAGATGATGGATGCCAGGCATCCAATCCACCTCCGTCTGGCCGGTGGGTGAAGTGGGATCGGGAAAGGTATCTGAGAGCGGGCATTCTACGGCCACATCCACACCTCCCAGCGCGTCCACGATGCGTATGAAGCCGTCGAATCCCACCCGCACGTAGTAATGAATAGGGATACCGAAGTTGTACTCGATGGTGGCTTTCAACAGCGCTGCACCGCCACCGGGGTGCTCCATACGCGCTCCATGGCCATAGGTGGTGTTGATCTTGTCAAAGCCATAGCCCGGGATCCAGGCATAGAAGTCGCGGGGAATGGAGAGCAGGGAGACGGAGGGTAGCTCTGGGTTGATGCTCGCGACGACGATCACATCGGTTAACCCGCCGCTTTTTGTAGCTGCCTGATCAGAGCCAAGGATGAGGATATTGATGACGTCCTCAGGCTGTGTCAGCGTAGGGAGCGGCTCCGGTTGGGGCAGCGGTTGTGCGGGGATGGAGATGGATAACGGGAACGACGCCGAGGGTCTGGGCGGGTGGAGGGGACTCATCGGACTGGGGGTGAGGGTCCAGGTCGGCGTCGGTGTGGGCGGAAGGGTCGGTGTCACTGTAGGCGTGGAGGTGGGGGAGGGGGTAAGTGTGGGGGTAGCTGTAGGCTCAGGTGTGTGAGTGGCCTGAGGTGGCTGTGTGCACCGTGTGAGAGTGGGAGTGGCCTGTCTCTTATACACATCT
>JAOAAG010000375.1 GCA_026418995.1 Anaerolineae bacterium
AGATGTGTATAAGAGACAGGAAGTTGCCTGAACATATGGAGGTCGTGGGGCTGCTGACAGTGGGCTTTCCAGACGAGGACCCCCCTCCCAGGCCACGGAAGCCGCTCTCAGAGATAGTACACTACGATGTGTACGGTAACAGGACAGGCAGCGAGGGGGTAACGCCTGGGGAGGCACCGGGCGGCGTGCTGCGAAGGCTGCTGCACCGTCTGCGGCTGGTCATCCGCCCTGCACCGTGGGGCAGAAAGACGGGCAGATAGCGTTACCGCACCTTACCTCCAGACGAGAGCAAACTGGCCCGCGCCTCGTCACACTCCTCGTCAACGCCAAACGGGTGAAGGAAAATCGTCTCGTCCTGCCGTAACCGTTCCACCACGACCCTGACAATGTCCCGGGAACGGGCCAGACGCGCCGGGGCATGTCCAACGATGCCCCGGTGCTGCAGGTTCTCCCTTTCTAACCAATCATCCACCAGCCGAAAGTTCGCGCAGCAGTGATCCACCTCCCCATAGTCAACCCGCCTTAGCTCCCCGCTCTCGATTATAAACGCATACTTCTGACGGCGATAGCGCACGCCGGCCAGGTTCTCGGCCAGGTGGATGGTGGTATTCGCGGTGTGATCAACCCCGAGCAGCAACACCTGCCCATCCAGCTCGTAGACCCGGCCTACAGGACTGTCCAGGCCGTGCGGCACGTCAACAGGATGCGGCGCCGTGATGACCTCGGCCAGCGGCCCCTGCGCGGCGAAGGCATGCGGGCTGTCGCTTCTCAGGACTCCGGGCAGCCGCCAGAAGGTATCGGCCACAATGCCCATGCCCAGACATGGGGTGTGTCTGGGGTCGAAAGGCCGGTCATCGTCATCGCTCATACTGGGCATCACCAGCGTCCCGTCAGGGCCGAGGGCTGTTTGCAGAGCCGTGATCAGCCCCATGGGACCATCTTCAACCGGCTTTACCTTAGAGAATGAGCAGTGGACCAGCAGAACCCCACCCGGGGCCACACCGAGGTCAAGCAATTGTTGCGTCAGTTGAGCTACCGTTATGGTTGCAGGTTGCATAGGCTTTCTACATACTGAGTCAACTCGGCCAGTGTTCTTAACTGAACCGTAAATGAGGCGTTATACCAGGCAGCGCCCCTCACGTGCCTGGCGATATCCCACCAGCGCTTGCGGATTTTCGTGTTTGTGATATATTAAAACTGCGTGTGCTTCCCAGGGGAGTCCGGGCGAGCCGGGCTGAGAGGGCGTCCACGGGCAAAGCGCTCCCGACGCCGACCCTTTGAACCTGATCTGGGTCATGCCAGCGGAGGGAAGGGAGCAAGAAGAGCCTCGGGCAATGTACTGGCTCCAGTAAATAGACCGTCCCGCGCTGGCGGGGCGGCTTTTTCTATCCCCAGGCTGTCCCCAGCAGGTTGGCTCGTGCCCCAAGGTCCCCTCATATTATAGCATTGGAGGTGAATGATGAAAATTCAAATTCAAGCACCCCCAGAATGGGGCATAGAACCAGTCCCTGCAACCCATCGCATTCTCAGATTCCCCGATTACCTTGCCCTCTGGTCCAGTCTCGGAGTGGGGTTGCTGGTGCTCCTGGCTGGCACCCTGCTGGTACCAGGGCTGGGATTAGGCCATGCGCTGCTGGCCATTCTCATCGGCAGCATTGTCGGCAGCCTCTTGCTGGCTATCGCTGGAATTGTCGGCAGCGACCACGCGATCCCAACGATGGCCATGCTCCGCCCTGTCCTGGGCATCCGCGGCTCCTATATCCCCACCGTCTTCAACATCATCCAACTGATTGGCTGGGGAGCCTTTGAAGTCATTATTATGGCAAAAGCTGCTAGCGGCATCACCCAGACCCTCTTCGGTGTCTCCGCGTACCTGCCCTGGGCCTTTTTCTTCGCTCTCTGGTGCACGCTCCTGGCCCTGGGCGGACCGCTGGCCGTCATCCGCCAGTGGATCGAGAAGTTTGCCATCTGGCTCGTCTACGGCATCACGATTTACCTCACCCTCTACCTGTTCACTCACTATGACATCGGTGCGCTCCTGCGGGCCCCCGGCACCGGAGAGATGCCCTTCTGGCTGGCGGTGGACCTGGTGGTCGCCATGCCCATCTCCTGGATGCCGCTGGTGGCGGACTACAACCGCTTTGCCCGCCGGAGTGCCCCCGCCTTCTGGGGCACGTTCCTAGGCTACACCGTCGCCAACCCCTGGTTCTCCGCGCTGGGCGCGCTCTTTGTCCTGGCCCTCCAGACTGCCGACCTGATCCCGGCTATCCTCAGCGTCGCCGGGGGGTGGCTGGCCCTCCTGCTCATCCTGGTGGATGAGACGGATAACGGCTTGGCCGACATCTACTCCGCCGCCGTCTCCGGGCAGAACCTGGTCCCCCGCGCCCGCCAGTGGTGGCTGACAATCGCCGCCGGGGCCATCTGC
>JAOAAG010000016.1 GCA_026418995.1 Anaerolineae bacterium
GCACAGGACGGTGGTCAAGCACCAGTATCCCCTCAGCGAGCCAGGTACGGGCGTAGCAACGAGCACGGGTGTAGATGTTCTCGGTGTCGCTGGCCCAGGAGGTTCTCTTTCCCAGGATGATGCGCACCAGGCTGTAAGGACTGAGGGCGTAGTAACGCTCCTGCTCCGCTTCGTGGATGCGGTCGTAAGGCTGGGTGATGACGTCGGAAAGGGCTACTTTTGCGGTATTGTAACGCAAGCCACGGAAGGGTCGAATAGTTGCCATAGTGCTTTCCTGTCAAGCGTGAAGGCGACCTACCATCTCGATGGCAATCTGAGCCACCTCCGCTCCCACACGCTCCAGGGCCTCCACGGTCCCGGCGCCGATGTGGGGCGAACAGATTACCTGAGGCAGGTCTCTAAAGCGTCTACCCTGTTCCTCTTTTTCGTCCTCGAAAACGTCCAGCGCCGCGCCGGCCACCTTGCCACTGACCACAGCTTCGTACAGGGCCTGCTCGTCAACCGTGCCGCCACGTCCACAGTTGATGATGTAGACACCGTCCTTCATTTTTGCGATGGCCTGCGCATCCACGAGATGGTGCGTCTCAGGGGTGTGCGGCAGGTGCAGGGAGATGAAGTCGGAGCGGGCCAGCAGTTCATCCAGGGAGACCTGCGTGGCATAATCCACCTCTACAGGAGTGCGGCGATAGAAGAGCACGTTCATTCCCAGCGCGCGAGCCTTTTGAGCTACCAGGCTGCCGATGCGCCCCAGTCCGATCACTCCCAAGGTTTTGCCGGCAAGTTCCACTCCTTTGCTGAAGGCTTTCTTTTCCCATCGTCCTTCCTTCATCGAGGCCGCTGCTTGTGGGATGCGCCGTGCCAGGGCAAAGAGGTAGCCGATAGTAAGTTCCGCTGCCGAGTTGGACGAGGCACCGGGGGTATTGCGTACCTCGATGCCTTTCGACTCGGCATAGGCCACGTCAATGTTGTCCAACCCTACTCCGCCCCGGATGATCAATTTCAGCCTGGTGGCTTTGTCAATCAAAGGGGCGCGTACTTTGGTGCGGCTACGGACGACCAGCGCATCGTAGTCGGCAACGATTTGCTCCAGCTCCTCCGGGGTAATGTCTTCGCGCACATCTACTTCGATGCCGGCCCTGCGCATGGCTGCGATAGCTTGCGGATCGGTCGGGTCACATACCAGCAGTTTCATCTCCACCCTCCTGGATGCCACTCAGGCCGGCTGTTGATACGGGTACCCTCTACAGGAGCGCCGGACTACACCCTGTACGAGGAACGGGGCGAGACCAGGCCCGCCGGCTCTTCTATAACCGGCAGGCCTGTGCGTGCTAATTCAACCCCAGGATATCCTCGATCTGCGCCGTCAGCCACTTGAGGTCATCGAGGGTCAGGTCTCCCATATGGGCGATACGGAAGCATTTCTCCTTAAGGTCACCGTAGCCGTTGGAGATCATCGCACCTCGCTTGCCCAGCTCCTCGTTCAGCCAGGCGACGTTGATACCGCGTGTGTTCTCGATATTGGTGAGGGTGGGCGAGAGGTAACGCTCGTCGGAGAAGAGTTTGAAATAGCGGCGTGCCCAGTCCTGGACATAGGCGGCCATTTCCTGGTGGCGCTTCCAGCGATTCTCCAACCCCTCCGCCAGGATGTCGTCCATCTGCTTGTTGAGGGCCTGGATCAGGCTGATAGCGGGCGTGGCCGGGGTCTGACCCTTGTCATAGCGCTTGTCCATCTGGGCATAGGCGAAGTAATGGCCGGGGTACTGTACCTGTTTGGCCCGCTCACGTGCCCGGTCGCTCACGGCGCAGACGGTCAGCCCTGGCGGAAGAGCGAAGCATTTTTGTACACCAGCCAGGCAGACATCCAATCCCCAGGCGTCGAACTCGATCTTAACACCAGCCATACAACTGACGGCGTCCACCAGGATCAGTACATCAGGGTATTTCTCATGGATAAGAGCGGCAATCTCCTGTACCGGGTTCATCACGCCAGTGGAGCTCTCGTTCATCACAATGGTGATGGCATCGTAATCGCCTTTGCTAAGCGCCTCGTCCACCAGGGGCGGGGTGATAGCTTGACCCAGTGGCACCTCGACCTTCTCGCAAGGGATGCCATTCTCCTTGGTGATCTGGTGCCAGCGATTGGAAAAAGCTCCGCACACAGTGTTCAGGATCGGCTTGCCGGTCGAGGCCTGGCGGACAGAGCCCTCCATCATGCCGGTGGAGGAGCAGGCATAGAGGTAGACCCGCTGTTGAGTATAGAGCAACTGCTGGAGTTTGGGTGTTACCTCGAGCTGCAGATCAGAGTATTCTTTAGAGCGGTGGCCGATCATCGGGACTGCCTGGGCCAGCAGGATTTCCTCCCGCACATGAGTCGGGCCTGGGATGAAGAGCTTTTTGTACACAGTTGACCTCCTTAGTGTATGGCGTTTTCGTTCCTGAGGGAATCAGGGGACAACTCAGGGATTTATCGTTGTGCACCGGAAGTTATTGTACACTACGCGGAGGTAAATGTCAATGAAACCATTATTTCCTTTCCTCCATACACCAGTACACCGGAAGGGGCTCAAATGACACTTAAAAACCGCAAAGGGCGCCAAGAGCGCAAAGGTTCTTGAGTTTCTTTGCGTCCTTTGCGTTCTTTGCGGTGTTAAAATTGAACCGCAAAGGGCGCAAAGGTTCTTAAAATTTTCTTTGCGTTCTTTGCGGTTTTAAAATCGAACCGCGAAGGGCGCAAAGGTTCTTAAAATTTTCTTTGCGTCCTTTGCGTTCTTTGCGGTTTTAAAATCGAACCGCAAAGGGCGCCAAGGTGCTCGAGGATATTGCGTGCGCTGCGCCACAAGGCGTTCCCGTCCCCGGTCCAGCACCGCGTAACCAAGGGGCAATGACCTGATGAGAGGGAAACTGTCACTCCGTTACCCCGACCGTGAAACGATAAAGAAGTTCCCCTCTCCAGGATTTTAGGGTAATATATGCGCATCGTCTGTTCCAACCCTTATTCCCAACCC
>JAOAAG010000023.1 GCA_026418995.1 Anaerolineae bacterium
ATGGTGGGCGGGAGCTCCACCCGGGAGTGAACGGGCCCGGCGGGTTGACAGCTCTGGCCCAGGCACCCCTGAGCGTAAGCAAAGCGATTGGTGAGCTCATCACAACTGATGATCTCGGCGGCGTAGCGGATAGTGACCCGCTCTTTGGGCCGGATCAGTGGCAGCACCCAGGTGACCAGATTGGAAGAAGCGATCGGAGTGACGCCGGCTACAGACCCCATCGTGGAAGTGATGGTGGAGCGCACATAGCGCAGGCCACTACCCAGTGCATCAGTGAGGACGACGCTGTAGGCGGGGCCCGCGCCGGAGTTGTAGGCGATGAGAGTCCAGGTGACCACATCGCCATGGGCGTAGATGAGCTCGGGAAACTTGGTCAGGATAGGCCAGGGCCCGATAATCGGCGGCGCACCCAGAGTACCGCCGATGGAGCAGCGTTCCCGATAGATGTTGTTGTCGGCACAGCGGTTATCGTAGTGTAGCCTGCCCTGGAAAGGTGCACTGTCGCTCCCGCAGCGCAATTGCACCCGCAATCGCACCGTACTGGTGATAGCGGTGACGAAGGCGTCGGAGTAATACCAGTGATAGCCCTGGGCATCTGTCGTCGTATAGACAGGGGTAGCGCCGGAGAAGCCCAGCACCTCGATAATCGCGAATGTGGACGTGGGCATATCCAGCACCACGTCGTAGGCGGGGATGGCGGACGTGCGTCGTGCAGTGAGGGGGACGGGGTAGACGCCGCAGGAGGAAACCCACGCCGGCAGGCCAGAGAGGGAGAGCGTCATACTGGGAACCTGCGTCTGGACGAAGACGCCCTCCTCAATGACACCGTCGGCAGCACACTCGGCATTGCCCATCACCCCCAGGTTCAGGTAAGACCAGTCATACCATTGGAACGCAGAGCAGGAGACAGGCTCGGTCACTGCTGTCCGGTAGGAAACCCACATCGTGGCCCCGGGGACGTCAATTCCACACGTAGGGGAAACATTAGAGATGACCAGCATCCCGCCCACGACATTCGCGGAGAAGGTAGCAGAGCAGGTGATGGAGCCGTCGCTCACCCGAACCGAGGCAGAGTTAGTAACATAGGTCTGGTAAAGAAGTGTGTCGGTAAAGACCATCCCCTGCCAGGTGGGAGTCACAATGAAGGTATCGGCGAAAATGTAGGTATTGGTATAGGCAAAGGCCGGGTCGGTACAGGTCTGGGCAGGGCCAGAGACTTGTTTCTCGGTAGTCGCTACCGGCTCCTCACACTGGACATAGGTCACGGCCTGGGCAGTAGCGGCCTGGCGGCAGTTCTGACAATCGCGCGCGGTAGCGGTGACAGTGTTGACAGCGGCTGTACCGCAGTACTGACAACCGGTCAGCGCGTCAGGTGTGGCCAAGACGAGGTCGAGGACCGTGGAACCGCTCAGAGTCCAGGTGATATAGGTGATGCCACCCAGGGTAAACACATTCCCACCATCGGCATTCACCACGCTCCACCCCGCTGGCACCCGGTCAGTCACAACAATGCTGCCTACGATACCGTCGGCGTTCACGGTGATCGTGGCGTTGACCAGCTCACCCCGGTAGACCTCGCCGGGCATCGCCTTTGCCACGCTGAGTTGACCGGGAACGTTGATCAGTCGCCACGCAGCAGATTGGGGCGCCTCGTAATAAGGATGACCACAACGGTCGGTGTAGGTCAGCTTGAAACTGAACGTGCCGCTGCGGGGCATTGTGCAGAGTGCAGAGGACAGGGTCAGGGTGAAGACCAGATGATAAGTCCCACCGGGTGGGATATCCGGCAGGCGAAATGCGCCGCCCGAGTAGGAGGCCGGCGGAGCAACGGTCACGTTGAAGGGAGACAAGTCCACCTTCAGTGTACCTGAATAGGCCGTGCCATCGCCATTGTTGGTGATGGGAATCGTGAAGACGCCCCGGCCGACGCAGTAAGCCACGTCAAACGCTGGGAGGGTGAACTCCAGGTCAGGGTTAATCATTTTCAGATCCACCGCCCCCTTGGCTGTCTGAGGAGTCAGGCACTGCTTGCCGTTACAGCCCCAGGTGGCGACGGCCACGTTCTCCAGGCCAGAGCAACCGACAACGCGGGCGGCAATCGAGAAAGAGGCCTTACCACCCACGGGGATGGAATGATAGTAGGCAGAAGTGACTCCCGAAACGTACTGCAGGCCGCTGCCCAGCGTATCGGTTACCCGGACGTTGGAGACGGCGCCGTAGCCGGTGTTCTCCACGTAGACGGTCCAGGTGACCACCTCGCCTGGCGCAGCGCGGATGACAGCCGGCTCCTTGCGCACTGTGATGGCGCCAGGGTTGACCACGAAATCGGTATAGCGGACAATGGGAATGTAACCGTCCTGGGTCAGGATGACTGTGTTCTGCCCGGAGACGGAGTCGCAGGTGGCAGAGAAGGCCGCATGACGGGTGATGATTTCATTGGGCCTCACCGTGCCAATGGGAAATACACGCTGGGGAGGCAAGAAACCCGCCGGCATAGTACTGGTGATGATCACATTGGTCGTTGTGACACTGTCATTGGCCGCAACGATGGTGAAGGTAACGACATCACAATTGTTGATGGGGGCGGACGGGCCGATGACGGTGACGTTATGAATAGTGTGGTGGGATGTGTCAGGAGCTAGGTATTGCGTATTCCGTGACGTTGGAGCAAGGGCGAACCAGGCAGGGAGGGTCACATACTGCGCGGTGTGCATTGGCTGCTGGGCGGGAGCGGGTGCACTGCGGATTGTTTGAGGCATAAACCAGGCCGGCAGTACACCAACGGACGCCCTGCTATCGGACACCGGAGGAGAGGTGGCATAGGCCGGAAAGGGAATAACGAACGGATAAAACGTGTGAACAAGAAAGACAAAGAGAACAAATAGCCTGAGGTATTTCATCCCGCCCCTCGATAGGCATCGTCATGGCCAGTTACACTTCAGTTCACTGGTAGCGCTCGGCACAGATGCCCTACTATATTATACTACTGGACTGGCCCATCTATGTAACAGTTCTGTAACAGTTTTGTATGATACTCGCAGCCGGGAACCCAGGTGCATATGCCAGGCTGGGCGCAGGCTGACCATAATACCATATGCCGCGGCACACGGCGGCACGCTCGGCAAGTCTGCAGCACGCACGCGTAATGCTGCCTATGCCAGCATAAAGACCGCAACGAGCACGGTGAGGGAACTGAGCCCGAAGGGTGGTGAGGCCAGCGTGGGGCACAAAAAACGGAGGGGCAAGCTTTTACCTTGCCCCTCCTCAACGGTCGTGTGTGTTGATATCAGGTAGCGGGGCCAGGATTCGAACCTGGGACCTCCGGGTTATGAGCCCGACGAGCTGCCACTGCTCTACCCCGCGTTCTGCTAAAATTATACTCTATACAGAATATAATGTCAAGAGGCCGTCTCGTGTGTAGGGCTTTTCAAAGATTTAACACAGTAGCAGTGAAAGGCCCAGAGCCGCACGGGCGGCGAGGATGTGGCGGGCGTCCGGGATATACGGCGCACCTAAAGTGCGTAGCAGGTTCAGGGCAGCGTTCCGAATGCTGCTCAGCCCGTACCCGATCTTCCGACCGTGCAGACGATCCTCATCCATGCTCACGTCTCGTACGTAGAAGACGCCATTCTCGATCCCCCAATGCTGACGCAGATGGCAGGCTGCCTGCTCGGCCGTCAGAGCCCACCTGAAAGAGCCGCCCCCAACCCACACGTGTACCTCCTCTTCCACCTGGCCCGAAGACAGCACGACCCGCCGCCGCTCAATCCACCCACACCACTGTACCCCAGGCCAACCAAAGCACGCCTCAAGATACTCCTCCATCTCCGCGCTCCAGGGCACGCTCCACAAGCGCCGCCTCTCTACCCGACCGTGCCCCCTCTCACCCCTGCAGCGCCTCTTCCAGGACCCCAGCCTCCAGTTTGCTGAGCCAGCCTAATGTTGTATATGACCTTTGAAAAGCCTTAGGCATCGAGCAATCGGCGGCTCTACGGCGATCGGCACGTTGCGCGACGCTAGCCTTCGATCATTTCACTACCAGCGGCAGGTAAACTCTCATCCTCGCCACCAACAACCTGAAATTCTGCGTGGCATTCGGTGAGGTGCCATTGCTCGCCGTGAAGGTGAGCGGATAGAGGCCGGCCGTGCCCGCTATCGGCGTTCCCGCCAGCGTCGCGGTGCGGTTGCCGTTGTCGGTGAACGTGACGCCAGCCGGCAACGTGCCGCTCACGGCAATCGTGGGGGTCGGGATGCCCGTCACGGTCACGGTGAACGACCCAGCCTCGCCAACAAAGAATACCGCGCTGCTGGCGCTGGTGATCGCCGGCGCCTGGGTTAGGTAGACGTTGCGCACCGATTCGACCACCGACCAGCCCGAGCTGTCTTCCCCGTCCGTCGCGACATAGCCGCGGGCGCGGATAAAGAGCCTCTGCCCCAGCGGCAGCGACAGGCCGCTTAACCGCCAGCCGCCGGCGATGCGCCATCCCCATCCCAGTCCGGTGTAGTTGACGCCGTCGCTAGACCGCTCGAAGTACACGATGTTCACTTCGGGGCTGGCGCCGCCGCGCGTCCAGGTGACGGAGGCGCCGTCGCCGGCGAGGGTGAGGTTCTGCACGGCGGTCGTATCGTTCGTGAGCCGCCCGATGTAATAGCGCGTCTGTCCGCCCAGCGTGGTAAAGCCTCCGCCGACCACGATCTTGCCGTCGGTCTGCACGGCCAGCGTGCCGACCCAACTATTTGCCCCGGGGTTGAACGCGGCGTCGAGCGTGCCGCTCGCGTTCAGCCGCCCGATGTTGTTGCGCGGTTGCCCGCCCAGCGTGTCGAACCATCCTCCCACCAGGATTTTGCCGTCCGCTTGCAGCGCCAGGGTGTGTACCCTCTCGCCCGCCCCGGGGTTGAAGGCGGCGTCGAGCGTGCCGTCGGCGTTCAGCCGCCCGATGTAATTGCGCGTCTGCCCGCTCCTGTCTCTTATACACATCT
>JAOAAG010000082.1 GCA_026418995.1 Anaerolineae bacterium
AGATGTGTATAAGAGACAGAATATGCACCAGCCAAGCGGTGAGGGGGCGGCCATTACTCCCAAAAAGTGTGCCTGTTCACTCCCGAACAGCAGCTTGCGGTAGTTAGCCAGGCCGGCAAATCTGATCTCAAAGCCGCCTTTGACGAACTTGAAGCGAGACAACGAAAGATAAAGGGAAATGACCAGGGGGAAAATCGAGAGGAACAGGACCACCAGAACCGTCGGCCAGATAAAGACGCTGCCAGCCAGGCGATCTAGCCGGGCAAGGAGTGCCTGCCAGCGGCTGCTCCACAACGGAACGGTCGGGACGGCAGAGCGAGGTGTGTCCACCGAGGTTTGTTCTACTGACATCGGTTTACCTCACAGTCCAATTGTACAACAGCTCCAAAAGAACCTCAAGGCCCGGCCGCAGCCGGACCTTGAGGTTACCTATTACCCTGCCTACTTCTTGACGCCCAGGGTGTTCAGATAGGCCTCGAGTTGTGCTTCGCGGCCCAATTCCTCGGTGATCTCTTCCCAGCCGTCATAGATCTGCTGCATACACTCTTCCACCGTGATCTCGCCGGCCAGGTACTGGCTGACGGCTGTGTCGAGCACAACCCCCTGATAGCGCTGATTCTGCGGGATGCGCAGGTCGAGCACCATGTTGGGGCTGTTCAGGCTGGCCTCAATAGCGCCCAGGTACTCAGCAGCCGCCTTGGGGCTCATTCCGGCTTCCACCCACAACTGACGGTTCAGGAACTGGGAAATGCGGTAGGGGTTAAAGCCGGTCTTCCCGATGGTGACGTCCACGTTGGATTGGGCCGGCTGGCACATGTAGGAGAAGAAGGCATAGGCGGCGTCCTTCACCTTAGGATCGGCGGCGGCATTGATACCACCCGACCAGCCACCGTAAGCGGCAAACGGGGCGTGGTTCACGCCGTCTATGGCATAGGGGCAGGTATTCGCATCACACGGTACCAGTTTGCCGGTGTCCCAATCCAGCACCCTGGTCGAACCGGGGGTGATCATAGCGCCAGTCTTATCCTGGACCACCGAGGTCTCCGGGTCAATGGCCAGGGTGCCGATGTCGCCCCAGTCTATGGAGAGGGCACACCGGCCGGAGGTGAAGAGGCTGCGCGTATCGCCTACATCCAGGTTCAGCTCATCCGGCGGCCCGTACTTGGTCGTCTCCTTATAGAGCTCCAGCGCCCGTTTAAAGGCCTCGTTCATCACCAGGGGTTCCATGTTCTTGGTGTTGAAGAACGTGCCCTGGCTGGTGCCTTTGCTCTGGATCATGCTCGCCGCGAAGTCGGTGATAAACCAGTAGGCCTGAGCGCCGCGCTTCTTGGAGATGCAGGAACCGTAGTCCGGGTCGCCGTCACCATTGAGGTCCTTGCCATGGAAGTAGGCTGCGATCTCGAGATACTCCTCCCACGTCCTAGGCGGCTCGAAGCCGGCCTCTTCCAGTAGGTCGCTGCGGTAGTAGCCCATATGGAAGTCGCCGTCTAAGGGGATGGTATAGATACGGCCACCGTAGGTGGCGCTGAAGTCGCGGAAGAAGGGAGCGATGTCCTCCCACTCGATGGCTTTATCGGCCTTCACCCGGTCGGTAAGGTCCTCCAGGTAGCCAGGGGTGATGTAATCCACCATCCACTGCGGCGCGAAGACAAAGGCATCGAAGCTGTTGGTTCCGGTGGCCATATCGGTCAGTATCTTCTGATACAGCTCATTGAAGGGGACGACGATAACGTTGATCTTGGCCCCGGTCAGAGCGGTGAAGTCAGGGCCGCGCCGCTGCAACGGTTCCGCGATCTGCGGGCCGGTGAAGGTGAGGATGTTCACCGTGATTCCCTCGAAGGGCTTGGGGCCAGGAGTAGGGGTTACCTCCACCGCGACCTCTTTGGTCACCACCACTTCCACCGGTTTTTCGACTTCCTTGGTGACCACCACGGTCTCTCTGATCACCTGGGGCGTGGGGGCAGGGCCGCAGGCAGAGACAATAGCGGCTATAACCAGCAGGTTTACCAGCAGCCAGACTTTGGGCTTCATTTCGATCTCCTCCTGAGTAAATGTACACTAGTTTCGGTTAACGCGATGGACAAGGGCTTATTGCCCCCGGGTTGGCTATGCTCCGGCAGTATGCCAGCACAGCGCCCGACCAGTTGAAACCCGTTCACTCCGCCAGTACCCCTTAGAGCAGTCATCACCTCCTTTCTCCTGTCACTAACCACCACGACTCAGCCCGAGACCGCCAGGCCGCGCACCAGCGCCAGCAGGTTCTGCGGAGACACCCCTTGAGCAATGCCCCGCGTGGAGCCAAGCACGTAGCCGCCGCCTGGAGATAGCAGCCGGCAGGTCTCGCGCACGGTGCGCTCAACCTCCTCCTCAGTTCCATGAACCAGCAGAGCGGTGGAGATGCCACCAGCCAGGACCAAACGGCCCGCCCATTGCTTCTTGAGCAACGGCAAATCGTTGACTTCTGGTTCGACCGGATGCACCCCGGAAAAGCCCAGTTCATACAGATGGCCCAGCAGTGGGTCCACCTTTCCCTTACTATGCAGCCATAGCCGCTTGCCATGCTCCTGAACCGGGGCGATCAGACGCCTCATCCGCGGGAGAAAGAGGCCCAGGAAGCTCTCCAGGCCCAGGCGCGGCCCTTTCTCATCGGCCACCGTGTCGCGGATCACGATCAGGGCCAGCTCATCGGCAAAGCGGTCACAGACGATGCGCACCAGCCGCTCCTGCGCAGCCAGCATCCGATCCATCAGATGCTCGAGCTGGGGGCGCCAGGCATCAAATTGGGCAAGGGGCAGTTCGTCCCCGGCTGCCCTTACAGCGCCGTCGAAAAAGGAAGGGAAACAGGCCACAATTCCAACGCCGGTGCCCTGAGCAGCGCGCAGATATCGTTCCAGGTAGCCGAGCTGCTCGGCCAGCGAAGGTGACGCTTCCTCGGACTCCAGGCTGCTATTGCCGCACAGGTTACAGGATACCGCGTCCATCCCCAGGCGCAGGGCAAACTCAACGTGTTCCTCCGGCGTGACTGGCATGCCGCTGACTCGAGCAACCGCCGCATCGCGCTGGAGTTCTCGCTCCAGAACATACTCGTACACGGAAGTGTCGGCCGCCTCAAGCTCGAAAAACGGCACACGGTCCGTTTCCTGATGCTGCAGCGCCTGGAGCAGGCGCTGCACATCGGAGCGGCTAACCTTAGGCAGGCGTGTCGGCGAGTGCAGGGCTGGTGCAGCGATGTGGGCCAGGTAGGGGGAAAAGTTACTGCTCTCTTCCTCGCTGAGCGGCTTGACAATGAGCTCTTCGCTTCTTTCCTCCCAGATGATGGGCAGACTGACAGGGCATTGCCCATCGGTCGTCATTCTGCTCCCGCACGAATAGCGGATGATGAGGCGCGGGGGCAGTACCACATGGCGGGGGCGCAGATTCCCTTCGCCACTCAAGCGGCTGAGAAGCAACTGGGCGGCGTTCACCCCCAGATCATACGCTGGCTGGGCAACAACGGTCAAGAAGGGAAAGATGTGAGAAGTATTGGGGAGATCGTCGAAACTGACCAGTGCCATATCCTGAGGGATGCGCATTCTGCGTTTGACCAGTGCCTCAATCACCCCCAGAGCAATGGTGTTGTTGCCGGCAAAGATAGCGGTGGGATGCAATCCCTCGTCGAGCAACTGATGGGTCAACCTGGCGCCAGAAGCGGCCCGGTACTCCCCGCGCCGAATCAGCCGGGGGTCAACAGGTATGCCCGCCTCAGCCAGTGCCAGGCAGTAGCCGGCCACCCGATCCTCGGCTGTAGAGGTCATAGGCGGGCCGGAGATGATCGCGATGCGTCTGTGCCCCAGCCCGATCAGGTGCCGCACCAAGGCTCGTGCCCCGGCCACCGAATCGCCGATGACCGAATCCACGTCCCACCCCTCAATGCGCCGGTCAACAATCACCGTGGGCACATTGCGGAGACGCAGGATCTCCAGCTTACCAGCATCGGAATCGTAGGGAGCGATGATGACACCGTCCACCTGCTGGCTGAGCAGGAAATCCAGATAGCGCTTCTGTTTAATGGGGTTCTCATCAGTGTTGCCCAGGAGGACAGAATAGTCGTGCTCATGGGCGATATCCTCGACCCCACGCACAACGGTGGGCCAGAAGGGGTTGGTGATATCGGGGACAATGAGGGCCAGCGAGCGGGTCCGTTTGGAGCGCAGCCCACGGGCCACGGCGCTGGGAACGTAGCCCAGCTCGGCGATGGCCTGCTCCACGCGCGCACGGGTCTCGGGGTGCACATTTGTTGCCCCCTGGAGCACTCTTGAGACGGTGGCCGGTGACACACCCGCCCGTCTGGCCACGTCACCGATCGTGGGCATAGACCGCTCCGTGAGTAATCGTTTTGTGAAAACGATATCATATATCGTTTTCAACAAAAGATTATACCCTCTTTCTCGCTTTTTGTCAAGGGCAAATGGAAGCCACTGGCAGCCGCTACGGCGGGGGCGCAGCGGCACGGAGCGGTGAGAGTGGGGACCGAACCACGATAGAGTATCGCCAGCCCCTATCCGGAGGTAGCACCTCTATCAGGGGGTGTGGTCAGGTAGTTCCGTAGGCCAGCTCGCCTGTACAGTGCTTCTCCGACCCACTCCCAGATGCTCCTCCGGCTTACTCTACACCCGCTGTTGTCTCCGCCAATGCCAGCGAGAGCGGTGGGGCGGCGCACAGGTCGGCGCCGGGCGTGTAACCCAGGAGTTCCGCCACGTCCTGGCGCAGAAGGTCGTAGAGGACGGTCAGCGGGATATGTGCAGGACAGGTCAAGTCGCACTGGCGGCAGCCAACACAGCGACTGGCCATATGCATCGCCCGGATGAGGTGAAAGGACGGGAAGGGTGGGGCCAGCACCCCCGGCTCCACCCAGAGCGGGTCCTCCAGTGCACAGGCCTCACAGAAACACTCTGGACAAATGTTACGACAGCCATAGCACTTGATGCATCGGGCAAACTGTTCCCGCCAGAAGGCCCACCGCTCCGCCAGGCTCATACGGTCGTACGCGGCGACGATGGGATGGGGGGACCCAGGGGGGGCTGTCGTTCCCAGCGTCACGGCGTGAGGCCAGCCCGCCGTCTCCGGGAATGGGGCGTCGCAGTGGCACTCCTCGGCCTCTTCGGCTGTGCACGCCACTCCCAGGATGTAGAGACGGTCAGGATCCACCTGATTCCGCTTGGCCATCTCCACCAGTGCCCGCAGGTCGCAGGCGCGGGCGACGACGCCAAAGCGAGCCTGCGGATAGCGCTTCTGGAGCAAAGAGACGACCGAGGCCAGAGGATAGCGAGGGGAGAGTACGAGCGCAGAGAGATCGTCTCCCTGACGGAACAGATGTGGCGCCACGCCTGCAACCGTTCGCCGCAGGCCGACAACGCCGTCCAATGCGGGAAGCTTCTCCGCCACGTGGGCGCGCAAGAGGTCCAGAAGGTCGGTGTGGGCCATAATGGTTGCTCCTCAATGCCTGATTACGTAAGCTGGTATGCTGCGCCAGCCATAAGGTAGGCCGGACATTTTGAAAAAGCCCAGCGGACCGGTAACCCGGACTTCCATCAGCAAGTCCCTCTAGCCGGGGCTCGCCACTGCTGAACTCAAGACACGCCTGGAAGCGCTCCACAACAGTGCTATGTGCCTTCAGTCGCACTAGAGCGCTCCCCGGTACATGCCGCCGTCCACGAGCAGACTGACGCCGGTAATGTAGGAAGCGGCAGGGGAGACCAGGAACGCAGCGGCATTGGCGAACTCTTCTGGCGTGCCCATTCTTCTGAGAGGGATGGCGGCGGTGATCTTTTCCGCCTCCTCTTGCGGGGTGGTCCCGTTGCGGAGGGCACGATCGCGCAGGAGCTGCTCTACCCTTTCCGTGCGCGTCCAGCCAGGACAGATGGCGTTGACGCGGATACCGTAGGGGCCCAGCTCGTCAGCGAGCGTTTTGACCAGACCGATCACCCCCAGGCGCAGGCTATTGGAAAGGACAAGGTCAGGCAGAGGCTGTTTGACGGAGACCGAAGTCACCGCCAGGATGGCTCCGCTGCCCTGTTCTTTCATCATCGGCACAGCAGCGTAGCATAGCCGTACCGCGCTCATCAGCGTTAATCGGACAGCGCCTTCCCACTCCGCGGGCGAGAGGTCGAGAAATTTGCCTGGCGGGGGCCCCCCAGCATTAACGACCAGAATGTCGAGGCGACCGAACCGCTCACGGGTCTTGCCCACCAGCATGTTCGCAACCTGCGGGTCTGCCACATCGGCTGCGATGGCCAGGACTTCCTGCCCTGTGCTGGCCGCAATCTCAGCGGAGGTGGCGGTCAGAGGACCTTCATTACGGGCGCATATGGCTACACGGGCACCTTCCTGCGCCAGGCGCAGCGCTACTGCCCTGCCTAAACCTCTACTGGCCGCGGTTACCAGTGCTACCTGGCCGTCCAATCCCAGTTTCATCACCCCAGCTCCAGTCTGAACTTCGTTCGTCCCACTTCGATCACATCCCCAGAGCACACGACTGTGGGCCCGTGGATGCGCTCACCGTTGAGCAGCGTTCCGTTGCGGCTGTCCCGATCCTCCAGCCACCATTGTTTCTCCCGCCAGATCAGCAGGGCATGATGGGCAGAGGCGAACTGATCCTGGATGCAGACAGTGTTATCGGGGGCGCGCCCCAGCGATGTCACCGGTTGCAGCGGGATTGGACTCCCCGCTGCCGCTGCGCTTTCCTGAGGGTGAATGGGCACCAGCCGTCCCTCAGGACGGGTGGCCATCTGGTCCTCCGTCTCCCGCCTCAGGTCGCGCCATAACATTATCAAAATCGCTGCCAGGAAAGAGTAGAGCAGCGCAGCCAGCAGTACCCGCAGGAGCAATAGCAGCAGTTCCATCACTCTACGGGTGGAACCTGTGATCCTAAAGGCGGCGTATGCTCCTCCTCCCGAACAGAGGTTGACGTGGGAGGATCCTCGCCGTAGATGATCTGCACCCCGGCGAGGGAAATCACATCCCCAGAATACAGGACACACTCTTCGACCGGATAGTTGTTGACCTTTGTGCCGCCGGCGCTGCCGAGGTCGTAGAGCACGTAGTGCCCGTAACGGCGGCGCAATTGTGCGTGATGGCGCGAAACGCGCGCGTCGTCAATGATGATGTCATTATCGAGTGCGCGTCCTATCGAGACAATCGGCTTCACCAGGTTGACGTGGCGACGACCATCCAGGATCAGGAAAGGCCGCCCCGGAGGTGGCTCTGCAATGCTTTCCTTGTCCCCTATCTCACGCGTCTTTTCCAGCTCGGCTGGTTTTTCTGACATCCGACGTGCCTCCACACGCACTTCATGAAGGCCTACCCTCTCATCGCTCACTACGTCAATGGCAGGCAGAGTCAACAGCTCGAGGCCGGCCTGAGCAGTCAGGGTGTACAATTGACGGGCCAGTTCTTGTTCGAGGGTCCGCCCATCAGTGGCCAGCATCTGGCAATTGCGCGGGTGCAGGCGCACCTCAAAACGGTCGGGCAGCCTGGAAGCGGAACAATCCTCGACAGCCCGGGCGAGTTGCGTCGCGATCTCCAGAATACTCAACTGTCCGGCGAACACCCGGACAAACGTACCTTCCACTAACCGCTCGGCCAGGGATTCCAGATAGGTTATGCTAATCATACGTGATGATTATAGCGCGGGTACGGGCAAAATACAAATCCGCGCTGTCGCGCGGACAAGCCAGGCTCCCTGGCCCGTCTCTGTCAGCCCGCCTGGCACGCGCTATTGTCTTGCCCACCAATTGCAGTATAATTTGAGCAGAGGTGAAGACAATGCCGTTGATCTTTCCGTTCACTGCTATAGTCGGACAAGAGCGCATGAAACGCGCGCTAATCCTCAATGCCATTCATCCCCAAATTGGTGGGGTGCTCATTCGGGGAGAGCGGGGTACCGCCAAGTCCACCGCCGCTCGGGCGCTGGCCGCTCTGTTGCCGGAGATAGACGTGGTTGCCGACTGTCCCTTCGGCTGCGATCCCGACCAGCCCTCGACCTGGTGCACCGAGTGCCGGGAACGGGCCGAGGCCGGCGCGACGCTCCCGCGCGCCCGCCGCCGCATCCGTTTCGTGGACCTGCCTGTCAGTGCCACCGAGGACCGCGTCGTGGGGACGCTGGACATCGAGCGCGCGATCCAGAAGGGCGAACGGCGCTTTGAGCCGGGCGTGCTCGCCGCGGCTAACCGGGGCATCCTTTACGTGGACGAGGTCAACCTGCTGGATGACCACGTGGTAGACCTGCTGCTCGACGCGGCTGCGATGGGGGTCAACATCGTCGAGCGGGAGGGGATCTCCTTCAGTCACCCCGCCCGCTTTATCCTCATCGGCACGATGAATCCCGAGGAAGGCGACCTCAGGCCCCAGCTTCTCGACCGCTTTGCGCTATGCGTGGACATTCAGGGCATCCGTGATCCGGCCGCGCGTGTCTCCATTATTGAACGCAACCTGGCCTGCGAGGCCGCGCCTGAGGCGTTCTACGCCGAATGGCAGCCCAAGGAACAGGCGCTTTCAGAGGAGATTGCCCGCGCCCGGTTGTTGCTTCCCCAGGTACGCTACTCTCGTTCAGACCTGCTGACCATCGCCACAATGATGAGTGAACTGGGCGTTGACGGCCACCGCGCCGATCTGGTGGTGCTCAAAACGGCCCGCGCCCATGCCGCCTACGAAGGCCGCACCCGGCTGAACGACCGGGATATCTTGCTCGCTGCTGAACTGGCCCTGCCCCATCGTCTGAAGCGCCACCCGCTGCAGGAGACCGAGACGACGCTGGACAACCTGGCAGAGCGTCTGGCCGAGGCACGCTTTCGGAATCCGCCGGATCAGGCCTCAGAGGAAAGCGAGGAGGAAGCAGAAGCCGAGGCAGCACGTAAAAAAAAAGTCTTATCTGAGGAGAACGCGGAGGGTAGCTCAGCCAGCCAGCGCAGAGCCAATCGGGAACCCACCTGGCAGACTGTTCCACAGTGGCCTTCTGAGGGCACCTGGTGGGACTATGGAGAGGACGTGCCCATCGGCGAACCCTTCGCCCCTCGTCGTCTGGACACACCGCTGGATCGGCTCACCCGTTCCAGCGGCGGACGGCGCAGCCAGACCCGCACCGATCGGAAACGGGGGCGCTATATTCAGGCCCGTCCCTCCCCTGGCGACCCCGCGGACCTGGCCTTCGACGCGACGTTGCGTGCCGCCGCGCCCTACCAGAACGAGCGCCGCAGCGGGGAGGACGGTCCGGCTCTGGTGCTCCGCCCGGACGACTATCAGCGCAAGGTACGCGTGCGCCGCGCGGCTAACCTGATCCTGTTCGTGGTGGATGCCTCCTGGTCTATGGCGGTCGCCGAGCGCATGGAGGCCACGAAGGGCGCCGTCCTCTCGCTGCTGATGGATGCCTATCAGCAGCGCGATCGGGTGGGACTGATCGTTTTCCAAAAAGATAGCGCGCGCCTGGTACTGCCTCCCACCAATAGCGTCGAACGGGCCAGGCAGGCGCTGGCTAACATCCCGGTAGGCGGCAAGACACCCCTGTCGGCCGGGCTGCGCGTCGCCTACGAGGTCATCGTCCGCGAAATGCGGCAACACCCGGACCTGATGCCTCTGATGGTGCTGCTGACCGACGGAGCGGGCAACGTCTCCACAATGAACCTGCCTCCACAGGAAGAGGCCTATCGCATCGCAGAACTATTCCCCCGCAGCCATATCCGGTCGGTGGTGATTAATATGGAACACAAGTCGTTCGACCAGGGACTGGCCCGTGAGCTGGCCGAACATCTGCAGGCTCCCTGTTATACCCTGGCCGAACTCAAAGCCGAGTTCCTGCTCACCACGGTGCGGGGGGAACTGACGGAGCACAAGTGAGCACGGTTGCTATCCCCGGTGGTGCAGATGGTCTCCCCCTCTACCACGGCGCGAACAGGCATCCATGCTGTACATCTGAACCTGCGTCTATTCCTGCTCCTTGCCCTTCTGCTCCTGGCCTTCGCCCTGCGCGTCTACCGGCTGGACGCCCAGTCCATCTGGATTGACGAAAGTATCAGCCTCTACCTAGCCACCGCTTCCCCGGGCGAGATCATCGCCAACCGGGCCTCTAACGTCCATCCCCCGCTCTATTTTCTGCTGCTCAAGGTATGGGTGATGGCAGTGGGCACAGCGGTCTTCCCCGCCCGCTTTTTCTCGGTGCTCTTCAGCCTGCTCCAGGTGCCACTGGTATATGCTGTGGCCAGGCGAAGGATCGGGGAATGGCCTGCCTGGATCGCGGCGGCGCTTACCTCCCTATCCCCGCTTTCCGTGATCTACGCCCAGGAAATCCGGACCTACGCCATCCTGCCGCTGGTCTACCTGGCACTGCTGGAGACCTCCTATCGCCTCCTCCACGGAGCCAGTCCGCAGCAGGGCAACTTGTGGTTCTGGTGGGGGCTGTTTGAGGTCATCGGCATGCATCTGCACTACTCGGCTCTCTTCCTCGCTGCCTGCGTAACCGGCAGTATGCTGCTCACCTTATGGCGATCCGGCCGCCGGGAAGAGATACGCCGCTGTCTGACCGTCCAGGTAGTGGTCGGGATGGCCTGTCTCCCCTGGCTGAGCGCTGTGGTGGCGCACCGGGCGGAGGTGCAGGCCTATCTGGAACAGGGAGCAGGGCTTACGGAGCAGGTGCCTCTGGATTACCTGTTACGCCAGGTGTGGGTCTTCTTCCTGACCGGGCTGACTGGCCTGCTGAGAGTCCCCGAGGTGCGCCTCCTGGCAACCGCGGCTTTCCTGCTGCTAAGCATTCAGGTTGGCTTCCAGCTATATCTCATTTGCACTCGAGGCATAACCCTTCGTCTGCTGGCGGACTGGCTGTTTCCTCTGGGGGCCACGCTGCTCTTCTGGGCGGTGCGCTCCTATTCCCATCCGCGCTACCTCGCGCTCTATGCACCTGGGCTGACCTTGCTGGCCGCCTGGGCCATCCTCGCGCCAGCACGGGCCATCCCGAGACCTTGCTCCGGGCGCCTCTCAACAGTGCCTGCGCTCTTCAGTAAAGCGATGTGGGGACTATCACTTGGCATCTCTATATTGCTGGGAAGCGGCCTGATCGTGCTCTCGATACTGGGGTTGCGGGCCTATTTCTTCGATCCGCACTTCGCCAAGGACGACGTGCGCGGAGTGGCCCGTTATCTGGAGGAAACTGCCGGTGAGGGGGACCTGATTCTGATTCCATTTCACGATTGGTCGCTGACGTTCACCTATCGGGGGATAACCCCGGTCAGAATGGCCGTCCCTGACCCGGAGCAGTTATTAGGCGAGCTTGAACGCTGGAGCCGCCCCCCTCAGCGCGTCTACATCATGGACTACCGGGGGGTCTGGATGGACTGGCATGAGGCCGTCTTTTTCGCGCTGGAGACGGCCGGCACGAAACTCGCGCGGAAGGATTTCAAGGGCATCGCCCTACATCTGTACCGCATCAGCCGTCCGATCCGTGCGCCGCTGTTTGAGCCGCGCGACGCTCGCTTCGGCCCCCTGGAGCTGACGCACGCCTGGGTGGATACCACCTCCCCTGCCGACACCGCGCTGCCACTGGCGCTGCGCTGGCGTTGCCGGGAAGCGACCGGTCAGAGACACACCATCACTATACGCCTGCAGGACGTTACGGATAGCGCCGGTGGATGGCCCGTAGTTGCCCACGACCAACTGTTGCTGGATGAGCACATGCGGCCCACTGACCGCTGGCCTGCGGGCCACGAAACGACAAGTTACCACATCCTGCCTCTGCCCACGGGGATTCCACCCCTCAGTTACACCTTGAGCATCGGTCTATACACTCAAACGGACGATGGCGTCCATCCCATCGAGGTACAGGACGGACAGGGCGTGCTGCAGGGGCAATGGCTCAACCTGGGCACGGTCTATCTGACCCGCACGTTGGGCCTCACGGGTAACCCCTACAGGGTGAGCGCAGCCCCTCCTGCCCTGCCCCAGCCCGCCGTGCTGGCGGATGGTCTGCTCTTGCTGGGGGCGCGGCTCGATCGTGACGTCCTGGCGCCGGGCCAATCCCTCGTCGTTACCCTTCACTGGCAGGCCACCCGTGCCCCGCTCCCCGATTTGTGGCCACGGCTGGCTCTGGTTCAGGAAGGGCAAGAACTGGGAAGTGTAGCGTCTGCGCCCGTCGGCGGGCGCTACCCGACCTCGCGCTGGCAGGAGGGGGAGGAAGTCATCGAACGTCGCTCGATCACGCTGCCCCCGACTGCCCCGGCGGGTCGGGCTGAAGTGGTTCTCTCCGTGGGGGAGCAGCGGATCTCGCTGGGGCACGTGGAGGTGGAGGCGTTGAGACGTAACTTTACCCCACCGCCCATTTCACACCCGCTGGATGTTCCGTTCGGGGAGGTAGCACGGCTCATCGGTTACGCACTTTCCCCGCCGCCGTTCACTTCTGCTGCGCCGATCACGCTGACTCTCTACTGGCAGGTGCTGGAGGAAGCGAGCGCTGCCGATTACCTCGTCTTCACCCACATTCTGGCCGCCGATGGTCACCTGGTCGGGCAACATGATGGCCCGCCTGCGCTGGGCACACGCCCCTCGCGCGGTTGGGTGACCGGGGAGATCGTTACCGATGTGCACCCGATGACCTTCCGGGAGCCCTACAGTGGCCCGGCCTATATTGAGGTGGGTCTCTACAGGCAGGACACGCTGGAGCGCGTGCCACGCGCCGACAACGGAGAGACGTACCTGCTGCTGCCTCTCACGATTACCGTCCAATCGGTTCCCAATGCTTCGCCGCCGTGATAACCGGCTGTCCAATATTACACCACCAGGTGGAAGATCGCACTACAGCGCCTCTCTCCTAGCGCCATCTGCCATATGAGATACTCTGTTGGTAGTTCCGAAGGGAGGTTCAGGGTTGGGAAGACATGCCCCGTCACTCCTGGCGCCGCCCCGGGTAGCTCTAGAAGCCGTTCGATCAAGTCATAGCTCCCGTAAGTGCAGCAGGTCGGTCTAGCCACGGCAGGTGATACGGCTAGTTGACAAATCGCACCCTTTGTGCCAAAATACCTCACACCTTGAACAATCTGCTGCAGGCAGGGGCGTATTGCCGGGTGGGCGATGGCACTGCCGGGTGGGCGACGGCCCTGCCGTCGCCCACCCATGGAGTCTGAACACCTCAGCGTTCGCGCCTGACTCACCAACACCATAGAACAACCTATCCTAAGTTCCCGCCAAGCCGTTACCGGGTGTTCAAGATGTTAAATTACGAGACAGTACGTTAACTTGTCCGGTCTTTATCCTCCATCAGGCTAAAAATTGTGCTTCGCACGACGCCCGGTGGAGCATCTCTGGACTGCACTGCAAAAAACCATTCTGGGAGGATGAACATGACATACCTGCTCGGCATTGATGTTGGAACGACCGGAAGCAAGGCTGTGCTCATTGACGCCGACGGTGTCGTCAGAGCCAGCGCAACGACAGAGTATCCTATGTACACTCCCAGGCCGCTCTGGGCCGAACAGAACCCCGCTGACTGGTGGAGCGCTACCGTCGCCAGCATCCGGCGCGTGCTGGGCGAAGGGGACGTTGCCCCGCAGGTTGCCGGAGTCGGGCTCACGGGCCAGATGCACGGGCTGGTGCTGTTAGATGCCGCGGGCGAGGTACTCCGCCCGTGTATTATGTGGAACGATCAGCGCACAGCCTCTCAATGTGCTGCGATCACCGCGCAGCTCGGGGCTGAGACTGTGCTCCGGCTCACTGGTAACCCGGTGTTGCCCGGGTTCACGGCCCCCAAGATCGTGTGGGTGCGCGAAAACGAGCCGGAAGTGTACGCCCGAATCGCCAGGGTACTGCTGCCCAAAGATTACGTCCGCTACCGGCTGACGGGCGGGTTCTTCAGTGAGGTATCAGACGCCTCCGGTACTTCGCTGTTTGATGTCGGGAACAGGCGCTGGTCGGACGAGATGTTGCAGGCGCTGGAGATACCCAGGGAGTGGCTGCCCGAGGTGACCGAATCACCGGTAGCCAGCGCCCAGGTGAGCGCGGAAGCAGCCCGTGAGACCGGCCTGTTAGCGGGCACGCCTGTGGTAGGAGGCGGGGGCGACCAGGCTGCCCAGGCAGTGGGGACCGGCATCGTCGCCGAGGGGGTGGTCTCGGCCACGCTGGGCACTTCTGGCGTGGTATTCGCTGCCTCGGAGACTTACCGGATGGAGCCGCAGGGACTGCTCCACGCCTTCTGCCATGCGGTGCCAGGTCAGTGGCATCTGATGGGAGTGATGCTTTCGGCAGCGGGAAGCTTCCGCTGGTATCGCGATACCCTCGGGGATGCGGAGCGGGCTATAGCTGCGGAAACCGGAAGAGATGCCTACGATGTGCTTACTGAGGCCGCGGCCGGTGTGGCGCCGGGCTGTGAGGGGCTGATCTTCCTGCCCTACCTCACCGGCGAACGTACCCCGTACCCCGATCCCAATGCACGGGGGGTTTTCTTCGGGCTGACGTTACGCCACAGCAAAGCGCACCTGACGCGCGCGGTCCTCGAAGGTGTGGCGTATGGGTTGCTCGATTCGCTGGAGCTGATGCGCGCGCTGGGGCTGGCGATCGAGCAGGTGCGCGTTTCCGGCGGTGGGGCGCGCAGCGCGTTATGGCGTCAGATCCTGGCTGACGTGTTCAACACGCCGATCGTCACCGTCAACGTGACCGAAGGGGCAGCTTACGGGGCAGCGCTGCTGGCCGGAGTTGGTGCGGGGGTGTATCCCACCGTGGCCGCTGCCTGCGAGCGGGCCATCCGTCTGACTGGGGAGACACAGCCCGGGCCTGCAGCAGCGATCTACGCCGACTATTATCCGCGCTACCGGGCGCTCTACCCGGCGCTGAAGGGCGAATTCGCCGCACTGGCTCAGGTGGTGAGCAAGTATATCTGAGTCTGTAATCACGCCTCCCCTCCCGCAGGTTCAGCCCACCTGCGGGAGGGTGACAGGAATCGTGGGCCACTTACCGCTGGAGCAATATCCTCTCGTCGCCCACTCTTCTGGTAACCCCGATTTCGTCCAGGTGCTCCAGAATAGCCTGCGCATACTTGCGGCTGGTGTTCAGCATGTCGCGTACCTGAGCCAGGGTGATGCTCCCTTCGCGGGCCATATGGGCACGGATGCGTGAGACGATCTCCCGGTACGTCTCCGGGAGGAACAGGACATCGGCGGAGACTCTGATCAGCTCCCCCTGTCCGATCAGCACGCCAAGCACCTCTTCCCCCACGGCAGCGGCGCTCTCCTTGAACGACGGGGTGACATAAGGCTCCCGACGAAAACGAGCTAACAGTTCATCCGCCTGCCGTCTCTGTTCTGCATTGAGCCTTACGGTATGTGAGGCGAGCCGCACCAGCGCGCTTTCCTCCACAATGAGCCCCTCAGCGGAGGCGCGCTCCAGCGCGGCGTTGAAAATACGCGTCTCCAATCGTAGACCGCTGCGCAGTGCCTCTCGACTC
This sequence comes from Anaerolineae bacterium, assembly GCA_026418995.1. Classification (GTDB taxonomy): domain Bacteria; phylum Chloroflexota; class Anaerolineae; order B4-G1; family B4-G1; genus JAOAAG01. The sequence goes on from JAOAAG010000082.1 coordinate 15,455, forward strand.
ATCCCTGCCCGGAGGGGAAATTTCTGATGATAGGCGGAAAGCTCGCCGGTGAGGCGCTCTCGCAGCGCTCGCCACCAGGAGTCAGCAGCAACCAGTTGTCCGGCGGGAGGCAAACGGTCAGCAACCGGTGTCGCGGTAAGCGCCACCATCTTGCCCTCCGCCAGCAATTGAGTCAGCGCCTCAGGAGCTGCCTCACCCAGCCCGGTGTTAGCGATCAGCTCGCCAATCGTCACGGGGCCACTCCGCTCCAACGCCTGGAGCAAAACCTCAGCCGGGCTGCCCTGCACGAGGGTCTCCAATCGCGCAATCACCCCGGGCTGGAAGCGGCGATATCGCCGCCCAGGATGGGGGTCTACCACGATGCCACCCCCCACAGTGGCGGGCGGGGAGGGGATACGCACGATGAACCGGTCTCCCTTAACCAGAGGAATGGCCTCGCGGAGCTGCAATTGAGCCCACCCGGTCTCTCCCGGCGCAAGCTCTTCCTGACCCAACAGACGCACACGTGCCATCGTCTCGGCGGTCCCGGAGAAGAACTTGAGTTGAGTGTTGTGGCGCAGTGGAGCGACTTGCGGTCCGCTGCCGGAGCGCAATATCGCGGGCAGGTAGCGCAATTGCACGTCTATCAGCAGCGTGGGATGGAGCCGACCGGGCAGGGAAATCACATCGCCCCGTCGCAGCTCCGCTTTGCTGATGCCACTCAGGTTCATCGCCACCCGGCTTCCGGGCAGCGCCCGTTCCACTTTGCGCTTGTGCACCTGCAGCCCTCGCACGCGAGCACGCAGGCCCTGAGGCATAATCTCGACCTCCTGGCCGACCTCGAAGCAGCCGCCGGTCAGCGTGCCGGTCACGATCGTGCCAAAGCCACTGATAGTGAAGACCCGGTCCACTGGCAGGCGCGGAAAGCCCTGATCCGGCCGGGAAGGCACGTGTTTGAGCGTCTCCTGGAGCGCGTGCACCAGCGCATTAAGGCCCACGCCGGTGTGGGCGGACACAGGCACAACAGGCGCACCTTTCAGAACGGTGTTCCCCAGCACGTCCGATACGTCGGCCGCAACCAGTTCCAGCCATTCCTCGCTTTCGGCAAGGTCCGCTTTAGTCAGGGCCACCACGCCGGCCTTCACTCCCAGCAGGTCGAGGATCGCCAGGTGCTCGACAGTCTGGGGCATCACGCCCTCATCGGCAGCGACGACCAGGAGCGCGGCGTCAATGCCCCCCACACCCGCGAGCATGTTCTCGATGAAATCGCGATGGCCGGGCACATCCACGATGCCAATCTCCATACCGTCGGGGAGTGTGAGCCAGGCAAATCCCAGGTCTATTGTCATTTCCCGCTCCTGCTCCTCGCGCAGCCGGTCAGGGTTAATCCCGGTGAGGGCGTGGACCAGGGTGGACTTGCCGTGATCTACATGGCCGGCCGTGCCGACAACGTACATCGGGCTACTCCTCCAGCATGCTGCGGAGCGTGGCCAGTTGTTGCTCTATAATAGGAAGCGTATTCTCCTGCATTTCTTGAGCATGCTTGAGAGCGAAGGCGAGATTGGCCCGCTGCCTTTCCCACAGCGCATCGAGTTGAGCTATGTGCATTTTCGAGCGGGATACCAGTTTGTCCAGCCGTTTGGTAAGCTCGCTGTTGAACTGTTCTTGCTGGCGCCACTTCTCCTCGCTGAGGACGTCCCGCTTCTTCTGCTCCTTGGCCTGGGCTGCCTGCCACTCCTCCCAGCGGCGCTGCATCTGCTCCTCGTTCAGACGCTGCTTCTCGGCCATGTCGTCCTGGCGTCGCTCGATGCGCACCTTGAATTTCTCCAGGGCACTGAGAGCACGCTTGACCTCCTGTTGCTGCTCGATGAAGCCCTGGGTCTGGGTGCGCAGCCGTTCCATCTCCCGCGCGACCTGTTCCGCCTGGTCCAGATACTGTTTCATCTTCTGTTCGCGCTGAAAATCGGAGATGCGGAGCTCTTCAATGGGCTGCTCGTACTTCTTCGTTGCCTCGATGGCCGCATCAATACGCGCCCGCTGCTTCTGTATTGCGTCCTCCAGAGGAAGAAAGCGTTTATCAATCGTGCCCACCCACCTGTGTAGCTCAGCATAATCGTTTTCCAGCTCGGTGAGGCGACGGTTATCGGCGCGGCGTTGTTCCTCCAGGTAAGTGGAGAGGCGAAGTTGTTCTTCTGCACGTTTGCCCAGATCGGCCACGTCGGTGGAGAGAAGCTGCAACGCTTCGTTGAGGCGCTGATTTTCGGCCCGCAGGGCTTTCAGCTCCTCGTCATAGCGCGGCAGCACGCGCAGCTCCTTTTCCAGCCGGTGCATATTGGTGACCAGGCTCTCGTACTCCATACGCCGTACCCGTTCGGACTCCGTCGTTTCCTTGCGCCTGGCCTCATCCCGCTGATCCATCTGCAGGAGCAGCTCGGTCTTGAAATTGGCGACCATTTGCTCGAAATCGGTTACTCTGGAGAGCACGCCCTGAACGCCCGACAGGGCCACCCGTAACTCCTGTATCTGGGCGGCCTGTTGTGCCAGTTGCTGCTCCTGGAGCTGGAGACGTTCCTGCAGCGCGGCGATGAGCGCCTTATCCTTACGCCGCTCTTCATCCATCCACCTGAGTGTTTGCAGGGCCTGTGAGAGATCCATCGTTTGCGTGACGTTCATAATCACCCCTCTATAGTGGGATTTTTTTACATTTCACGAAGCGATTATATCATCCTTCAAAACGCCGGGCAATGTACAGAGAAACCCTCCGCAGACTCCGGAGGGGCTGGTGCCCCCCATTCCTCCACACTCCGGATCATCCACTCGAATCCAGCAGAGCCAGCAACTCCTCATTGGGCGGGATATCACTCATAGCATGTCCGTAGTGGATCCAGCGCACGATGCCGTCTCGGTCCACGATGGCCTGGGCAGGCATCCGCCCCAGCTTGAACAGGTTGACTTCCTGCCCGTACCGTTTGAGCACAATGTGTTCAGGATCCGGAAGCCCTATGAAAGGCAAGCGCTCCTTTTCCCAGTACCGGGCGAAAGCCTCTGGCCCTTCCGGTCCGATAACGATGATCTCAGCGTTCCGCTTCACGAACTCGGGGTAGTCCTGGCGCAACTGCGCCATATGCCGGCGGCAGAAGGGTCACATAAAG
>JAOAAG010000015.1 GCA_026418995.1 Anaerolineae bacterium
AGATGAGTATAAGAGACAGACGCAGGAGGCGGTGGAGATTCGCCGGGAGCTGGCCCGCGCCAACCCCCAGGCCTTCCTCCCCGACCTGGCGAGGAGCCTCACCAACCTGGGCAATCGGCTTTCCGACGTGGGCAAGCGGGAGGAGGCGCTGCGGGCCACGCAGGAGGCGGTGGAGATGCGCCGGAGACTAGCCGAGGCCAACCCCCAGGCCTTCCTCCCCGACCTGGCGAGGAGCCTCAACAACCTGGGCGCGATGCTTTCCGACGTGGGCGAGCGGGAGGAGGCGCTGCGGGCCACGCAGGAGGCGGTGGAGATTCGCCGGAGACTAGCCGAGGCCAACCCCCAGGCCTTCCTCCCCGACCTGGCCGCAAGCCTCACCAACCTGGGCAATTGGCTTTCCGACGTGGGCGAGCGGGGGGAGGCGCTGCGGGCCACGCAGGAGGCGGTGGGGTATTACCGGGAGCTGGCCCGTACCAACCCCCAGGCCTTCCTCCCCGACCTGGCGAGGAGCCTCAACAGCCTGGGGCTGAGGCTTTCCGACGTGGGCAAGCGGGAGGCGGCGCGGGCAGCCTTTGAGGAGGCAGTGCGTACCCTGACCCCTTTCTTTCTGCGCCATCCTGCCGCCTTTGCCGATAGGATGAGCAAGATGATCGGCAACTATCTGAGGACATGCGAAGCTCTGGGCCAGGAGCCAGATGAGGCACTGCTGGAGCCGCTCCGCAACGCACGCCACGCCCTGCGCCTCACATAGCACGCTTTGCGCCTCACGGGGCCTCTATCGCCCCCGGCTGCGCCGAGGGCCCGGCGCCCGGGGGGCGTTGCGGCTGCGCTGCAGCGCCTTTCCGGTACGCTGCCAGCGCCGCGGCCAGCAGCGCCGCGCTGCCCGCCAGGCTGATGACCAGGCCGATTAACACACTCCTCGGCCTGAAGGTAAACTCGACGGTGTGCACGCCTGCGTCCACAGCAATGGCCCGGAAAAGCAGGTTGGCCCGCCTGATGGGCACGCGCTGGCCGTCAATGCGCGCTTCCCAGCCTGGATACCAGGCATCGCTGAGCACCAGGTAACCCGGCCGGGCGGCGCGGACCTCGAGCGCTATCTGCTCCGGCGTATAGCGCCTCACCGTCACGGATTCCATCTCCTGGGGTGGGGGCAGGTCAAGCGCCTCTCCGTCTGTCAGCAGGACTTCCCTCGCCGGGTCGAACGCTTCCGCGCTGAGCTGCTGCAGGGTGCTTTCATCGCTCTCCCCGCTGATCCGCGCCCGGTGTACCAGGAAAGCGCGGGGCAATACCTCCAGATTCTCGTAGACTTTGACGTCGCCGGAGTGTACCAGCCGCCAGCGGCCCTGCTCGGAGAGCACCAGGCTCTGGAAGCTGCCGGTACGCTCATCCACCAGACTGATGCCGCGTATCACCAGCCTGCCCTCCGGCAATGTCGCCCGCACTGTGATCGAACGCGGCACGGCGGGGCTCGGCCAGCGCAGCCGGGTCACGTAGTCATTCCCCCGGGGCTCCCCTGACCAGAAATGCCCCCCGACCTGAGCCTGGCTATGGGCCACGTGCGGGCCATACAGCCCTTCGGCGGTATGCTCACCAGCCCGCAGCTCAAAGGTGTGGGTGAGGCCGCCTTCCCAACCGATCTCCACCATCCCCACAGGAGTGCCCTGGGCCAGCGACGCTCCGCCCTCCAGGTAGGAGACCAGCCCCAGTGCTGTGGCCTTGAAGGGAGGGATATGGGCGACTGAGGAAGCCTCCCCGTGCTCCAGCGTGGCCCTGAACTGCAGGTCGTAGAATACCCCGTCCAGCCAGGCATCGCGGAGTTTGTCCGTGATGAGGTAGCGCACGTGGCATAGCTTCAGCCAGCGCACCTCAGGGACCGCAGCGAGCTGCTCGCGCAGGCGGCCATCAATAGAACCCTCATCACCGCCCAGCAATACGCGCTGGAACATGACGTAGCGGGCCAGCGGCAATAGCCCGCCGTCGTAACCGTCTACTGCGGGGATACCGAAAGCTAGCGGCAGGTTGGGACTGAGGACCTCTTTTTGCTTGGCAGCGATAATGTAATCGTAGAGCGCGGGAGGAGAGAGCTGTGGCCCGTAGAGGAGCCGGATTTCGGGTAGGTCCCCGGGGTCGAAAGTGAGGTCTGAGATGCTGAGGAAGCGGGGGGCGGGCGTCTCCCTGTTTCCGGCAGCAAGGAGGTGGGCGATCGCAGGGCGTAGCTCTGTGAATGCCTGAGGAGCTGTAGCACGGGTGTGGGGCAGCGCAGCAGCAGCCATAAACAGTTCCACGCCAAGGAGCGTGACCAGGCCGTAGACCGCCACGCCAGGCGTGTGGCGGTCCGCCAGCAACAGGGCAGCGGCTGCCGCGATACCGATGGCCCAGGATATACCGGTCAACCGACCGACCTGCCATGCACTGCCCAGGCGCGTGCCAGCCACCGCCCACATGGCCAGCAGCAGGGGCACCGTTATGCAAAGGAGCGCTGAGCGTCGGGCGATGGGTCGGCGTGCACGCAGGGCTTCGATCCCGTATCCTGCCAGCGCGGCTATGCCGAGCGCGTAAAGCGCAAGCCAGCGCGCCGGCACGCGGAAGTCGGTAAAGCCGGGCACGAAGGTGGCCAGCAGCACGTAAACGGGATTGTAGAGGCCGGGCGAGAGGAAGAGACCGGTGAGGAGCATAGCCAGGACCCCGCGCCAGCGCCGGGGCAGCCGTTCCACGACCAGGCTGTCCAGGCCTAGCAACGCAAGCATCATCCCAACGACGCCGATATAGGCGACGTGCTCGATATGCTGGGGCGGCACAGGTTCATCGAAACCTGGCAACAGAGCGCGGCCCAGGTACAGCGGCGATAGGGAAAAAGAGAGCCGCTCGTTGAAGGGAAGCCCACCGGCGCGTATGGAGAGGCGTGACAATTCCCATGATGGCACCAGTTGCACCGCCGCCAGCGCTCCCCCTACCACTCCCGCGACCGCCAGCCTCGCCAGGGCATGGCCTGCCCGGCGTCCCAGAACGCTCCACCTGTGGCCTCTGTCCTCGTCGCTGACTACCGTGCTCAGGCCGTAGAGACCGACCCCCACAAACAGAATGAAAGCGGTCTGCATATGGCCGGCGAGCAGCACCAGCCCGAACAGGAGTGCCAGGCCACCTGTAGCGCGCCACCCCCTATCCCAGATGAGGAGTGCCAGAGGCAGCCAGGCCAGCCCCTGCAACTGGTTGAGGTGCTCCACCTGCGCTCCAAGGTATCCTCCCAGAGCGAAGGCCATTCCCAGCGTCCACGCGCCCCAACGCCCCATGTGCAACGAGCAACGTCCCCAGGCGTAACCGTTGAACGCTGCCAGCATCAGGTGCAACACGATGCTCAGGTGGACGGAACGGTGTGGCGGCCAGAGCAGCCACAGCGGCCAGTTGAGGGGATAGAAGAAGCCAACCTGGCTGTTAGCCAGGAAAGGCGCTCCCAGAAACAGGTAAGGGTTCCAGAGTGGCAGACGTCCCGCACGCAGTGCCTGGGTCGCCTCGGCCCAATAGGGGTAAAAATAGGTCAGGATGTCGCCGCCCGCCAGCACCCGGCCGGCCAGCGCGATCCTCCAGAAACAAGCGATGACCGTTCCCGCAAGCAGGACCAGTGCCCATAAGTCGGCAGATAAGTGGCGTCTGTTCATTAGGTGCCTGCCTGTCTCCGGCAAGATTGCCTATATTATACCATTGAGCGATAATTGTGGATGAACGTATGAGAAACCGCGAAGGGCGCCAGGAGCGCAAAGGTGCTTAGAGTTTCTTTGCGTCCTTTGCGTTCTTTGCGGTTTTAAAATCGAACCGCGAAGGGCGCCAAGAGCGCAAAGGTCCTCAAAATGTTCTTTGCGTCCTTTGCGTTCTTTGCGGTTTCCCCTTAATCCTGCATCAGCGTAGCCGGCGTTGCCATTCATCCTTGAGCTCGATCGCGCTCAAGTCTCCGCCCGCATCCAGAAATTCCTTAAGCAGGCGATTAAACTTGTTCTGTTCCTCGAGCATGGGGAAGTGCTGTGCGCCTTCGAGGGAGATGGCACGCACATTCTCATCACAGAAGCGGAGCCACTTGGGGTCCGGCGGTTTGATGAAGGGATCATTGGTTCCGTACACGAGGAGTACGGGAATGGTCAGGGGGGGCAGGATAGGACGCAGATCGCTTAACATCACTGACTGAATGCTCTCGGCGACGGCCAGGACATCGGTCTTCAGCAACTCCAGTTCGATTTCCGGGAATCTTGCCCGCTTGGGCATCAGCTTAATCAGAGAGTCTCCGTTGCCGGAGAAGGTAGCCAGTGGACGGTTAATCGCTTCCCCTGCCAGCGGTGCGCTCACCGCCATCACCTGGTCCACCCAGCCAGGGTTCTCAGCGGCGAATTTGAGCGCCACCACGCCTCCCAGGCCATGGCCGACCAGCGTGGGGTGGACAACCCCCAGTTTATCCATGAAATCTCTGAGCAGTTTGACGTAGGCGTCTACGCTGTAGTTCTTGCCCGGTTTATCCGAATCGCCAAAGCCCCACAGGTCGAGGGCATAGGTGCGCTGTTTGGCCGACAACTCTTCCATTGTCGGGATCCAGTAGCGCCACGAGCCGAGCCACCCGTGCAGAAAGATCACCGGACGTCCCCGCCCCAGCGCTTCATAATGTATCAAGCCCTCGTTTACAACAATCGCGCTCATGCTCGACCTGCTGCGGTTTACATCACTCCAGAGCGCCCACGCTGCGCAGAATCTCCTTAACCCGGTTAGTAAGCTCGTCCGGTGCGAAAGGCTTTACGATGTAGTGATCTGCCCCGGACTCGATCCCTTCCTGGATTTCACCGTCCTGCCCCTTGGCAGATAGGATGACGATAGGTATGGTGCTGGTCGCCGGGTTACTCTTCAAGGCCCGGCAGGCCTCGTAGCCGGTCATCTTGGGCATACGCACGTCCAGCATAATGAGGTCTGGCTTCAACTGCGGCGCCTGTTCGACGGCCTCTTCACCGTTTTTGGTCAGAAAGACGTCAAAACCGGCGAAACGGAGTGTGAATCCAATCAGTTCTCTGATGTCCTTTTCATCCTCAGCGACGAGTATTTTCGGTGGCGTATTTGGCATCGCTTCATCCCCCTTCCCGCCCCGGTTAAGCCTGTGCGCACGAGGGTTGCTGGACAGGCGAGTCGTTAGCAATGGGAAGTGTGAACGTGAACGTGCTCCCTGCGCCAAGCTGGCTCTCCACCCAGATGCGTCCTCCCTGCATTTCCACCAGCGAGCGGACGATGGCCAGACCCAATCCTGTACCGGGTACCTCCCGGACCAGCTCGTCGTCGGCGCGGAAGAAACGCTCAAAGATTTTATCCAGGTTCTCCGGCGCAATGCCGATACCGGTGTCGCGCACCGCAATGTGCACTTCCCCACCGTTGACATGGGCCAGGACGCATACTTCGCCACCGCTGGGCGTGTAGTTACAGGCATTGGCCACCAGATTGGTCAGGATTTGAGCGACCCGGTCGGGGTCCGCGATCACTTTGGGAAGTACGGGAGGCAACTCCGAGTAGAGCTTCAACCCTCGGCTGGTGGCGCGGGCGTGCATTTCTGCCATCACCTGTTCTATCACCTGGTGCACCTGGATCGGGCGGGGCGAAATGGCCAGGCGCCCGCTCTCGATGCGAGAGATGTCGAGCAGGTCGTTGATCAGATTGGTCAGACGGTCCACATTGGTGTTAATGATCGAGAGGAAATGGCGCTGCTCCTCCGTCAGCTTGCCCGCCATCTCCATCAGGAGCAGCTTTACATACCCCTTGATCGAGGTCATCGGAGTGCGCAGCTCGTGGGACACCATAGAGACGAACTCGGTCTTGGCCCGCTCCGCCTCCACCTCGGCGGTGACATCGCGGAAGACCGAGACGGTGCCCAGGAATTCGTCGCCCATCAGTACCGGCGCCAGGTGGACGCTGACGATACGTCCCCCGATCTCCGCCCGGGCCGCCAGGTTCTCCTCAGCGTCGTAGGCGCCCGGCTGGGAGGCCCACCGGTTGACCGCCTCCATCCACTCGCTGGCCTGGCTGCCGTAGAGGCCCAGCATGTCGCTGCTCAGGCGGCCAAGCGCCTTTTCCCGTGGTAGCTCCAGGATACGCTCCGCTGCCGCATTGAAGAGCACGGTTTTGCCGCTGGCATCCACGACGATCACGCCATCGGCGACGGCCTCCAGGATGGCCTGGCTCTTGGCCGCCTCCACTTTCTGGGCCTTGAGCATATTGCCCAGTTGCTCGGCCTGATCGAAGATCAGGCGGTAGAGTTCGGCGTTGTTGATGGCGTTGGCCATCTGCATAGCGACCGTCTCCACCAGCATCATGTGCTTCTCGTCGAAGTGGCCTGGCTGTGAGTGGAACAGGAAAAACACTCCCAGCACCTGGTCGCCGAGGGTGAGCGGCACGGCCAGCACTGAGCGGTATTTCCGCTCTCCCTCCCAGGAACTTACCCAGCGCTGGTCCTGGCGCATATCGGGGATGATGACGGCCTGGCGGTGCTTGACCACCCAGCCGGCCACCCCTTCGTCGCGCGAGAAGCTGGTCGGCCGGCCTCCCGGCGGTAGCCGCGTGTCGTTCCCATAGGAGGCGCGGTAAATAAAGCGGTCGGAGTCGTGGGGCAGCATCAGTACAGTAGCCCGCTCCGCCTCCACGGCCGCAGCGACCAATTTAAGGGCCTGGGTCAGCACGTGGTCCAGGTCAAGGCTGGCGGACAACTGGGAGGCGATGCGGTAGAGCATCTCGGCGCGATCCCGCTCCTCCTGCAGCTCCCGCAATGCCTGGGCAAGCTCCCTAGTGCGCTCCTCTACCCGCTGCTCCAGCTCCTGGGAGAAGCGCCGCACTTCGTCAAAGAGCCTGATATTTGCCACCGCCACAGCTACTTGATCGGCCAGGGCAGAGAGGGTACCGACCTCGGCGGGGGAGAAGGGCTGATGCGCTCTGCGCCCCACACACAGCACACCTACCACCTGGTTGCTTACCGTGAGGGGCGCCAACGCTACCGGGTTGATCTCTTCTGTATCCAGCTCGGTCGTCAACGGCATCCGGCTCTCGGCCACTGCGCTGATCAGTTTTCTCAATCCGGGCGGCGGCTCGCCAGGGGCAATCCCCTGGACGGCCTTCAGCGAGTACTCCCCGCTCCCGGTGTCCAGCAGGAAAATCATGCTCAGGTCGCCTTTGAGCGGCCGCAGGATCATCCTGACCACTGAGCTGAGCACATCGTCGAGATTGGCGGTCTCGAGGTGGGTCGTGGTCGAGCGAGAGACCTCGTTGAACATAGCCAGTGTCTCTGCGCGACGTTCCAAGGTCTCCATCAGGCGGGCGTTCTCAATGGCCAAGGCCGCCTGGGAGGCGAATATTTCCAGCGCCTCGATGGTCTCCAGATCGGGGATACGGCCATTCACCGGCTGATCTACCGAGAGCAATCCCTGGATGTCTCCGCCCGGCCCGATCAGCGGGACGAGCAAGAGGTCGTGCGGATGCCAGCGGCCAGGCTCACGGCGGACATCTCCATCTACCGCCTCATACACGCTGATGCGTCCCCGCCAGCGGGCCTGGTGCTCCGCCGGGATGTAGTAACTCTGGCTGATGCGGAATTCGGAGGTCATCACGTCGGCCAGCGCCGACCAGGGCTCACGGATCTGCTTCATCTGCTCGAACTCGGCAAGCGGCACGCCGGCTGCCGCTACACGCCTGCGATAGGGAGGGTCGCCCTCCAGGATGCCGATCAGCACCAGATTGAACCCAACGCTCTCCTGGATTGCGTAGGCGATCTCTTCGAGTATCTTCTCCAGAGGGCGGTCGGAACGCAGGGCCCGGCTGACCTCCAGCACGGCGGCCAGCCTCTCCGCCCGGCGACGCAACAGCTCCCCGCGCTGCAACTGTTCCTGGTAGCGCTGGGCATTGCCGATCGCCGTGGCTGCCTGCGCGGCCAGTCCTTCCACGAACTCAAGTGTGCCCAGGTTGAAAGCTCCTTTCTCAGGGCTCTCCAGTACGATCAGACCGGCCAGCGCACCCTGATAAAAGATGGGGACGATGAGGAGGGAAAGGGTCTCCGGCCTGAACCCGGGCTTGTCTGTCTCCACGGAAGTGTCCGCGATGAGCAATGAGGAAGGAGCATTCAGGATCATGCTCAGCACAGGATGGCTTTCCGGTTGCCGGAGGAGGGTTTCCAGATACTCCTGCTCTTCTTCCGTATATCCCGTGCTGACCTCCAGATGGAAAGCATCCTGTGGCGCATCTCTGAGGAGGATCGCTCCGTAAGGGGCCTGGCTCAGGTGAGTGGCCTCTTCAAGTACAAGGTGGAGGATGCGTTCCAGGTGCAGCGTGGCGTTTATCTCACGGCTGACGTTATGGAGCCGCCGCAGCGCCTCTTCGGCCCGTGCACGCTCGGCTATCTCCTGCTGAGCCTGCTCGTACAGGCGCGCGTTTTCGATCGCAACAGCCGCCTGAGCGGCCAGGCTTTCGGCCAGGCGGGTCTCCTCGGGGGTGTACGTATGGGTCTCTCCGCTATCAATCAGCTCCACTACCCCGATCACCTGGTTTCTGGTCACCAGAGGGAGCAACAATACAGCCCGTCCATCCCTGTGCATGACGAGCGGACGGCGTGTCTCTAGCACGGAGCGCGCGGACTCATCCGGGCGGCGGACCGGGCGCGGGGACCTGGGCCGTGCCACGCCGTATGCCACCAGGGATTCAAGCACGTCACGCTGGCGATCCCACAGTGAGATCGCGCATCCCTGCGAGTTCAGCAGCCGTATCATCTGATAGGCCACGCTGTTAAGTACATCATCCAGCGAGAGGCTGGAGTTGATGGTATTGGCGGCTTCGTAGAGGGTAGCCAGCTCGCGATTGCGCCTGCGCAGCGTTTCTTCCCGGCGTCTCAACTCTTCGTCGGCCTGGGCGTAGAGACGGGCGTTCTCTATAGCAATGGCCGCCTGGTCGGCAAAGGCGGTCAACAATTCTACTTCTCTGGCGGAGAAATGATGCGGCTCGACAAACATGGCGGAAAGCATACCGATGATGCGGTCGGCCCGTTTGAGAGGGAGATCGGCGAAGGCACGGAAGCCTTCCTGGATGGACATCGGGGCATAGGCCAGTAGCCCGTCATCGGCCTGCACGTCGTCTACAATTAAAGGCCGGCCTGTGACCACCGCATGAGCGCGGCCACCCGGCTCCAGTGTCAGCGTCTGCGAGCGGGCTGCATACTCCTCGCTCAGGCCCTGCGTCATAGCCAGGCGTAACACCTGCTCCGTCTCGTCCAGCACGAAGATCGCCGAGCGCTGGCAACCTATTACCTCTACCATTGCCGAGGTGATGGCCCGCAGCACCTGCTCCAGGTCCAGCGAGGCGCTGACGGTGGCCGAAACGGCCATCAGCGAGCTGAGCTCGGACACCCGATGGCGCATCTCATCGTAGAGGCGAGCGTTCTCGATAGCAGTAGCGATGTAACCGGCTACCGTTTGCAGGAGCTGGAGATCGCTGGTACTGAACCCGCCCTTGCGGTCCCCCAGGTACAGCTCGCCCAGGAACGAGTCTTTCAAGCGCAATACGACGCCGGCAAAGTTGTGGAATCCCAGCGTCCGGAAGTAGTCGCGGTAGGTGCCAGTAATGCGCGGGTCCTGAGCAGGGTGGTTGCAGAGGTAACTGCCGCTCTGGGCCAGAGGGGAGTGCTCAGGCCTCAGGCGCAATGCTGGAGCACTGGAGGACGTCAGATAAGCGGTCGTCAGGTCGCCGTGTGGCTCATTGTAGAGGAGGAGGGCGCCTTTTTCCGCCTCCACCAGCTTGAGGGTCTCTCCTATCACCTGCTTGAGCAACTCATCCAGGTCGAGTGTGGAAGCGGCCAGTGCGGCGATACGGGCCAGTCCGGCCTGCTGTTCCGCGTGGCGCCGGGTCTGAGCATAGAGGTAAGCATTCTCGATGGCCACTACGGCCTGGTTGGCGATAGCCTGGAGTATTTCAAGATCGCGTTCTGACCATGCGTCTTTGTGATAACAGGCCAGTTCCAGCGTGCCGATGAAGCGGCCCTGACTTTTAAGGGGAATGCCAACGTAGGACTGGAAGGGGTAGGTGGGCAGGTCTAACTTGGGGCGTACATCCCGCCTGGCCTCCACATCGCGCACCAGCAGGAAGCGCTGGTGGCGGATGATCCAGCCGGTGTAGCCCTCATCAACATGATAAACGCCGCCCGCTTCCGTGACGTAGGTGCGGTCTCCACCCCAACCCTGGGTGATGCAACATTGCTGCTCATCATCCCACAGGGTGATCTCGGCCACATCGTAGTACACGAGCTGGCGGGTGGTGTTCAGAATAGTTTCGAGCGTTGTCTTGAGCGATGCCTTCAGGTCGGCGCCCAGTTCAAAAGTGGGCATGGCTGCGTCGCTATGCCACTCCGCGCTGAAGGATGCTCTCAGACTATCTGCCGCTTTTTCCATCTAACACACACCCGATCCCGCCCCGATGCCGGCCTGACCCTAACTGGCCTGCGTGCCTGCCAGTGCCATACGGCGCGCGCTCGAAGCAGCCTCGGTGATCTCTCTGATGTCGTAAAACGGCCCATCGTCCGCGGTCACTATACCCATGATCAGGCTCATCATATTGACGCCCCTCTGACGAGCCTGCCAGTCGTAGTGAGTGCCGATCTCGGCATCAAAACGCTTCCTGGCCTCCTCAACGATCGCACCCACCCGGTCTTTCTCGGCGATGATAATGAAATCGTCGCCTCCGATGTGACCTATGAAATCGTTGGGGCCTCCCTCCACATCCACGGCCTTGCCCAGTACCATCCCGGTGAAGCGCAGGACTTCCTCGCCGGCGACAAAGCCGTACTCGTCCTTGAAGTCGCTGAAGCCCTGAATGCCCACATAGATAATGCCCCAGTTATCCCGCCGGATCAGTTGGCGCAACTGGTCTTCGATCAGGCGGCCGCTGGGTAAGCCCGTGGTGGCATTGGTGAGGCTCTCGTATTGGGCGCGGGTCATGGCGTTCTTGACCCGCAATTTCAGCTCTTCCAGGTCGAACGGCTTGGTGATGTAGTCATCGGCGCCCAGCTCCAGGCCATGGATTTTATCGGAGCGTTCATCTTTTTGAGTGAGGAAGATAATCGGGATATGGCTGGTGCGGAGATTTCCCCGCAACCTGCGACACACATCATAGCCGTCCATATCCGGCAACATAATGTCCAGCACAATAATGTTGGGCAATTGCTGCCGGCACATCTCCAGCGCATCCTCGCCCCGCTGCGCCACGATGACATCGTAGTTCTGCGACTGGAAATAGATGCGCAGCATATTGGAGATGTCGGTATCGTCTTCCACGATCATCAGTCTACCTTCCGCCATTTTCCCTCCTTAGAAATGAGCCACTTGACAGCTCCCTCAGTTCATTAAGCACGGTTGGCTTGAAGCCATGCACACGTGCCAGTTGGGCAATCTCGCGCACCCGCTCGGTTTCTATTTCCTTGCCCAGAGAGTAGTTTTCAAAGCGCTCCTCAAGCGCCAGGATCATCGTCTCGGCCATGCAGGCATAGGCTTTGCCAGGGGGGAGGCCGAAGTTGAAGCCAAAGTCCACCGTCCCAGGCACATCCATCACTCCCCCCTCAATCACCAGCACGTCCTTTCTTTCCTCGACCACACGCGGTGATACGTCGGGCGGCAGTGCCACATCGCATACCACCGCGCCCTGTTTCAGATGTTCCGGCTGGATCACCGGCCTGGAGGCGTTGGTCGCGCTGAGCACGATGTCCGCCTCCTGGATGGCCTCGATGCGCGTGGTAGTGCGTACCTGCTGTGCACCGGCGGCCCTGACCATCTCTGCCGCCATTGCCAGGCGCGTCTCCTCCCGCCCGACCATCAGCAATGCTCCCACCTGCGGAGCCAGCAATCTGGAGCAGGCCAGCCCAATGCTTCCAGTGGCGCCCACCACGGCGACAGTGGCCCGTTCCGGCCTTATCCCCTGCCACCGCGCGGCTTCTGTCAGCTCCTCCAGTGCAACGGCGATGGTCAGGCTGCGCCCGGTCGTCACAGGCATGTTCAGCCGTCTGGCTATGGTCAGCCCTCCGTCGCCGATCACGGAGGTGAAGGCCAGCAAGCCCAGGATGCGTGCGCCCAGTTTCTGGGCCAGCCGCCCGGTCTGTACGATTTTGCGGTAAGCCGTTGCGGGCGGCAGGCGCAACATCTGCCCGGCGGTCAGGGGGCAGGCCAGCAACCAGCCGCTCGCCTCCTTACCGGTGCTTTCCGAGCGCACCCCCGAGACGCGGGAGAGATAAACCGGCGGCCAGAAACGGGACAGAAAATGGATCAGCGGCGTGGGCAAAACCCTCGCCAGGAACGGGTATTTGCGGGCCACATCCTGTTTCGGATTGAGCGGATGAATCACACAGGCAAAACTGCCTATTCCCCGCCCCTCTGGTGTGCGTTCAACGCTCATCTTTTTTCAGCTTGAAGTGATCGCTGTCCTTGTAATACACGTTGCGGGTGATCACCCGTCTTTCCGGCGAGGCGAACAGGATCACATTCGATTCGATGGCCCTGGCTGGATAGACTACCATGCCAGAGCCGATATAACAGTTGTGGCCCACGCACCCGCCCAGAACGGGCATTCCCGTCTCCTGCAACTTGCCCTCATGAAAGGCGCGGATCGGCTTGTCCGGCACCAGGTTGAAATCCGTAAAAGTGCTCCCGGCCCCGATAAAGGTATTGCGGCCAATGCTGCAGAACTGGAGGCAAGTGTTCTGTGCTACCATTGAATCGGCCATCATCACGGTGGTGAACAGCGCTGCCCGGAAGGGCAGGAAGCAGCGGTCGGAGACGACGCTCAGGTGAACCTGGGCGCCTGTGCCGATGCTGACGTTGTCACCGATGATGGCGACATCAATCACCGAGCCCGGACCGATACTGACGTTATTGCCGATATAAGTCGGCCCCCTGATGATGACTGAGGGGTCAATGCTGCAGTTGCGCCCGATGCGCACCACCTCCGAGCAGGAGAGCACCTGCTTCCGCTCCAGCATAGCCCGCCACAGGATTTTCAGGTTCTTTTTCAAGCTCCGTCCGATCTCACGGTCCAGCCGGGCGCCGTTCGCATACACGCCGAAGATAATATTGGCGATGATCGTGTGCACCCAGTGCTCGATAGAGCAAAAGGCCTTCGTGGGCACCTGGTACACCAGGTCGCCCAGCTCGTTGGACATGTGAGTTGGGACGTGATAATACCCCATCTCGTGGGGCTCGGTATCTATCACCAGGGGACGGGCGTAGGGCTCGAAGCCGTGGGGATAGTACCACATATCGGCGACGTAGACATCTCCCTCGCGCCTGATACCCCGCTGCAGATAGATCGCGTGTGTGGTGATCGCCTTATCCTTGAGCGAAAAGGCCACCCGACAGGCCTTGCCCGACGCCCTGGCTCGTCGGATGAACTCGTCCAGAAAGAACTCGTCAAAGAAGAGGTTATCGCGGTAGATAATCGTCTCTACTTTGTCCGGGCCGACCTCGGCCAGCGAGTCAACCTCCCTCTCTTCCACGTTGTAGCGTGCGAACAGGTCGCGCTGATGCAGCCAGAGCGGCTTGTTGAGCACGCGCAACTCACGGGCCGGCTCATTAAATGGGAATATGGGCGTGCGATCGCGCAGGATGATTTTACGCATCTTCCCCCTATTCCCGTCGTCAGTCCAGAGGTTCCTTTCCGACGAGTACCGTGCACGAGCGGTCACCGGCGGCGATACAGGATACCTCTTCGACGTAGAAACTCTTGCCGCCGCTGATCCAGTATAACCCCTCTTCGATCAAGCCGATGGTCAGGTGACAGCAAGGTGAAGTGGTAGAGCGTCCCCAGCAGGCGCCACAGCGCTCCACAATCCAGTGAAAGTACTGCTCATCCTCCCCCAGGCGCACCAGGTGGTCGGTGAACTTGTTAAAGGTCTGAGCCAGTACCTCGAACCCTACCCGTAACTTCATGCCTGCCGGAAGCAGGCGGAAGGTCAGATCGGCGACTCCCAACAGGGGGCCGAAGTCACGCACACCGAACCTGAAGCACGCCCGTCCGGCCCTTCTGGCCAACCCACGCCCGCTGCGTGGGCCGTACATTTCCTCTAAAGCTTGCAGCAGCCGCCCAACTTCTTCAAAGGGGACTCCCTTATCGAAGTTGTTAGGCGGATAGTTGCCGATACGGTGCTGAAGCCGGGCCAGGCTCAGGATCGCGTTGAGTCCGTTGCGGCCCATCACTTCCTCGAACCCCAGCAGGGCGATGCGCCCCATCTTGTTGGGGAAGAAGTATTGCCGGTCATCAGCAGTGTTCATGTCAGAAAGGCGACCAGGTGGCGGTCACTTGGGGAAGTGACTGTCACCTGAAGTGTTGTCCAGAAACTGTTTCAGTACCTGATAGAAGCGCTCCGGCTCGTCGGCCATCGGGAAGTGGCCGGAGTGCTCGAACTTGTACACCTGGCTGGTCGGCAGCGCCTGGGCCAGCACATCGGCCTGGCGGGGGTCCACGATGCGGTCGGCGAGGCCGTAGATGCCCAGCACCGGGACCTTGATCTCCTTAAGCCGTGGACGCAAATCGGTTTTACGCAGCGACGCGATGCTGTAATGGAACGACTCCATGGTCGTGCGCGAAAGGTCGCGCTCGAACGCTCTGTACCAGCTTTTCCAATCCCGCGCCAGGAAGGGTGAGAATAACCGCACCCCCAGCGGGATGGCCCCCGGCATATGATAGGCCAGGCTAGCCAGCGAACGGCGCGCGGCCAGGCGGAGAAACAGAGCCAGGCCATCGCCGACGATGGGCGAGCCCACCACAGCCCCCCTTTCCACACGCTCCGCATGGTCCAGGGCCCCGCCCAGGGAAACGGTACCTCCCATCGAATGGCCGATGATAGGGGCCCGTTCGATGCCCAACCGCTCCATAAACTGGTTCACCATCTCGATGTAGTCTTTAACCGAGAAGCTCCCTCCCTGTTTGCCGGACTCACCAAAGCCCCAAAAGTCCAGCGCGTAGGCCTTATAGTCGCGGCTCAACGATTCCATTGTCCCCAGCCAGTGCACCCACGACTCCAACCAGCCATGGAGCAGGATCACCGGCCGTCCTCGGCCCACCGTTTCATAATGAACCAGTCCGCGGTCGGTGACGATGGAACTCATTGCACCAAGCTCTCAATACACACACCGTATGGAGGCTATCCAACATCATATCACGAAGTGACCGGTGGAAGATTTAGAAACCATTGCATTTGCGTTAAAATATAATAAACACGCAACGGTCGAACCTGTTTGCAGTTCGACCGACCGATGCAGATATCACTGGCAGACCTGCTGCCCGGTTGGGAACAAGGACTCATTCTCCACCCTCTTTATCTATCAGCTCAAGCACCAGATAGAGCAGTTCCAGCAGGACGTTTTTGACGCTTTCGCGGTTAGTCGCCACACAGGGTATCACCTTAACTTCCTTGGGGATACGCAGCGCAATCCGCAGGTCTTCGGGCGACCAGGCATCCTCCAGGTCCTGCTTGTTGGCGGCGACGACATAGGGCACCGGGGCGTAGGCACGAAAGGTGTCGAGAATGCTGCGGGCCTCGCGGAACGTTTCCGGTTTCACACTATCAACAAGGACCACAAATCCAAGCATACCTTCGGCAAGAATTTCCCACATAAAATCGAAACGACGCTGGCCCGGAGTGCCAAAGAGGTACAACACCAGATCATCGGCCACGCTGATGCGCCCAAAATCCATTGCCACGGTAGTCTGGTCCTTGATCCGCTCCTCCGGTCGTGAAATCTTCTTCTCGGTCGCCACGACCTCGATTTCGCTGATGGTCTGAATGAACTGGGTTTTCCCCGCCGAGAAAGGGCCGGTTACAACTATCTTGACTGTCTGCATTGGGTTGTCTCTCTTTGACGGTGTTATCTTTGTAAGAAGCCGATGATCTTCTCGACCACGCTACGTTTCACAGCCGGCGCTCGCATGACAGGCGCTCCTGACGGTGCGCCGGGCGCCGGTTTGGCCACCCCCTCCGGCTGAACCAGCTCCACCAACCCGGCCTGCAGGAGCGCGTAGACGATTTTACGAATCTGAAAATCGCTCATATTGTTGAACTGAGCGATCTGGCGGATGGTGTTACGCGGGTTGATAAAGGAGACGACCCGCCATTCCTCCACGCTCAGGTTGATATCGCGGAGACGCGCATCAGGGCGCTCCACAAATTTGAGCGCCATATCCAGATTGGGCAGCTCGTCCTGCAGCCGCTCCCACTCCTGCATCCGCCGGCTGCCCTCTATGATCACGCTCTCCAGATTGATGGGGATAGTGATGCGGTCTTCAAAGGGGAGTACGCTCGCCTCAAAGTAGAAGGTGCCCTCCGTCCACGTAAAAATGGGGTAGACGTTGTTCAGAATGTAGTTGCGGACACTTTTGATAATATCTTCCTGACTTACATAGCCAGCGTTGATCAGTAGCAGCCCCAGCTCCTTGTCGCTTTTGATCTCCATCCGCGTGCGGATGGCACGGGCCTGCTCCTCGGTGAGCTTCCCAGCCTGCTGAAGGATAGTAGCCAGGTGTCCGCCATGCTCATCCTGAGTCGCGTAGATCAGCTTACCCTCTTTGAAACACAAGCGGGAGCGCTTCCCGTTCGACTCAATGGTCAGGGTGCCCGTCTTACGTGCCAGGCTAATCAGGTTCAATAACTGTGTGGTGCTGAAATCCCGGAGGTTTCCCCTAAGTGCCATCTGTGCCTCCAATGCAACCTGAGTATACCCGGACACTCAGGTTGTCCGTCCCATAGCCCGTATGACTTTGTGAAGCCCTTGCTCTATGCAGGAAAGACGTTTACAGAGTGGGCTCACTCACAACGCCAATTCTGTGTGTCTTACGGTCTTCCTGAAAAGGTCACCTGTTGGACAATTACTTCGTGTTTGATTATACCTGTGATTGGCATGCTAGTCAAACCATTTTCGGGGATGGTTCACCATAGGTTTGCACTTAGAAACCGCACAGAACGCCAGGGGCGTAAAGGCGCTTGAGGCGTTGTGTGCTCTGTGCAGCCTGTGCGGTGTTTCACAATTGGCACAGGATAACAGGTACTGCCCAGCACGGCCCGTTTGTCTCGCTGCACAGCGCTCTACCTCACCTGGCGGCTTCCAGGCGTGCCATCCGCCTTTCCCGTTCCCAGGCCGGCAGCGCCTCCTCTTTCTCGGCCAGCACCGCCCGTAACTCGAAGATGCGGTCGCGCAACAGGGCTGCCTTCTCGAACTCGAGGGCTTCCGCCGCAGCTTTCATCTGCTTTTCCAGCTCCCGGATCATCCGGGCCAGCTCATCCTTAGGCAGGCTGGTGAGCGGCAGGCCAGGCTCGTGCGAGGAAGCTGCCTGGGTGCGCACCCGTTCCGTGAGATCGTGTATCTCTTTGACAATAGTGGAAGGGACGATGCCGTGTTCCTCGTTGTATTTTATCTGAATTGTGCGCCGTCGCTCGGTCTCCTCTATGGCCCGGCGCATAGATTCGGTGATGTGGTCCGCGTACATGATGGCAGTGCCGTTGACATGCCGCGCCGCCCGCCCGATCGTCTGGATCAGCGCGGTGTCCGAGCGCAGGAAGCCTTCTTTGTCGGCATCCAGAATGGCTACCAAGCTCACCTCTGGAAGGTCCAATCCCTCTCGCAACAGGTTGATGCCCACCACCACATCGTAAGTGCCCAGCCGGAGGTCACGCAGAATCTCCACCCGTTCCAGCGTCTGAATCTCGCTATGCAGGTAGTGGACCTTGATGCCCAGCTCTTTCAGATACTCGGCCAGGTCCTCGGCCATACGCTTGGTCAACGTGGTTACCAGCACCCGTTCCCCCCGGCTGACACGCTCGGTGATCTGGCTGACCAGGTCGTCCACCTGCCCTTTTACCGGTTTCACAATGATCTGGGGGTCCACGATACCGGTGGGGCGGATGATCTGTTGCACGACTTGCTGGCTCTTCTCCAGCTCGTAGGGACCGGGTGTAGCGGAGGTGTAGATCACCTGGTTGACGCGCGCCTCGAACTCTTCAAAGCTCAACGGGCGATTGTCCAGCGCCGAGGGGAGGCGGAAGCCGTACTCGACCAGTACTTCCTTGCGGCTGCGGTCACCATGGTACATCCCGCGCAGTTGCGGAATGGTCATATGGGACTCATCTATGATAAGCAGGTAATCGGCCGGGAAGTAGTCCAGCAGCGTCCACGGCGGTGAGCCGGGGGGGCGCTGCTGGAGGTGGCGGGAATAGTTCTCGATTCCACTACAGTAGCCGATCTCGCGGATCATCTCCATATCGTAGCGGGTGCGCTGTTCCAGGCGCTGGGCCTCGACGAGCTTGCCCTGACGACGTAGCTCGGCCAGGCGCTCTTCCAGCTCAACCTCGATGTCGGCAAGGGCCTTCTCGCGCTTTTCCTCCGGGGTGATAAAGAGTTTGGCCGGGAAGATGCGCACCTCGCTCAGCTCTTTCAGTACCTCGCCGGTAAGCGCGTCTATCTCGGTGATACGCTCTATTTCGTCGCCCCAGAAACCGATGCGGTAGGCGGTCTCGCCGTAGGCTGGCATGATCTCCAGTGTGTCACCCCGCACGCGGAAGCTGCCCCGTTTGAGCTCGAAATCGTTCCGCTCGTAGTAGACGCCGACCAGGTGGCGCAGCAGTGTCTCGCGCCGGTGGTACTCGCCACGTCTCAGCTCGAGCATGACTCGCCCCCACTCCTCGGGGTCGCCGATGGCGTAGATACAGGAGACGGAGGCGACGATGATCACGTCGCGGCGGGAAAAGAGGGCTGTGGTAGCGGCCAGGCGCAAGCGCTCAATTTCTTCGTTGATGTCAGCATCCTTCTCGATATAGAGGTCGTACTGGGCGAGATAGGCTTCTGGCTGGTAGTAGTCGTAGTAGCTGACGAAATACTCTACCGCGTTGTAGGGGAAGAACTCGCGAAACTCAGCATAGAGTTGCGCCGCGAGTGTCTTGTTGTGGGCCAGGACAAGGGTTGGCTTCTGTACCTGGGCAATCACCTGGGAGACCACATAGGTCTTGCCGGTGCCCGTGGCCCCCAGAAGCGTCTGGTGTTTGTACCCCTTGCGGATGCCCTCCACCAGCGCGGCGATGGCCTCCGGCTGATCTCCCGTGGGTTTGAAATCGGATACGAGCTGAAAGCCTGGCATACGGCTACTCCTCAAGGCCAGGTGACAGTCACCTTCACGTAAGTCGCAACTGCCGCGGGCCCCGGACGTAGTGCTGGCGGCCGTAGAGGAGGCCCTGCAGGAGCGCCCGCTCCCGATCCCCCTCCGGCAGCGCGTCGGCCACGGCCTGGACCACCTGCCAGAAGACCTCGTTCTCCCCAAAGGTGGCCGCCAGGTGCTCCTGGAGGTCGGCGATGCGGTTGGCGTCCCAGAGGGCTAAGGCCCAGTGGAGCGCATCTACCATGGTGACAGTCACCTTTGAGGTGACGGTCACCATGGACGCGCCCCGGGCCTCCCCCGCCGCGCGGGCGACAAAGCGCGGGTCGCGGGCGCGCTCCCAGGGCGGGCGCACCCGGACGTACTCTCCCTCCTTCGCCACCAGGCCGCCGGGGCCCCAGTGCTCCGTCAATTCCATCCCCACCGCCGCCGCCAGTTTGCGCGCGTCGTCAAAGGGGACCCGGGCGTGGTTGTAGGTCCAGCGCCAGAGGAGGTAGAAGCGGGTGGGGATATCCACCGCGCTGACCCCCACCCAACCCTCCCCCTGGTAGGGGGAGGGCCGGGTGGGGGTCACCCCCTCCCCCTGATAGGGGGAGGGCCGGGTGGGGGTCAGGATGCGCTCCAGCGCGTACTCCCCCACCATCTGCCGGACGTAGTCCAGGAGTTCGGCGACGGTGACGGGCTCGCCGGAGAGCCGCTCCACCCGGTCGTAGCGGCCGAAGGCCTCCACCGCCGGGCCAATGGCGCTCATGAAGAAGTCGGCGCCGCGGATGCCCTCGTCCCAGAAATGGGCCAGCCGCTCCCGGACGCGGGCGCGGAT
>JAOAAG010000107.1 GCA_026418995.1 Anaerolineae bacterium
AGCAAAGCTGCCAGTCAGCAGGCCGTTAAAAATGAGCATAGGCGCCTCGGGCGATGTGGGAGCTGGCAGATGGGGGAGCTGAGAAACCATATATGCTGCCAGGCCACTGCCCAGCAGCCAGGTGGAGACATCTTCCTCGGGGATGGACTCCTGATTGACCATCCCGCTGCTCAGATCTATTCGCAGATACCTTCCGGCATATACGCTCATCCTGTTTCCTCACCAAGCTGCTGGGCTGCTGTCTCATGCTCCTGCGCCAGTCGCTGGAACAGCCGCGCCACCTCGCGGATGGGCAACCTGGCCGCCGCATCGCGGTAAAAACGGGCGGCTGCCTCTTCCAGCGCCCGCGCCTGGGCCCGCAGTGACGCCGCAGAGGCCTGGGGATCGAGCGTCGTGGTGTAAGTTTCACTATCCAGGCCGGTGATGGACTCCAGGATCATCTCGGCCACGCCCTCGCGGCGGGCCTGCTCCAGCCGCGCCAGGCGTTTACGGGCAGCTTGCTCCAGCTCGTCAAAGAGGGACACCGTTCCACTTGCCGCGGCGTAGAACGCCGCGCTCTGCTCCTCCAACTGCATAGCAAAGCGCAAAATCGCGCCAAAAGTACCGAGTTCCATGACACTCCTTATCCAGGTGACAGTCACTTCGGAAGTGACTGTCACCTGCGACCGTCACCTATCAGAACCATCGGGTGATGACCACCTTACGGTCGGTGAAGAACTGGATGGCATCGCGGCCCTGCCCGTGCAGGTCGCCGAAGAAGGATTGCTTCATTCCAGCGAAGGGGAACGTGGCGATGGGCGCGGCGATGCCGATGTTAATGCCAATGTTGCCGCACCGCACCCGGTACTTGAACTCGCGCGCCCACTTTCCGCTGGAAGTGAAGAGTGAGGCCGCGTTGCCGTAGGGGATGGCCTCGATGATAGCCAGCGCCTCATCGAAGTCGGCCACCGGGATGATACCCAGCACCGGGCCGAAAATCTCATCCTGCGCGATCGTCATCTCCGGGCGTACCCGGTCGAAAATCGTGGGGCCGATAAAGTAGCCGTTGGGATTGCCGGCCACCTGGACCTGGCGACCATCCAGCAGGAGTGCTGCGCCTTCCTGGAGGCCTTTTTCGATATAGCCGAGAACGCGCTCCAGGGCCCTGCGCGAGACAACCGGCCCCATCTGCACGCTCTCGTCCAGCCCATCGCCGACCTTGATACGGGCCGCCGCCTCGACCAGCCTGGCCTTGAGCGGCTCGTAAATGTCGCCGACGGCCAGCACCAGTGCCCCGGCCAGGCAGCGCTGCCCCGCCGTGCCGAAGGCTGAGGTGAGGATCGCCGCGACCGTGCTGTCCAGCGCCGCGTCTGGCATCACCACCAGCGCGTTCTTGGCCCCGGCCTGGCACTGCGCCCGTTTGCCATTGGCTGCCGCCGTGGCGTAGATGTATTTCCCCACCGGCGTCGAGCCGACGAAGGAGACGCCGGCCACGTCGGGGTGGGCAAGCAACGCGTCCACCACGCCCTTTGCCCCGTTGACCAGGTTGATCACGCCAGGGGGAAATTCCGCCTCGTCCAGCAGCTCGAATATCCGGTTCTGACTGATCGGGCAGACCTCGGAGGGCTTGACGATATAGGTATTCCCGCAGGCGATAGCGTAGGGCATGAACCAGAACGGGACCATCGCCGGGAAGTTAAACGGCGCGATACAGCAGAAGACACCAACCGGCTGGAGCACACACTCCTCGTCAATGCCGGCAGCGACGTCCTCGGCGTTATAGCCCATCATCAGCGAGGGGATGCCGGCGGCAACCTCGACGTTCTCGATGGCCCGGCGCACCTCGCCCCGCGCCTCGTCCAAGATTTTGCCGTGCTCGGTGGTGACGGTACGGGCCAAATCCTCGAAATGCTCCTCCATCAGAGCCTTGAGGCGAAACATATAACGCGCGCGCACCACGGCGGGTGTCTCGCGCCATTCCTGAAACGCCTCCTTAGCGGCAGCCACAGCCCTGTTCACCTCATCCGGTGTGGACAGAGGGACACGTGCGATCACCTCGTCGGTGGCGGGATTGTGCACGTCCAGCAGTTCACTGGACGTCGAAGCTACCCACTCCCCACCGATGTAGTTTTTGAGGGTTCCGTACTTCATCCTGCCTCCAGGTTACTCGACCAGCTCCAGCGCCCGCTCGATGATGTCCAGCCCTTCGTCCAACTGTGCCTGATTGATGCACAGTGGCGGGGTGATGAAGAGGAGGTGTCCGTTGATGAAGGTGAACAGGCCGTTCTCGCGCAGGAATGCCCCGATCTGGTTCACTTCGGCGCTCTTGCCGCCCCATGGGGCCAATGGTTCTTTGGTCCCCTTGTCCCTGACCAGTTCGATGACCGAGAACAGCCCGATGTAGCGTACATCGCCTACTCGAGGGTGGCGAGCCTTGATGTCCTCCAGCCGTTGCCCCAGGTATTGGCCCAGCGTCGCGGCGTTCTCGATCAACCCATCCTCCTGGTAGACTTCCAGGGTGGCGATGGCAGCGGCGCAGGCCAGCGGGTGGCTGCTGTAGGTCAGGCCGCCCCAGAACATCTTATCCTCAAAGTACTGGGCGATTTTCTCCGAGACAATCACCGCCCCCAGCGGTACATAGCCGGAGGTGAGGCCCTTGGCGCAGGTGATGATGTCGGGGGCGACGCCCCAGTGGTCCACGGCGAACCACTTTCCCGTGCGTCCGAAACCACTCATCACCTCGTCGGAGACGAGCAGGATGCCGTACTTATCGCAGATCTCGCGCATACGTGGCCAGTAGTCGTCCGGCGGGACGATCAGGCCGTTGGAGCCGGTGACGCCTTCCATGAAGATCGCCGCGATGTTCTGCGGCCCCTCGAAGCGGATGACGTCCTCGATGTGGGTGATGCACTCGCGGTGACAGGTGTCGCGTGTCCAGCCGAAGTGGCAGCGGTAGCAGTACGGGTCGAAGACGTGGATGACGCCGGGGATAGCCGGCTCCGCCGGCCAGCGGCGGTAGTCGCCGGTGAGCGCCATCGCCCCGTGAGTGGCGCCGTGGTAGGAGCGGTAGCGGGCGATGACCTTGTGTCGTCCGGTGTAGGCACGGGCGATTTTAAGCGCGTTCTCGTTCGCCTCCGCGCCGCCCAGGCAAAAGAAGCTCTTCTTAAGGTCGCCGGGGGTAATCTGCGCCAGCAACTCGCCCAGCCGTCCGCGCGGCTCCGTGGCCACTGCCGGCTGGACGAAGCACAGTTGGGCAGCCTGTTCCTGGATGGCACGCACCACTTTGGGGTGCTGGTGACCGATGTTCAGGTTCACCAGTTGAGAGGAGAAGTCGAGGTAGCGTTTGCCGTCGGCGTCCCAGAAATAGACGCCCTCGCCGCGCACGGCGGGGATAGGGTCGACAGCGGATTGAACAGACCAGGAGAAGAAGGTGTACTCCCGGTTCAGACGGATGATTTCCTGTGCGCTCAGCGTGGGCATAACTACACTCCTCTTTCAACGTTTCACCGCCCGCACCACATCCTCCATCACATTGAGGGTCTCGTCCACCACCTCATCGGAGTGGGAGTAGGACATGAACCACGGCTCGCGCGGGTCGTAGTCGGGCATGACCCCCCGCGCATAGGCGGCCCGGACCAGCCGCAGGTAGTAATTGTGATCGCTGCGGGCCCAGCTTCGCTGATCGGTCGGTTTCTCCGAGAGGCCGATGACAGGGGAGAACATGGCCGGGTGGCCGCAGATGACCGCTGGGATGCCAGCGTCGTCGAAGATGCGCTTCAGCCCGGCCTGGAGGCGGCGTCCGCGCTCGGCGATGGTCTCTAAGATCGGCTGGTTCTGCAGCAGTTCCAGCGTCGCGGCCGCGGCGTTCACCCCAACGGCGTTGGCAGCATACGTGCCGCCGCAGGCCACCCCCACGCCGACCACTTCCATAATCTCCCGTTTGCCGCCGAAGGCAGCCACGGGATAGCCGTTGCCCAGCGCTTTGGCGTAAGTCGCCAGGTCGGGCAGTACGCCGTAGACCTCCTGCGCCCCACCGCGCGCGATACGGAAACCGGTTTTCACCTCGTCGAAGATGAGCACGATACCATATTCGGTACATTTCTCACGCAGCAGCTCCAGCCAGCCAGGCAGCGGCTCGATGGCCGCGCAGTTGCCCAGCATCGGCTCGACCAGGACTGCCGCCACCTCATGCCACGTGCGACGGACGGTTGTCTCGAAGATCTCAAAGTCGTTGAACGGCAGTGTGATGATCAGGTCGTGCAGGCAGCGAGGGATGCCAGAAGTGGACGGGACCGGGATGGGGCTGCGCCGGTTGCCATACGACTTCGGGTCGGTGTAGGTGGAGAACAGGACGTAGTCGCACATACCATCGTACTGGCCCTCGAATTTGATGATCTTCTCGCGGCCTGTATAGGCACGGGCGACGCGCAGCGCATGCATCACCGCCTCGCTGCCGGTGTTGGTCAGGCGCACCATCTCGACCGCCGGGCACATGGCCACGATCTTTTCGGCCACGCTCACTTCCAGCGGCTGGGTGAAGGCATAGGTCACACCATTCGCCAGCGCCTCCCGCACCCTGACGTCCACCTCATCGTAGGCATGCCCCAGAATGATCGGCCCGAAGCCCAGACGGTAGTCAATGAAGCGATTGCCGTCTATATCCCACAGGTAGGGCCCCTTAGCCTTTTCCACGAAGAGAGTATCCTCATCGCCCCAGTAGCGGAAGTTGGAACTGACGCCCAGGGGCATCACTTTAGCCGCACGTGGCCACATGGCACGGCTTTTTTCGTGGTTGAAGTCCATGGTCACCTCCTTAATCCGTGATCTCTACCCCGGCCAGACTGACGGCATGGGAGTAGCAGTATTTCACACATTGAGGGTCGCCACCGCACAGGTCGCATGCCAGCGCCTTCTGGGTGACCAGATCGAAGTACATTGCCCCGTAGGGGCAGGCCGGCACGCAGGCGGGATTTCCGCCGCAGCCGTCGCATTTCTGGAGGTCAATGGTCAGGGGCTGCCGCGCTCCGACGCGCGAGATGGCCTCGCGTGGGCAGGCCACGATGCAGGGAGCCTTGGGACACGAGAAGCAGGCCATCACCGCGCTCTTGCCTTCCAGCGGATTATTATTGACGCGGATGCGTGCCCTGGTCGGGGCGAATTCACCAAAGTGGGTGGCTGAACAGATAAGTTCACACAGGCGACAGCCGGTGCAGGATTTGTTTACGAATTTGAGTGGCATGGGGTCCTCCTGACGTATTGCGTACTGCGTACTGCGTATTGCGTACTGCGTACTGCGTATTGCGTACTCCGTTGCGTACTGCGCGTCGTCTCACGGAATACGGACTACGGAGCACGGAATACGGACTACGGAGCACGGAATACGGACTACGGAGCACGGAATATGGA
Source organism: Anaerolineae bacterium (assembly GCA_026418995.1). Lineage (GTDB taxonomy): Bacteria > Chloroflexota > Anaerolineae > B4-G1 > B4-G1 > JAOAAG01. The sequence continues at coordinate 5,386 of JAOAAG010000107.1, forward strand.
ATACGGAATGCCCAACTCCGCCAGCTTCTCCGGCGTGGGGATGCCCTCCTCGTCCCAGCCACGCAGCCGGTAATATTCGCTCAGCGCAGCTTCGTACTCCTCGCGCGTGAAGTTCTTACCGGCGGCAGCGCCCTCCGGTAATGGACGGTCAAAGATGGCAGGCGGGGGGACGTCATCCTTGCGGCGGAAGCCCTCGCGCACGTTGAAGATGCGGGCCAGGTTCCAGATGCGCTCGCCGATCTTGTAGATGTCGGCCTCGGTGTACGGCTGACCAGTGCCAGCAGCGAGCAGTTTGGTGAGCGTAGCGGCATCTATAGCCCAGAAGTCACAGAAGATGCCGGTCCATTTGACGGAGTTAAAGTTTTGCAACGCCATGGTCATCTCGGCCCGGCCCTCCAGCGTGAAGGGGTCCGCCCCAGCGAAGGCGTCGTTGGCTACGGTCCAGGCACGCATATGGCAGCCACCCCGGTCGGAGGTACAGTAGGCCAGCGCCATCCCGTAGGAGCCACGCGGGTCGTAAGCCGGGAACTCCAGCCCCTTGTTTTCCATCACCAGGTGCTCGGCGCCATAGGTGCGGGCCAGGTAGCGTGCCCCTTTGGAGAGTTCTTCCCCCACCCCACGCCGATAGGCGATGCTCTCGGTGGCGTCCAGATATTCCTCCACATCGCCGAAGTGCACGCCGAAATCGTGGATACCTTCCTCTGCCATCAACATCGCCAGGCCCAGCACATTGCCAGTGGAGATGGTGTCCAGGCCCAGGTTGTCGCAGAGCCGGTTGAAAGCGGTAACGGCGTCCAGGTCGCTCATCGCGCAGTTGGAGCCGCCCATCCCCAGCGTCTCATACTCTGGCCCCTCCATGGGGCCGCTGGCGCTGTGGGTGAACTGGCCGCAGGCCAGCGGGCAGGTCGCGCAGGCGCGGCTGGCACGTTTCCGTGCCTGGATCGCATCCGAGTTGATGCCTCCTGCCCCCTCGAAGACGCCCTGGCTGAAACCGCGCGTGGGCAGGAGCCCTGCTCCCTGCGAGAGGTCCACGATCATCGGGGTGCCGGTGGCGTTGGCCCACAGATTAGCCTCGGTCAGCAGGTTGGTGCGGAGTATCTCCTCATACAACGCCAGGAACGAACGCATATCCGGCACGTGTACCGCGCCCGTGCCGCGTGCGCCGACGGACTTCAGATTCTTGCTGCCGAAGACAGCACCGGCTCCGCCCCGTCCCGCCTGGCGATATGCCTCCGAGGTCAGACAGGCGAACGGCACCAGATGCTCCCCTGCCGGCCCGATGCTGAGCGTCACCAGGTCGTTGTCGCCGGCTTGCTCTTTCATCCAGCCGTCCGTCTCCCAGATGCCCCGGCCCCACACAGGTGTGGCATCGCGCAGCTCCACCCGCTCGTCCTGGATCAGCAGCGCTGTCGGTTGTGGCGCCTTTCCGGTGATGATGATGCCATCGTAGCCGGCCAGTTTGAGTTGTAGCGCGAACGCTCCCCCGACGTAAGAATCGAGAATTGTGCCGGTGGCAGGGGAACGCGTGCAGACGACGGTGCGGGCCGTGGTAGCCACGCACGTACCTGCCAGCGCTCCAGTGAAGATGATGAGCACATTGTCGGGAGAGAGGGGATCGGTGTGGGGCGGGAGCAGCTCGAAGAGATAGCGAAATCCCAGCCCCTTACCGCCAATGAAGTCACGTGCCCAGGACTCGTTGAGCGGCTCGGTCAGGACCGTGCCGGTGGTGAGGTCAACACGCAGGACCTTGCCAGCATAGCAATTCTTCTGCCCCATAGTCTTCACCTCCGTTATAACCAGTCAGAGACCTCATTGTACCACTGCTTTCTCGCGCCGACCTTGGCCCGGCGCTTCCACTTCCCGGACTTAGGCGCGGCCTCTATGGACTGCAACAGCCGGTCAGCCTGAGCGGTGATCGTCGCGCGCTGCTCATCGCTCAGCGCTGCCACGCCGGTAAGCGCTGCCTTGACACGCCCTAGGTTAGTCGTTGCCGTGTAGTAGAAGCCCCAATCGTCGGCGAGCAACCTGGCGATATAATCGGCATTGATACCTTCGCGGTCATGTGTGCCGATCGGTGCAGCCAGCAACAGGAGCATAGTATCCTTCAGGTCTTTCTCGTTGATCTGGACGATCTGGAGCTTCTGGAGCAGCAGGTCAGTCAGCGAGACACAATAGGGGTGCAGCTCCAGCCGTCCCTTGTAACTGACGCGATGATTCATCTCGAGCTGGTCGTAGAACACGTCTATCATCGGGATACGCTCGCTGAAGTAAATGTGGCGAGTCTGCCCAAAAAGCATCATGATACGCGGATCATAACTGTAGCCCTGGCTCTGGAAGAAAGCGACCAGCTTGCCCCTGTGCTTGCCATAGGCGGCGTAATCAATGTCGGTGAAGACACGCGCGCCCAGCCGCTCCATACGCCGGTAGAGCTCCACATACGCGGGGAAGTAGAAGTGGAGCGCGATCGGCCCCATCACGCGCAGGATAAGGCCCTGTTTCTGTGCTTCATCAATGAGCCGCCTGGCCTCTTCCAGATACGCCTCTGGCGCAGGGTATTCTTCCAGCGGGATATCCTGGGGAAGGCGGAATCTTCTCTCAGCGACCATCACTTGCTCCTGAAACGTGAGAGCTCGCCCGACGTCTCACGCCTCATCCAGATGTAAAGATGTAATCCTTGAGCTTCCCCTTCTGGAGGATGATCACCACACCTTTCAGGATCCCCTCGGAGTACTCGCTGCCGGGGTTGATAATCGTCGTGCGCCTGACCTTCTGCACGCCGCGCGACTCGTGGATATGGCCATGCAGGCCCAGGAGCGGCTGGTACTTCTCGATCATCCTGGCCACTGCCCGGCTGCCCACGTGGACACGGCGGTCGGCCGCCTGCACCAGGTCTTTCGTCAATTCGGGTGCCAAGTCGAGGGCGTATCCGTAGGGCGGAGCATGGAAGTTGAAGATGGAGGTAGGGATGTTCTCGATCTGGGCGATCAATGCCTCCAGCATCGGCTCTAACTCTTCATCCGGCTTCTCGCGCGGCGTCTCCCACGGCGTCGGGTTGGTCCAGGCGAAAGTTGCCATCTCGTGCTCGCCGATGTGCACCACCCGGTCATTGCAGTTAACGATGACGGACGAACCCTCGATAATTTCGTCCACCTCAAAGTGATCGTCGTTACCAGGCGCCATATAGACTTTGAAGGGGGTGCCGCCTAGCCGCTCCTCAGCCAGGGCTATCCATTCCCTCAGCCTCTCCAGCATCAGGAGCTTAAACAGAGTATCCTGGGCGGCCTGGTCGGCTTTCAGGTCGGCGAATTGCTCGGGGGTCAGATGAGCCCAGTAGTATCCCACGTTTTCGATAGTTTTCTTGAGCCTGTCCAGCTCCTCCTGGGTTTCCAGCACGATATTGCGGCCCATGAACGTGGTCTCCCATCCGCCGCCTGCCCGTTCCACCAGCGGGATGAGCATCTTTCCGGTCAGATCACCCAGCAGAATGCCGACATCCACGCCGTAGATCTTCAGCGCGTTCAGGAATTTGCGGTAACACAGGTTAGAGCCGTGGATATCGGTGACAAAGAAAATCTTCATTGCATTCTCACTCCGGCGGCAGCTCGCCGTAAGCCATGCTGACATCAATGCCAGCACGCTTGTTCCGCGCCACCCAGAAATAGTACCAGGCGATGCCCAGCCCCCAGATCAGGACATAGAAAATGAGAGAACCGATGGTCAGTTCTTCCAGGCCTGGCATGACAATGAAGAAGTAGAACAGAATGGCCAGGTAGATGAGGTTGACAATGCCGCCAATCGTGACGACGGGGATGCCCAGCAGCTTCCAGTGATTGTAAGGCGAGGCCTCCCAGATGTGGCGCACTTTCTTCACGAACGGGAAGATAGTCGCGGCCAGCGCGGTCACGCCGAAAACAGAGACGATCTCCAGGCCGGTGACGGACAGCCCGCTCATCTGCTCCTGCCATACGGAGTAGAGCGCGATGCCGATTTCGCCGAGGATGAAGCAGAGGATGTGGTTTTTAACCGGCGTGGCCCAGCGTGGGTTGATGTCGGTGAACCACTTGGGGCCGATACGGTCCATACCCCAGGCAAAGAGAATACGCGGAAAGGCCAGATAGGAGAGCGCGACCCACCAGAAGTTGAACAGCACGAACGAGAGGGCCATCAGAAACAGCAAAACAGGGCTGCGGGTGATGACGGCGGCCAATCCCACAAAGTGCGGCGACCAGGGAAGTGTATATCCGGCCAGCTCACCACCCAGCGCCTCGTCTACGAAGGCCGTCGCACTGAGAAACTGAAAACCGACCGTGCGGTAAAGGGCGATGGACAACCAGAGCATAAAGAAGGCTGGCACAAGGATAGCAAACAGATTCCCCAGGATGATGGACTTTTCAGGGCGCTTGACTTCGCCAGCGATGAAGGTAATGCAGTAGCTATAGGCAAACAGCCATGAACCAGCCACCATCACGCCCAGCGTATCGAACCAATTCCAGGTGGTGGGAAGCCTCTTGCCGGCTGCCTCCATCTCTGCCTGGGCAGCAGCCAGGAACTGATCGTAACTCAACGACCCGTACCTGGCCGCCATGTCATTCCAGGCCTGGATGAACGACTCACGGGAGGTGAAGGTGAAGACTAACAGGATGACGAGCGCCCCCAGGATACCCAATGACATAACCACCTTTTGGGCCCGGGCGAAGAACTTGATTCCAAAGATGAGAAAGAATAGCGCGATCAGGTTTACCAGGCTGGCAATCAGGAACAGAGCCAACGGTTGGGAGAGGAACTCAGCGACCTCTGGCATACCCAAGAATTGGAATAGCATGACCAGGCCCGGATCCACCGTCCACGGAGCCAGGACGTAAATCCACATAATCCAGACGAAGGCATTGCCGAAGCTCTCTGCAATGCCGATCAGGGGACTGAGGATACGGGAGTTGTAGATATACTCGCCACCGCTGCGCGGCATACTGCCCCCCAGAATCCCCCACACCAGGGAAAAGCCGATGCCGCACATAATGGCAGACAGGATAGTGGCAATGATCAGATTGCCGCCGGTGTAGACCGAAAGCCCCAGGCTGATCATCACCCACATACTGGGGGTCAGGCCCTGATTCATAAAGCCGACTCCGAATGCATCGAGCAGCGAAAGGCCCCGCACCAGGCCACTGGCCCTTCTGGCAAACACTTTTTCCTCAGCCATTTTGGTCCCTCCTGAAAAATCGCTATCCACACGACCTGTATAGACTTACTGCCGCGATTCAACCCTTTTCGTTTTCAACGTTGCACACAGTGCTGGGGATATGCCAGTCATAGACGTCTTTGAGGATGATCGGCACCAGGATCGTGCTTGTCTTCCTGACCCCCGGTACGTTACCGACAACCTCGGTCACGAAGCGATAGAGTTCCTCATTATCGCGGGCATAGACCTGAATGCTCAGGTCACGGTCGCCTGTCGAGCAGGCGACGTAGCTGACCTGCTCGAATTCGGCCATCTTCTGGGCTACTTCCAGAATGCGCCCTGGCTCTATTTCCAGCCACACATCGGCCGTGACGGGGAAACCGATGGCTTTGGGGTTGACGACGGCGCTGACGCGGATCACGCCGGACTCGAGCAGCCGCTCAATGCGCCGGCTGACGGCTCGTTCGGAGATACCGCCTATGCGCCGTGCAATCTCGGCACTCGACATGCGGCCATCCTCGATCAGGAGGTGTACGATAGCGCGATCAAGCGGGTCTATTTTGTGGGACATGATTCGGGGAAGGGGTAATAATTACTCTTTCGTGCATACCATTATATATTATGTGTCCGAAAAAGTCAATTTTTTCCATGTTAGCGTCCGTTTTGAACACACAGAGAAACCCGTTCCACAAGCCAGCCCGACTGCCGCTGCCCACCAACCCGACACCTGCCATCCGTATGGACCGCAACATTTTACATAGTGCATACGTCTCATTGACGGAGGATGGGGATCGGTGTATAATCGCGGGCGCACGGGAGGTAAGATGAAGCACAGAGAGGGCACTTTCAGGGGTTTCGGGGCACTTGAACTTTACTATCAGAGCTGGCATCCCGATGGGATGGAAAAACCCAGGGCCCTGCTCCCCATCGTGCACGGCGCCGGCGAGCACAGTGGACGTTACGGTAACGTAGTGAGCTGGTTCGTGCCCCGGGGCTATGCTGTCTACGCCTTCGATCTGCGTGGACATGGGCGCTCCCCCGGCCCGCGCGGCTACATCACCGACTGGAGCGAGTTCCGGGAGGACGTGCGCCTCTTTCTCGAATTCGTTCGCCTGCAGGAGGCCGACGGGGCCCCGCTCTTCCTCCTGGGTCACAGTATGGGCGGGTTAATCGTCCTCGAGTACACCCTTCACTACCCTCAGGGCTTGAACGGCGTCATCGCCTCCGCCCCTGTCCTGGCCAGGGTGGGCCTTTCTCCACTGCTGATGGCGCTGGCCAGAATACTCTCGGGCCTCTGGCCCCGGCTCACGCTCAACACCGGCCTCGATGCTACCCTCCTCTCGCGTGACCGGGCTGTCGTGGAGGCCTACATCAAAGACCCGCTGGTACACAGCCTGGGCACACCCCGCCTTGGCACTGAGTTGACCCGCGCCTTCGAGTGGACGCAGGCTCATGCTGCCCAGATGCAGGTGCCCTGCCTGATCGTGCATGGGAGCGAGGACCGCCTGGTCCCGCCCGAGGGCAGCCGCCTCTTCTACGAGCGTATGACGCTGGCCGACAAGGAGTTGCGCGTATACCCCGGTTATTACCACGAACTCTTCAACGATGTGGGCAAAGAGCAGGTGCTGGCGGATGTCGAGGCGTGGGTAGAGAGGCATTTGCCCCGTTAAGCAGAAGCGACGTCCCTGCGTGAGGCCAGAAGTGTTGCCCAATGCGTGACCTCGGCATCGTGATCGTTAGTTACAACACCTGCGAGCTTTTGCGCACCTGCCTGCGCTCGGTTTACGCCAGCCAGGGCGCTTCCTTTGAGGTGTGCGTGGTAGATAATGCCTCGTCTGACGGCAGCGCCGAGATGGTCGCCAGGGAGTTCCCCCAGGCACACCTGATCGCCAATGCTGAAAATGTCGGGTATCCCGCTGCCAATAACCAAGGGCTGCGCTATCTGGGATTTACCGACCCGGCCGCCTCTCCCCCCGCCTTCGCCTTGCTCCTGAACTCGGATACTGCGCTGCCGCCGGATGCGCTCAAGGAGATGCTCGCCTTTATGGCGACCCATCAAGACGCCGGCATCGCAGGGCCCAAGCTGGTGCTTCCCGATGGTTCGCTTGACCTGGCCTGTCGCCGCTCATTTCCCACGCCGGAGATCTCGTTCTACCGGTTGATTGGCTTATCGCGCCTGTTCCCACGCAGCCGCCGCTTTGGCGGCTACAATCTCACTTATCTGGACCCCGACCAGGTGGCCGAGGGGGACTCGGTCGTGGGGGCGTTTATGATGGTACGGGCAGAAGCCATCGCTCAGGCCGGGTTGCTGGACGAGCAGTTCTTTATGTACGGCGAGGACCTGGACTGGGCTTACCGGATCAAGCAGATGGGCTGGAAGGTGTACTATAACCCACAGGTGAGGGTGTTGCATGTCAAGCGAGCCTCGACGCGGCAGAACCCCCGCGCCCGGATCGAGTTTTACCGGGCCATGGAGATTTTCTACCGCAAACATTACGCCGCTCAGACTCCCTGGTGGCTTCATCTGCTGATCCTGGGAGCAATTGCTGCGCGCACGAGACTGGAGCAACTGAGGGTCGTTGGCCTGGCACGTAAGATGACCGTTACCTGAGTGGGAGCTGCCGATGAGTTCAAAAGCGCGTACGCAAACCTTCTTCGTGCTCACCCTGGCCCTCACCGATATGGTGATGGCAGGGCTGGCTTTTTTCCTCGCCTACTGGGCGCGTCGCCTGATCCCTTGGCCCGACGAGGCGCAGAACATCGGGCAGTTTCTGGAGTACAGCGGTATCGTCCTCACCCATACCATCTCGGTGCTGACGGTCTTCGCCTTCGCGCGGTTGTATCACCTGCCGCGCGTCCCCTCCCGCGTTGACGAATTCTACGCGATCTCCGCATCCACCACCGTCGCCACGCTGGTTGGCGTTGCCCTTGCTTCGTTAACCTTCAAGAACAGTCCACTGGAGCTGGACTATTCGCGGGGCATGATACTGTATGGCTGGCTATTCACGATTGTGCTGGTCACCTGCGGGAGGCTGTTTCATTCCAACCTGCGCGCCAGGCTGCGGAAGCGGGGATGGGGACGCGACCGTGTGCTTATCGTCGGCACCGGCGAGGTAGGGCGGATGATTTACCAGAAGATTCAATCGAATCCGGGGCTGGGGTATCAGGTCGTCGGCTTCGTCTCCACCAACGGTCAGAGCTGCCTGCCGCCAGGGGTGCCCGTCCTGGGCCACGCGGGAGACCTCTCGCCCATTATTGACGCACACCAGGTAGACGAGGTCATCATCGCCCTGCCGGAGGCAACCCATCAGGAAATCCTGATGCTCATTTCGGAGTGCGAGCGGGGCAAAGTGACGATCAAGGTTTTCCCGGACGTATTCCAGATTATGGCCAGTCAGATCAGCATCGGTGACCTGGGCGGCCTGCCCCTGCTGACGGTGCGCGACGTGGCGTTGCGCGGCTGGAAGCACACCGCCAAGCGATTGATGGACATCGTAGGCGCGGCCTGTGGGCTGGTGTTGCTCTCCCCGCTGATGGTGCTGATGGCTGTGTTGATCAAGCTCGACTCGCGCGGGCCGGTCTTCTATGTTCAGGAGCGGATGGGCCTGGATGCCCGGCCATTTAAGATGTTGAAGTTCCGCTCCATGCGGCAGGACGCTGAGGCTGGCGGAGCCGGCTGGACGGTGGAGAACGATCCGCGCACTACCCGGCTGGGGCGTATCATCCGTCGCATCAATATAGACGAACTCCCCCAGTTAATCAACGTGCTGCTGGGAGATATGAGCCTGGTGGGGCCGCGCCCGGAACGGCCCATCTACGTCAATCAGTTCCGCCGTTCCATCCCTCGCTATATGGATCGCCACTGGGAAAAGGCTGGTATGACAGGATGGGCCCAGGTGAACGGGCTGCGCGGCGACACCTCGATTGTCGAGCGCACCAAGTACGACCTGTGGTACATCGAGAACTGGTCGCTCTCGCTCGACATCAAGATTCTACTCCGCACTTTTTTCAACCTCTTTAAATCCCCTAACGCATATTGATGCCCTCCTGCAGGTGAGGCACTGCGCCGTCGGTTTGAACCCTGCGGGAGGGCCATCGCCCATGCTCCTGGAAGGCGCTGCGCATTGGCCCGGCGCATCTGAGCTACCAGCGGCTCAGCACGTCGCGCACCTTTGCCACCTGTATCGCGACCTCGGAGTACTCATGCTGGCCAGAATGGTGCTCGACGCCCCAGCAGCCTGTGTAGCCCGCATCGCGCAACATGGTCATGCTCTCCACCAGGCTGCTTTCGGTGATGGTCCAGGAGATGTGGGTGTGCATCGCCCACGGCGCCATCACCCGGTCCCCTTCATTGCCACGGAAGTGGAGCAGTACCCCAAAGGCAGGATGGTTCACGGCCTCGCAGAGACGCTTCATATTCTCGGGAATGACTTCGGCCCCCCAGTGATTCTCCGGCCCGACCTTATAGCCGTTATCGAAGGCCCGCTGGGCGTACTCCCTGAAGCGTTTGACGATCCACTCAAACTGTTCGTCAGTGAAGGTGTCGGCCCGTACACCAGCGTCTATGCGCACAGTGCGCGCTCCCAGCACCTCGGCAGCGTGCAGGTAGGCCAGGGCATGACGATAGTTCCTCTCCCGCTCCTCGGGGTCATCCTCCCAGATGTGCGCGCCATCCACGCACAGGTTGACCAGGGTGAGTTCGCGCTCGTCAAGCGCTTCTTTCACCTTTGCCAGGTAGTCGTCCTCGACGCTGAGCAGCATGCCGTTCCAGATGTCGGCGGTCTGGAGGTGATAGCGATATTTGCAGCTTTCCAGGTAACCGAACAGGTCTATTTTGCCTTCTCGCAACAGGCCGTGAAAGGAGTATGATGCGATAGAGATGTTCATTGTGCCTCCTCAGGGATGGATAGGGTAAAGGGATACAGGGATGCAAGGGATCGAGATACGGGAGCAGGTTGGGAGAGCAACCCCCCCGATCACGGATTGGCCTCTTCCGGCCGAGAGGATGGTTGCTCCCGCTTACACGCTGGCGCTTCAGGTGCCTCAAAGCGGTAGCCGACGCGGCGGACTGTGCGCAGGTACACCGGCGATTTATGGTCGTCCTCGATCGCTTTGCGCAGCCAGTGGATATGGACGTCGAGCGTGCGCGTGTCGCCGATGTAGTCGGTGTTCCATACCTGTTTCATCAGGTACGCCCGCGTCAAGATTTCGCCAGGATGGCGCATAAACAGTTCCAGCAGAGTGGCCTGCCTGGGCGTGAGATGGGTCTCTCTATCTCCTCGTATCACACAGCGCTGTTTGATGTTCAAGACGACTTCGCCTATTTGCAGCACATCCTGGTCCTGTGTGGGCAGCAGTCTGAGAATGCGGTTGGTGAGCTTTCGGGCGGAGACGGGATAGCGCATATATGCCTGCGCTCCCACCGTGCGGTCTATCTTGTCGCTTGCTGGCAACAGCAACAGAACGGGGGTTTCAAGGCCGTTTTCTTTCAGGGCGGCACAGAAGCGACGTGCCGAGAAGCTGAGAGAGGGTGAATCCAGCACGATCACTGCCGGGCGTATCTCCTGTACCCTGGCAAGCGCGTCGCGGCGGGTGCTCGCGGTCACAACCTGGTACTCGGGCTTGTCATTGATGAGCCGGAGCAGGCTTTTCTGAGGGGACTTTCTGCCTTCTACCAGCAGTACGGTGTGGACGGGCATGGTTACGCTTCCTTCCGATGCCTCTTGTGCCAGCCTACTGCAACGGAGGGGGTGAAGGTCTGAAAACGGCCAGAGGTCAGAGCCAGATCAGCCTCTGACATTATATACCGTCTACGCGAGAGAAGCAAATTCACGGTTCAGGTGGAGCAGGGCCAGTGCCGTGATGGCTGCCCAGGGCAGTAGTTTAAACTCCCCTTTGGCCAGCGCAGAGGCTACTTCGGCCTGCTCCAGATACACCAGCTCCTGTTCCTCGAGATCGTTCGCTACGGGCTCAGCCGCACGCTGTGCTTGCAGGGCCAGGAAAAAGTGGGCGGTGCCGGCCCCCCGGTTCCCATCTACCTGGTACTGGCCCAGGCTGATCCACAGCGGCGCCTCATATCCTGTTTCCTCCAGCAGTTCGCGTTGGGCTGCGGTCAGCGGCTCCTCGCCTGCTTCCAGGTAGCCCCCGACCGGTGCCAGCGACGGCTCATCCAGTCCATACTTACCCTGCCTGAAACATAGAAACTTTCCCTCTGTGGTTACTGCTACGACATTCACGTACTCAGGCAGAATCACCCAGGGCCAGCTTGTGATCACACGCCCATCCGGCAGTTCAACAGTATGCTCCTCCACGACAAGGTAGCGGCTGTGGTTGAGTATCGTTCGGCGCGAGAGCGTTTTCCAGCTTTGCATGTGGTCATTCCTTCCAGGCGATACACCGGCTCTCCGGTGCGGCTAATTATACCATCCCTATGCCGAAAATACCATCCGCTGGAATCCGGCGCAGGCTATATTGCCGGGGAGACGCAGCGCAGCGGGCGTGGTTTGCGCCCTGGCCGCCCTGCCGTATAATTGGCCCGGGAGGCCGCACACCGGAGCGTCCAGGAAAGATTCAGGAAACAGGAGCAGCAGGCAGGGCGCCAGCCCTATCTTTTCCCGAGGTGGCATATGAAAGCGATGGTGTTACGCAAAGCCGGGCCTATCGAGGAAAGGCCACTGGAATGGGCCGAACTGCCCGTGCCGGAGCCGGGGCCGGGCGAGATTCGGCTGGTGGTGCACGCTTGCGGCATCTGCCGCACCGATCTGCACACCGTGGAGGGCGAGTTAGCGCTGCCCAAACTGCCGCTTGTTCCAGGCCACCAGGTCGTGGGTGTGGTCGAGGCGGTGGGGGCAGGCGTGACTCGCTTTGCGGTCGGACAGCGGGTGGGGGTGCCCTGGCTTTACCGCACCTGCGGCCAATGCCCATTCTGTCTGGAAGGGATGGAGAATCTGTGTGCAGATGCGCATTTCACCGGCCTGCATGCCGATGGTGGTTACGCCGAGGCGATGATCGTCCCACAGGAGTTCGCCTACCCGCTTCCGGCGGGATTCTCCGATGCTGAAGCAGCCCCCCTGCTATGCGCCGGAATCATCGGCTACCGCGCCTTGAAGCTAAGCCAGGTGCGCCCGGGGCAGCGTCTGGGGCTATACGGATTCGGTGGTTCCGCTCACATCACCATCCAGGTGGCCGTTCATCTGGGGCACGAGGTGTACGTGTTCACCCGCAGCGAGAGCCATCGTCGCCTGGCTCGACAACTGGGGGCCGTGTGGACAGGCACGGCAGAGGAGACACCGCCGGCTCCTGTGCATGGCGCGATTATCTTCGCGCCGGTGGGCGAGCTGGTGCCGCAGGCACTGCGGGCCCTGGAACGTGGCGGCACACTGGCACTGGCGGGCGTGACGATGACACCCATCCCCGAGCTGGACTACGATCGCCTGCTCTACTGGGAGCGGACGGTGCGTAGCGTGGCCAATTTCACCAGGCAAGATGCCGAGGAGCTATTGCGGCTGGCAGCGGAGATCCCCGTGCGCACAGTTGTGCGCACTTTTCCCCTCGCACAGGCTAACGAGGCGCTCCTGGCGCTCAAGCGGAGCGCCATTGACGGCACCGGGGTGCTCATTCCGCCCAGAACGGCGCACTGGTATACTTGAACCCGCCGTCGGGCAGTAGCGCGACGATGACCCCTTCGTCCAGCTCCTGGGCTATCCGTATGGCGGCTGCGACGGCAGCGCCGGCCGAGATGCCCACGAACAGCCCCTCCTCCCTGGCCAGGCGGCGGGCCATCTCCTGCGCCTCCTCGCCGCTGATCTCCACGATCCGGTCCACTCCTGCCGGGTCATAGATCGCCGGCACATCGTCTGCGGCCAGGTATTTCAGGCCCGTGATACTGTGTTGCGCCCGATCTGGCTGCACCCCGATAAGCTGTATCGCCGGGTTTCTTTCGCGCAGGTAGCGGCCAACCCCCATCATCGTCCCTGAAGTACCCATCCCGGCCACAAAATGAGTTATCTTGCCTCCGCTCTGTCGCCAGATTTCGGGGCCAGTGGTGAGGTAGTGAGCCAGGGGATTGGCGGGGTTACTATATTGATCGGCGTGAAAATAGAGTTCCGGTGAGGCGGCTACCAGGTCGCGTACCATCCGTCTGGCCCCGTCGGTGCGGGCCTCGGGATCGGTCAGGATCACTTCGGCGCCGTAGGCCTGCAGAATTCGGATCCGCTCCGGGCCCACGTTTGCTGCCATCGCCAATCGCACCGGGAAGCCCAGCGCTGCACCGAGCATCGCATAGGCAATGCCGGTGTTACCCGAGGTGGCGTCAATCAATATCTTACCAGGGGCCAGTTTGCCGGTGCACAATGCCTCCTGGACGATGAAGAGCGCGGCCCGGTCTTTGACAGAGCCGCCTGGGTTCATCCCCTCGAGCTTAACCAGGAGGGAGACTTTCCCGGGTAGACTTCTGGTGACGCTGGTCAGCCGGACGAGAGGGGTATTGCCGATCAGGGAAATGACAGCGGGTACACGGTGGTCAGGGGCGGCAAAGCACGCGTTCGTTTGTCTTGCGTTCGTCTCTCCTTTGCACCGTGAACTTGCACGATGAGGGCCATTTGTTGAAAGGTAAGTCTGGAACATCACTCTCCTCCCAGGGTTCTCCAGGCCGGTAACAGGCACAAAAAAGACCAACCTTCATCAAGGCAGGGCGTACTCGGCTTGCGAGGGCGCTGTCGCCTGCTCCGGTTGGCCTGGAAGGAGATATGAACCAGGGCGCAGGCGCCTAACGCCCTCGCCCTGGACAGATGCACCAGAGAGGTGTGCTCCTTTCTACTGCGCTATGGTTCATCTCCAGCTTCCGCCTGACACTCGAGGGGGCTAAAGCATATAACAAGAAAACCCTCCTGCCATAGCAAGAAGGGCATCACCAGGCTCCTCGGGTAGGACTCGAACCTACAGCCAACCGGTTAACAGCCGGCCGCTCTGCCTGTTGAGCTACCGAGGAACGCGCTTGTATTATACCGCCTGGTGCGCAAATAGTCAAGCTTCCGTATT
>JAOAAG010000017.1 GCA_026418995.1 Anaerolineae bacterium
GCTAAGTGATCCGTCCACTCGGTGGCGATCAGCCGCCCGGAGGCGATAGCTATGGCAGCAAGCAACAGGAGCGCAGCCACCCAATCCCAACGGCGGGAGGCTGAGAAAGTGCTGGTGTAGGTGGATGGTGTTCCTGTCATGGTGGTGTGTGAGGCGTGTTGCGTATTGCGTGTTGCGTATTGCGTGCTGCGTGTTGCGTATTGCGTGCTGCGTGTTCCGTTAGTTTTAAATGGGAGGGCCGTTCAGTACCTGGCCCAGGTCCGCGCCGTTCACCACACGATAGACCGGCACATTCAACGCTTTGATTGCTGTAGCCAGCTCCGCGCTCCCTCCCGGCCCCCCGAATGAGGCGGCGTCCAGAAGCACAGCGATCGGTCGCAGGCCGCGCCGTAGCAGGACGTCCATCGCCAGCGCTACCTCCATCCTAATCGAGGGGGTGATGGCGACCACGGTACTCCCGCGCGGTAGGTGGCGGGCCTGGGCGGTCAACAAAGCCGACAGGGGCAGGTCGCCCCGCGCGTTCAGCAACGCCAGCGCCTCCAGAATCTTGCCCAGTTGTCGGCCGCCACGGTCGGGAGGAAGCAGAGTCACCCCTGCTGAGGCCGGCTGGTGACAACTCACCAATCCCACCGCGCGCCCCTGGCGCAGGAAGTAGCGCCCCAGGGAGGCGGCTATGCTCACCGCATATTCCTCGGTAGACGGGGGGAGCTCGAACTTAAAACCGGAGCGCCAGAAGGGCCCCACCTCCTGCCGGGAGAAGCTGTAGGGCAGTGCCGCCTGCACCCTCCGCTCAGCGTCGAGAAAAATCCAGGCATCGGCCAGCGGGTCCAGCTCGAATTCCTTGGCCATCAGCCGTTCCTTGCGCGCCGTGCTGGGCCAGTGGATACGGTTGAGCGGGTCACCAGGCTCATACTCACGTACCCCGGCTGCATTCGGAGTGACCTGACGGGTGCGGCGACGCAGCGCCTCCCCTCCCGGCAACAGGCCCGGCGGGTTGGGGAAAGTATGCACCTCTACCATCATCGGGTAAACAAGCACCGAGGTGGTCGGGGGAAAGACGCGACTCGCCCGAAACAGGCCAAACAGGTCGCCAGCGCTGAGCAAGGTAGGGCCCAGAGCAAAAACTCCCCGCTGTACCAGGTAAGTGCGTACCGAGTAAGAATGCCATCGCCCGCCTTTGACCAGGGTGAGCACGCGTGAGCCACGTGAGCCCGGCAGAGCAGCCTGATCGCGTACCTCCAGCCACAGGTGCGGCAGGCGGCTGGTGTTCCGTATCTCAAAGACCTCGTCGAAGGGCTGGCCGACCTCGGCACGCTGTGTGCGAGCATTGCGCTGAACCTTAACGCCTCGCAGTGAAAAGAGCGTCCACACCCAACTGGAAACGATCAGCAAACCCCATAAGTAACTGAGGCGGGAAAAGATAGGTAACTCAGTGATCACCAGCGCTACCAGGCTGAGTGCCAAAAGCCCCAGCACAATGCGCAGCGAATCCGTGCTCTGGATCGTATATTTTGCGCCATATGTCTCTTGCTTCGGCGTCCTTAGCATTGCGTGGGATGAGCGATTGACAAATTGACAAGCGGCCGCTACCCCCTGCGGCAGGCGATTACCGAGTTACATCCCCTCCGGGGACTGGTAGAGTGTTAAGAATCTCCTGGATAATGCGCTCGGCGCTGACATCCTGCAGGCGCGCCGCGGGAGACGGGATGACCCGATGGGCCAGCGTAGGAATTGCCAGTGCCTTAATATCATCTGGGAGCACGAAATCCCGCCCGCGCATAGCTGCCCGCGCCTGTCCGGTGCGATAGAGTGCCAGGCTGCCGCGTGGACTGGCTCCCAGGTATACCTCCCGATGCTGCCGCGTCTGGCGGACCAGCTCCACGATATACCGCTTGACGGCTGGCGAGACGTATACTGCCTTCACCGCCTCCTGGGCCTCGGAAAGCTCCTCCACCGAGACTACCTGCTCCAGCTCCTCAAACGGGTGGCGAAATTGCTGCCGCTCCATAATCTCGATCTCGTGGTCTACATCAGGGTATCCCAGGCCGATACGGAGCAGAAAGCGATCTAACTGGGCCTCGGGCAAGGGAAAGGTGCCTTCGTATTCGATGGGGTTCTGGGTTGCCAGTACCATGAACGGGCGGGGCAGGCGATGGGTGACCCCATCCACGGTGACCTGCCGCTCCTCCATGGCCTCCAGCAGCGCGGCCTGAGTTTTGGGAGTGGCACGGTTGATCTCGTCGGAGAGCACGATCTGGGCCATCACCGGGCCGGGGCGAAACTCGAACTGGCGGGTGGCCTGGTTGTAAATGGAGACACCAGTGACGTCGCTGGGGAGCATGTCGGGAGTGAACTGGATACGGCTGAAAGAACAGCCCAGGGAACGCGCCAGGCTGCGGGCCAGCATCGTCTTGCCGGTGCCAGGGACATCCTCGATGAGGAGGTGACCCTGACAGAGCAGGCCAATGACAACCAGTTCGACGGTGGCTCGCTTACCAACGATCACCCGTTCGACATTGTTGATGACACGTTCGGCAAAAGTTTGAACCAGATGTTGCGACATGAGAACTCCTTAAGCCCCCTGGGGCGTATTTAAGGTGACGGCCACTCTGGAAGTGACCGTCACCTCAACGTGTATTAGAGAGTAACATGCTTTTCGTGAACTGTCAAAGACCAGTTCAGCCACGCAGAAGTATCTCTTATCTGACACAGGCTGCCCCCCGATCGAGCGCCTGGTTATTCAGCGCCAGCAATGTGCGGTACCGCTCCGGCAGATGCTTGTCCAGCGCCTGTTTCACCGCTTCCAGCGGCAGTATACCCGTGGCTCTGACCAGGGCCCCCAGGCAGACGACATTAGCCAGCCGCACGTTACCCAACTCGGTAGCTATGTCGGTAGCCGGCAAATAGAACACCCGTATGTCGTCCCGCTCGCTCTTCTGAGGCACGAGGGAGCTGTTCACGACCAACACACCCCCCGGCTTCACCGCTGGCTCGAAAGCTTCCATCGAAGGGATATTGAGCACGATAGCCGAACTGGGACGTCGCACCAGCGGAGAGCCGATCTCCTCGTCGGAGATGACGACGGTGCAGCGCGCCTTGCCTCCCCGCATCTCCGGGCCATAGGAGGGAATCCAGGTCACATGATAGCCCTGATCCATCGCCGCGTAGGCCAGCAATTGCCCGGCGAAAAGCGCTCCCTGTCCACCGAAACCTGAGATAATGATCTCCTCTTGCATCTGACCTCCTGTGCTCACATAAGGGCCCGCACTCCGTCGCTCACTTTCGTATCTCCCAGGGGATAGTAGGCCAGCATGTGCTCTTTGGCCCATTCCAGTGCTTCTTTAGGGTCCATGTGCCAGTTAGTGGGGCAGGTAGAGATGATCTCGACCATGGAGAAGCCCAGGCCAGCCAGTTGGGTTTGGAAGGCCAGCTTGATCGCCTTCTTGGCACGGCGGATGGTGGGAATGTCCAGTACCGCCTGACGGGTGACGTAGGCTGTGCCGGGGAGGACAGCGATCAGTTCAGCTACCTTGATCGGCCAGCCCGCTGTCTCTACCTCGCGCCCGGCAGGTGAGGATGTGGTACGCTGTCCAGGCAGTGTGGTGGGCGCCATCTGTCCGCCAGTCATCCCGTATACAGCGTTGTTGACGAAGATGGTGGTGAACAGCTCGCCCCGGCTGGCGGCCTGGATGATCTCAGCGGTGCCGATCGCTGCCAGGTCACCGTCTCCCTGATAGGTGAAGACCACCTTATCCGGGCTGACGCGCTTCAGGCCGGTAGCCATAGCCGGCGCCCGGCCATGGGCCGCCTCGGCCATATCCACGTTAAAGTAGTAATAAGCCAGCACTGAGCAGCCCACCGGGGCAATGCCTATGGTGCGTTCCCGCACGCCTAGCTCGTCCAGTACCTCAGCAATGAGCCGGTGGATAATCCCGTGAGTACAGCCTGGACAATAGTGCGTATGTGCCGGCGTCAGGCTCTCTGGTCGCTTGTAGACCAGCTCCATCTCTTCCATCTCTGCCTCCTACATATTCTTCAACTCAGGCAGGATTTCATCTGGCAGGGGGATGACGCCGCCCATCCTGCCGTAGGATTGCACCGGACAGCATCCCTCCACAGCCAGCCGCACGTCCTCGACCATCTGGCCCGCGTTCATTTCGACGACCAGTATACCACGCCCCCGACTAGCCAGCGCCGCCAGGCGGGTGCTGGGGAAAGGCCACAGCGTGATCGGGCGCAAGAGCCCCACGCGCATCCCCAGAGCACGCGCTTCCCGCACCACCGTCTGGCAGATACGTCCCACTGTGCCAAAGGCAACCAGCAACAGCTCGGCATCCTCCGTGCGGTACTCTTTCCAGCGCGTTTCCTGGGCAGCGATCCGCCTCAGCTTGGCCTGTAAGGCCAGGTTGACCCGTTCTAACGTCTCTGCGCTCAGGTAGAGCGAGGTGATGATATTGGGTTTGCGACCTTTGGCGCCGGTCAGCGCCCAGGTCGGGCGCTCCTCCGGCCTGCGCACCGGGCGCATCGGTGGTAGCTCAGCCGGCTCCATCATCTGGCCGATCGCCCCATCGGCAACGACCATCGCAATCGTGCGGTATCTATCTGCCAGATCGAAGGCCAGCACCACCAGATCAATCGCCTCCTGCACACTGGCCGGCGCCAGGGCGATCATATGGAAATCGCCATGGCCGGCCATCTTTACCGCCTGAAAGTAGTCCCCCTGAGAGGGTTGGACATTCCCCAGCCCGGGCCCACCGCGCATCACGTTGATGACCACCGCTGGCACCTCGGAGCAGGCGATGTAAGAGAACCCCTCCTGCATCAGACTGATGCCTGGACTGGAGGATGAGGTCATCACCCGAACACCAGCGCAAGCTGCCCCGTAGACCATGTTGATGGAAGCGATCTCGCTCTCAGCCTGCAGAAAGACGCGCCCTTCCTGAGGCATGCGCCAGGAGAGGTGTTCCAGTATCTCCGTCTGAGGCGTGATAGGGTAGCCGTAAAAGGCTTCCAGACCGGCCCGGATAGCCGCCTCGGCAATCGCTACATTACCTTCGATTAACTCCTTTGCCATCGCGACCTCCTATACAGTTGGGGTTTCCGCTTTGGCCTGCCGCCTCTGCCGATAGACCGTGAACACCACGTCCGGGCAGATAGTGGCGCACGCGGCGCAACCGGTGCAAGCCTCGACATTGGCCGCTGTTACTGGGGTATACCCTTTAGCATTGAAACGTCCTTCCGCCAGTTGCAGCACCTGTTGGGGACAGAATGCCACGCACAACCCGCACCCTTTGCAGCGATCCTCGTCTATCACGACTACGCCTTTTGCCATAATGACCTCCCTGAAATTGCCGGCCCCCCAGGGTCTGGAGGAGCCAGAAAGCCTATCCTGCTCACGCTAACAGCATATGCGAGGCCTGAGCCTCTCGGTGGAAGTCACATCATTATGCCTCCTGGCGAATCATACCGCATGACGCAAAATAAGCCAAGTCGGTGGTTCACAATAGGTTTTACACTTAGAAACCGCAGAGGGCGCGAAGGGCGCAAAGGTTTCTTATCATCTTTGCGTGCTTTGCGCCCTTTGCGGTTTTTAAATTGAACCGCAGAGGGCGCAAAGGTTGTCTGAGGATGTTTCATGCTCTGCGCGGCCTGGGTGGTGTTTCACCAGGTACGTCCATCCCTGCGCGTCACTTTTGAGCCTATCCGGTCAGCCCATCCAGGTCATCCACCTCCGTGTGTAACCCTGCCTCAGGGTGGCCGCAGATGACCCGGATGAGCTGACCGAGCTGTGTTCCCCCGACCACCCGGACTTCCGAAGTCGGCGAGAGTGTGGTATCATTCGGAACAGGAGGTGACTATGGGGCAGAGAAGTTTCCCGTTCGCACGATGGCTTGACTTCCCTCCGATCTCCCGCGTGCGGCGTAATCATGCGCTGGAGCACGCTACACTCCATGTCCTCAGTGAACGCCACCCGCACTTGAAATTGATGGGCCGCTCGTCGTTGTGGGGGTTCTATATCTACGGCAGTATCTCCGCCGGGGAAGTGCTCTCTGCTGCTCAGGAGGCACTGGAGCGGCTGAGGTCCGGCCAGCGGAGTATAGCATTCCATCCCCAATGCGGCTCGAACTATGTTGTGGCCGGGGGGCTGGCCGGGCTGGGAGCATTTCTGGTGCTGGACGGAAGCCCCAGCCGACGCGAGACAAACTTTCTAAAACGGCTCGCTTACCTGCCGCTGGTCTGCGCCGTAGCAACCTTGGGCATCATCCTCTCCGGCTACGTCGCCCCGCTCTTCCAGTCGCTCGTGACCACTGAGGCTAACGTCGGTGATCTCCGCATTGTTGGAGTGCTCCAGGAAAAGAAGACGGGTATCCCCGTGTATTTCGTGCGCACCGGTTAGCCGGTGCATGGCGTTCAATGGCCAAGGTCACTCCCACCTTCTACATTTTTCACGGTACGGATGAGTTCACCTGTGCCGAGGCCGTGGCCGATCTGAAGCGCCGGCTTGGCCCGCCGGAAGTGCTGGCGCTGAACACGACGTACCTGGACGGCAGGAAAGCCTCCCTGGCCGACCTGCAGCATGCCTGCGATGCTATCCCCTTCCTGGCTGAGAAGCGGTTAATCATTGTGGAGGGGCTGCTAACCAGGTTGAATGCCCGTTCAGATAAGCACTATCTGGACGCCCTGTGCGGTTACCTCCCCAGATTGCCTGAGACGACGCGCCTGGTTTTCATAGAGTATGAGGCGCTTCCGCCCACACATCCGGTGCTTAAGCTCGTGGAAGGGGGAGCGCGAGGGTACGTCAGGCAGTTTAACCCACCTGATAGCAAAGAGCTACCTGGGTGGATTGTGAAGCGGGTGAGCAAATACGGGGGTAAGATCGAGCCGGGGGCGGCTCACCAGCTCGCCGCTGTAATCGGGGCTGACCTCCGCCTGCTCGATCAGGAGATTCTCAAATTGGTGACTTACACCAACGCCGCACGCCCTATCACCCAGAAGGATGTGGAGCTACTTGTGCCCTATGTGCAGGCCGCCGTGGTGTTTGATCTGGTAGATGCGCTGGGCCGACGGGACGGGCGCGCCGCTGCCAATGTCCTGCACCGGCTGCTTGATGCGGGCGAGCACCCCCTGGGGCTGCTGGCGATGATCGCACGCCAGTTCCGGCTGCTGCTACTGGTCAAGGAGCTGAAGGCACAGGGGCTTTCCTCACGCGATGCTGCCCAGGCTCTCAATTTGCACCCTTTCCCCACGGGTAAGCTGTACGAGCAGGAAGTGTATTTCACAGCCGCGCAGTTGGAGAGCATACATCGCCACCTGCTGAATATTGACCTGGCTGTGAAGAGTGGCGAGATCGAAGCTGAGGTCGCGCTTGACCTGCTGGTGGCCGGGCTGGCTGTTCAGGGGTAGCCTTCCCGGTCAGCGGTTACGGGGAGAGGATGCCCGAGGCGGAGACTACGCTCAGAAATTCAGTCGGGGAATCGGCACAGCAGCGATCCATAGGAGCGAGACTTGCTTCTCCCATCACCCTGGCAGGGCTTGCTCTGCCCGACATCTCAGGGGACGATATCGCGCCGCCCGAAGGCCACCAGCCCAACCAGCAGGAAGAGCAGGGAGCCGCCCAGCAGAATGGCGATATGCTCCGGGATAATACCATCTCCCAGCGGACGGCCAGCGATGTACCAGTAGTAGACCGTCCACTTCTCCAGGGGTTGTAGCCGTTCGGAAAGAGGCGCCAGTCCGTTCAGGATGTAACCGCCCACGGCCAGCGCAGTCGCGGTGGACACGGCGGCTGTCCGCCCCCGAATGGCACAGGCCAGGGCGAAAGCGACCGTCCCATAGAACAGAGTCAGCGGCAGGAGGTGAAGGCCAGCCAGTAGCCACTTTCCTGGCGGAACGTCCGACCCGATGGTCAGGCCACCTGCCAGCATGCTCAGGCCGAAGATGAGGCAGATGGCCGCCAGCGCAGCAAACAGCGCGCTGTACTTCTCCAGCACCACCTGCCAGCGGGGAATCGGATGGGCCAGAAGGACATCCATTGTCCCGCTCTCGATCTCGCCGGTGATCAATCCGACCGCCGCGCCGATGGCGTAGATCGCCAGGACCAGCGGTAGATAACTCAGGAGCGAGCCGGTCATGTACCCGTCCATTGTGGCAAACGAGCGGATGTTGCCCAGGAAGGCCAGCGCCTCCGGTGGGAAAGAGCGCAGCATCTGGTCGTAGAACTCACCAGCTCTCTGGACGGAGGGATAAAACAGCAGAGTGAGGTAGGCCAGGGAGCTCAGGCCCAGTCCCCAGCCCAGAATCGCTTTCCGCTGGTCATAGAGGGTCTTCAGGAAGACGCTGCGCAACATAAGAACCTCCTGATGGAGCCCAGGCCACCGCTAACCAATCCTCCTTGTCTATCGTCCGTCGCCCCTGTAGAAAGCCAGAAACGCCTCTTCCAGGTTCGGTTCGTAGGTGACGATGTTCAGCACGGTGTGCTGGGCCGCCGCCTTGATAAGCGGGTCCATGCTCCCCTGGACGGCGATGTGCAGGGTGGAGCCAGCGGCGGTCACCTCCCGCACTCCAGGGACAGCGCGGAAGGGTTGGGGGTCCACCGGCCCATCAAGGACCAGGTCTATCCGGCGCACTGCCACTCCCTTGAGGCCAGAGACGGTCTCCACAGCCACCAGCCGTCCCTCTCGCAGGATGCCCACCCGGTCACAGAGCCGTTCCACCTCCGGCAGGATATGGGAGGAGAAGAAGACGGTTCGACCTTCACGCCGGACTTCCTCCAGCAGTTCATAGAGCACCTGCTGTACCAGTGGATCCAGGCCGGTAGTCGGCTCGTCCAGGATGAGCAGTTCCGGGCGATGCATCATAGCCATGATGATGCCGATTTTCTGGCGGTTACCATGAGAGAGGGTGCGGATCGGGCGTCTCAGGTCGGCTTCCAGGCGGGCAGCCAGACGGGCGATCTCGTCCTGCGAGACATTTTTGCGCAGGCGGGCAGCGTATTCCAGGACCTGTTGACCGGTCAGGTCAGGATAGAGGGCCAGTTCGCCGGGGAGATAGCCCACCCGTTGCCGGACCGCCACACCATCCCGCTGCGGGTTCAAGCCCAGGAGCCGGACGTGCCCCCGGGTGGGGCGGATCAGGTCCAGCAGCAGACGGATGGTGGTGGTCTTACCGGCACCATTGGGGCCCAAGAAGCCGAAGATCTCACCCTGCTCCACCTGCAGGCTGACCTCTATGATGCCACGTGAGCGGCCGTAGTATTTGGTCAGACCCTCGGTTTGGATGACGGGGGTAGTCACTTTGACACCCTCCACCGGAATTACACCACTACAGAAACGACCAGCCAGGCGGCCAACGCGGTGAAGAGGAGCGCCGTCCCCAGTTTCGTCGCTGCTGTGTGACGGCGCAGGAAAAGCCCCAGTTGCAGGGAGCTGGTGCCCAGATAGGCCAGCACGAACACGACCACCAGCGGGAGAATAAACATCAGGTTATAAAGCACAAGGAACGAGAACGCCTGGACTCTTAACTCCGGCTTACTCATCACGAAGATAATCGTCGGCAGGTAAATCTGGCCGGTGCAGGCAAGCTCCAGCAGTGAGATAACCACTCCCACCGGCAGAGCCACCAGCGCGAAGACACGCGAGTTACCGGTGTGGCGTATGATCGTATGCACCCGCCTGCGCAATCCCTCCGGCATCACCAATACCATATCTTTAAGCGCACCCCGGCGCGCCTTAAGGTAATCGAGGAAGCTGAGGATAGCCAGGGCCCCACACAGCAACGCCGTAAGGCCAATCGCCCATCGCCCCAGCGTAGTGTAATACGGCACTCTTTTCAACACCTGCCACAGCCCAATGCCCACCAGCGTATAGGCCAGGAAGACCCCCAGCGTGAAAGCCCCTCCCACTGCCAGCACGGCCTTTCCCTTACGTCCGGTAAACGCGAGGTAGGAGACAAAGAAAATCAGTGTGGCGAAGGCACACGGATTCAGGCCGTCCACCAGCCCGGCCACGACCACCGTCATCAGCTCGGGCAGGCTGATCTCAGGGAGCTCAGCATCCTTCCAGAACCTTGCGGCACCCGTGGAAAGGTACTTTGACAGCAACTTCTCCAGGTTAGCTGGGGTGATTTCTTTCTCTCCAATGAGGGCATCGTCGCCGATGAAGACGGCTGGCGTATGCAGTTCCTGCTCCCGGCCCACGCGGGCAGCCAGCCAGCGGGCCAGGTCAACCCGCTCGTTGATGTTGAACTCCTCGACAAGCAACTGGGGATAGAGGTGGCGCATATACTGGATATCTGACTCGGCCCGGCTGCACTCCTGGCAACCCACCTGGTAGAAGTAGGCGGCCCAGATCGGAGGGGCAGCCGGTTCGCACACCGGCTCCGCGGGAGCACAAGCTTCGGCCTCCGCGCTTAACAGCGGCTGCAGGCTGAGTGCGGAGCCGCCCTGGCCGTAGATGGGCACCGATTCCAGGCCAGGGATGGCTGGCCACGAGGTGCCCTGGCCCCCCAGACAGGTCTCGAGTACACAGCGAAGCCGCTCGCGGATCTCCTCTTCCCCGATAAGTACCTCTCCCCCCACCACCAGCATGGGGATGCCACGTTCCTCCGGGGCCACGCCGAACAGTTCCTCAGCCTGCAGCAACAAGGCATATTTGTCCGGGTCAATTCCCCCTGGCTGGGCAGGATCGTGGAACTGTACCAGTTTCATTTCCAGGCGTCGGTCATACTCGACCTGCAACGGGATCAGCACCTCGTTAAGTGTGGTGATGCAGTGAGGACAATCATCCCGGTAGAAGTAGACCAGCCGGACGACAGTCTCATCCTGAGCGAGTGCCCCGTCCACCCTCCACAGGCCCAGCAGAGCGAGCCATGTCAGCAAAAGCAAAACTTTGTTGCTACGCATGCTCTTTTATTACCCCTGTTACCGCAACATACCACGGATGATGATGTCTACGGCCTCGTCTTCGCTTAGCCCCCGGGCCATCAGCGTCTCCAATTCCTTCCTGCCCACGCTGCCGATGGCCGCCTCATGCGTCACGCGGGCACGGTCGTTGCGCACAACAACCGTGGGGATATTACGTGCCACCGCAGCATCACGCACGATCTCGGTGCAGTCCATATGTCC
>JAOAAG010000175.1 GCA_026418995.1 Anaerolineae bacterium
CCCCAGGGTCCGCTATCTGGTGCTAACGGAGCATTGCCGTGGATCATTTTCAGTAGAGACCGAGCCCAGTTTGAACGCGAATTCCCTGAATGGCGAATTCAAACTATCAAGCCCTTTATGCCGTTTCGCTACCTGGTTTCAGGTGGGGTGTCATTGCGCAACCTGATGCCAGGTTGGAGTTTCAGGTTATGGCAGGGCTTGGAAGCCTTACTTCGACCTTGGACAAACGAGTTGGCTATGTTTGCATATATTATGCTGAGACGTGTCGAGTCCGACTCATTGGCCACAGAAAAATGTCAACCGGCGTCAAAGTGCCTAAACTGAAACTGCTGCCCGCCAGTCGGTACGTGGGTGTAACTCGCAATGACCCCATCCGCTTCTATCATTGGCCCATTCTGGGCGTGATGTACCGACGCCGGGTCGAGCTATGCTTGGCCGAATTACGCGGCGGCGAACGTGTGTTGGAGGTCGGGTTTGGCTCTGGCGTCTCGTTCTTGAATCTGCATGACCTGTACCGTGAAATATATGGCCTGGACCTGGAAGCTTCGGTAGAGGCGGTGGCTGCTCTGTTTCGTTCCCTTGGCGTCGAGGTGTGCCTGCAGAATGGCAATGTGCTGGACATGCCCTATGCCGACGAGTTTTTCGATGCGGTGCTGCTGATTAGCGTCCTGGAACACCTCAAGCCGGATCAACTGTCTGCCGCCTTTCGCGAGATCCGCCGTGTGCTCAAACCCGGCGGCCAGGTGGTCTATGGCGTGCCGGTCGAGCGCCCGTTGATGACCCTGATGTTCCGGTTGCTGGGGTACGACATCCGTCAGCACCATTTCTCAACCGAGAAAGAGGTAGCGGCGGCTGCGAGCACAGCCCTGGAAAAAGTGCACATCCTCCAGATGAGAAGCCTCTTATCTCTGCGCAGCCCAGTCTACGAAGTGGGGCATTTTGTGAAGCGATGAAATCCCTGAATCCCAGAACCTGGCCTCGCCACACTCTCTCTATCTTGCTCGTTGCCTTATGGTCTTTCGTATTGCACCAACTGCCTCTTGTGCTTTCCTCTCGCCCGCTTTCGTTGGGGGCTGAAGGAGAAGGACCCTATCACATTGCGATGGAGCTGAAGCTGCAGGACCCGGCGCTTTTCCCCAAAGATATCGGGTTGAGTGAACTGATCATCCCATCGCGTCCTCTGACAGATCGCTACATTCATTCGGCCGTACTCTATATAAGCAATGCTTTTTTCGGGGGCGATCTGATCATCGGCAATATTGTCCTGTTCTGGGTCTACCATGTATTGTTCATCGCGGGATGCTACTTTCTTGGCCGCCGGGTGCTCCGCTCAGCCTGGGGAGGGACATTGTTTGCATTGGCTTCGGTTGTGCCTTCCAGAGCGCTTTTCGACTGGTGGGGTATGGGGTATGGAGGAGGTGTCATTCCCCATGTGTTGATTTTTACTGCTGTACCCTGGTTTGTCCTGGGATTCCTGGAAACGGCCAGCCAGCCGCGGCGTCTCATCATCCTGTTTAGCCTCCTGGGATTGAGCGCGAATCTCTACGCGCTTGCCGCTGTGTCGCTTTTTGCCGTGCTGTTTGTCACAGCGCTGACACGGCGCCCCACCAGGTGGCTTCTCGCTGGGGCGATGGCTTTTTTACTTGGAGCGGCGCCGGCGCTCTATCTGGCGATTAAGCTCATTCCGGTGCGCTTCGCCGATCTATCTCCCGCGGCCAGGGAGCTCACCGACTTTCTCCTCGTGCGTCATTATGGCTACGCCACCTTTCAGCCCTGGATGGTCACTCTGAAAGGCATCCTCAAAAGCCCGGTCTGGCTTTTCCTTGCCATCGGAGCGGTTGGGCTTCGGCTGAAGCACAGGCATCATCAGCTCTTCGAGGATGATCGCTGGTTGGCCTGGATAGCTGTCGTAACCTTAGCACTTGTTTTTGGGTGGATGGTTGCTGCCCGATTCGTTATAGACCTGATCCCCTTGTTGTTTTACCGTGCGTCCACGCTCCTGTACATCCCTGCCTACCTGGGCTGCCTGTGGTTGGCGCTGTACTTTCTCCGCCATCGCAAACCGATGTCTACTCTGAGCGGCCTGATACTGCTGGGCGCTGTGCTATTCGGTGGGGTGCCAAGAACAACTCTCTATAGCACGATCATGGGCCACGCCACGGTTCAGACCAGCTCTGATTTCTATGAATTGTGCGACTGGGCCCAAACTACGCCACCGCATAGCCTGTTTGTGATCAACCCCAACGGGTATCATTTCTTCGCCTTCCGCGTTTACGCCAGACGCGCGATCACGATGCACCGGGTTCTGGGCGAGACCGCGATCTCTGTGCCCGCTAACGCCCATCTTTACTGGGAGATGGTTAACGACATCCAGGAGGCTTACGAGTCCCGGAGCAGGGAGGCATTCTTACAGGTAGCCCGCAAATATCAGGCGGATTATATTATTGACCTGCGCTCCGCCAGCCCGCTTGATTTGGCGGTGGCCTTTCAGAACGGCACATTTACCGTGTACGCGGTCCCCCCAGAGGAGCATAACCGTTATGCTCAGTAAGAGAGTTCTGGGTCATTGCGGGGCTATCTTCCTGGTGGGAATGCTTTCGTTTGCTCTCAATCATTTGCCCTACATTCTCTCAGGGCGGCCCGATGCTATCGGCGACAACGGAGATAGTGGCTTCCACCTGGCTTGCCAGATGGTGCTGGACAACCCCACCCTCTTTCCAAAGGATATCGAACTCCACGGGATCATTTGCCCTTCACGCTTGCCGTCTGATCTCGTCATTTATCGGGTCGTTGTGGGTGTGACCCGTCTGGCATTCGGCGGCGACCTGTTCGCGGCCAACGCCGTGCTCTTCTGGATCATCCACGTGTGCTTCATCGTCGGTTATTACTGCATCGGGTTAGCGGTTCTCAGGACCCCCGCCCGGGCCATGGTGTTCTCTGCCTTGTATGTCATTCCTGCTCCGGCCATTCATGCCTGGACTGGCATGGGTTACGGATCAGTGATTCCTCATGCATTGGGAGTGGCCCTTTTACCCTGGTGCATATGGGGGTATCTACGGTGGAGTGAGCGGGGGTGTAAGCCGCGCCCTCTTTACCTGCTCTTCTTTTTGATAGGCCTGTCTGTTAACCTCTACCCACAGCATCCTATTTACGCTTTCCTGACCATCGGCCTGACGATCCTGTTGCGCCGGGAAGCGAAGCTCTCCCATCTTCTGCTGGCCGGACTGGCCTTCAGCCTAGGCAGTGCTCCAACCCTTGTCAGTTCGGCCCTGCGCACCTGGAGTCGCTTATCGAGTCTGCTGCCTGCCGAAAGGGCGATCGCCGATGCCCTGTTTGATCGCCACTACAGCTTTCTTATCAACCCGTCTGTCTTTTTGAGAGGCGTAGTGCGGCTGCGGCTGTGGTTTTACATACTGGTCGGTGGATTGATTTATCTCTACAAACGCTCGGTGTTAGGGTTGGCAAGCCCGGAGCAACGGGCTATAATTCTAACCCTGTGTTCCGCTGGCGTCGTATTGGTAGGGGGCGCTGCCAGCATGGTGTACCGTCCTCTGGTGTCGTTGTTATTCACCCGGGCCTCGGCTCTGCTCTACCTTGGCCCATATCTGGCCTGTGCCTGGCTGGCGGCACACCTGGCCAGGCGACGTTCTCCGATAACTACAGCCCTGGCGCTTGGCCTGATCGGCCTGTTCGCCATCAATGGCCTGTGGCACACACCTCTCGCGAACGCTCTGCGGGACCGGCGTAGCCCCCAGTCGAGGCCAGATTATTATGCCCTGAGTGCCTGGGCTGCGCAAAATACGGCTCCTGATAGTCTCTTTATGGTGCCTATGCGGCCCTCGGATTCTTATTATGCCTTCCGTGTTTACTCTGGGCGCAGTGTGACGATGCAATGGGGGACCGGTGATATGGTGATGTCGAATCCAAAGGGGGCCGTAATGTATTACTGGCCCAGGTACCTTGACATCTTCCCGCTCTACACTGAAGGGGGCAGCACCGCCGACTTTGTCCGCGTGGCACACAAGTACGACGTGGATTATATTGTCACCGATCCAGCTACTCCACGCCCGCCTGATCTGCCCATTGCCTACCGCAACGCAACTTATACCGTCTTTATCGTACCGCCTGAGGAATGAATCCGCGTCTGGCGTAGCCGTGTGATGTGGTTCTGACCTGTCTGAGAGGTCATATATGGTCCGTTCGCTGGTCAAGACAATTTTTTGCCTGCCCGTGCTTATCCTGTACCTTGCCTACCGCCTAAGGTGCTGCGAGTTCCTGACGATCAGCCGTCTGCTGGCGCTCCTCCCCGGTCGCGTAGGCCGGTGGTGGCGGGAGGCCTGGTACCGCCGCACGCTGGCTGCCTGCGGCGAGAACCTCTACGTGGACTGGATGGCAGCTATCCGCACCCCCAGGACACGCGTCGGAGATAACGTCTTTATCGGCACGTTTTGCTGGATCGGCTGGGCCGACATCGGCGACGACGTGATGCTGGGTGGGCACGACGTCATCTTGAGCGGGGGACATCATCACGGCTTTGACGATCTCGACAGGCCAATACGTGAGCAGCCGGGCGAGCCCGTTCAGATTAAAATCGGCGATGGGGCCTGGATCGGCAATGGGGCGATCATTATGGCCGATGTCGCGCCGGGCAGCGTGGTAGGCGCCGGAGCGGTGGTGACCAGGACCTTCGAGCCGAACGCGGTGCTGGCCGGTGTGCCAGCCCGCGTCGTTCGCCGGCGCGGCCAGATAGCGCCGGATGGTCAGGACGGATGAAGCCTTCCAGGATCGCGTGGATGCAGCGGCTGACCCCCAGCCAGTACCTGGCGCTGATGAACGTCGCCAGCGCGGGCATCGGCTTCCTGGCGGGGGTCTACACTGCCCGCGTCCTGGGCGCGAACCGGCTGGGAGTGACGGCAGTGATCGCCGGCATCAACACCTCTATCGTTTCGCTCGTAGACGTGCGCTTCAACGACGTGGCCGCCAAGGCGTTCTACCAGGTCGGCGAGTTGCCCCCTGAGCGGATGAACGCCTACCGTGCCGGCGTGGTGTGGCTGGCGGCGCTGGCGACGGGGTTGCTGGCCGGCGCGGTGGCTGCCCTCTCGATTCTGATCGGCAGTCTGCTTGTGCCCATCTTTACCGAGACGCCCGTAGCGGGATGGTGGCTGCCGGCAGACGCGCTGGCGCTGGCCCTGAACACGGTCGCCGGAACGCTGACGTTTATGCTCCGCTTCAGCGGTGCCTTCTACGTCATCGGCACGTGGCGGCTGATCACCCAGGCCATCCACAGCAGCATCACCGTGCTGGTTTTGACGCTGGTGCCCAATATCAACGGCATGTATCTGGCCGTCCTGATGGGAGGGACGAGTAATTTGCTTATGGCGACTGCCATTTCGTGGGGCATCTGGGGACGGCGGGTCAGGTTGCCTATGCGCCACCCCGACTTACGCCGGGCCTGTGCGGAGTACCGGCGCAGTCTCAGTATGGTGTTTTACGGCAACTTGCTTGGCTATGCCAAGTTGCTGCAACGTAACGCTGACGTGCTGCTGGTGGCCTACTTCACCACCGACCGCGAGACGGGCATCTACAAACTCGCCCGCTCGTTGATTGACCAGGGACTGGCCGTCCTGCAGGACGCCCTGTATCAGGTATATTACCCCAG
>JAOAAG010000203.1 GCA_026418995.1 Anaerolineae bacterium
GCCGCCCTCGGAGGAGGCGGCGCGCAGCACCGCGTATTCGCCCGGCTCGTCAATGAGGAAGACGCCTGCGTGGTAGAAGCCGAAGCGTTCAGAGATGAGGTTAACAGCGGTGTCGAGGAGTTGCTGGACGTCGAGGATGGCAGCGGCCTCGCGGGCTACTTCTGCGCCCACGCGGAGCTGGACGGTACGGCGCTCCAGGCTCTCCGTGTAGCGGGTCAATTCCTCGTGGGCGCGGCGCAGCTCCTCTTCCATCAGCTTGCGTGCCGTGATGTCCCTGGAAATACCGAACGTACCGATGATGTTGCCCTGTGCATCTCTCAGAGGCATCTTGGTCGTTATGACCCAGGTGACACGCCCGTCGGGCCAGGTCTCCTTCTCTTCCAACTGGATGGGCTGCCCGGTGCGGATAATATTCTGTTCGTCCGCGTAAGCCCGCGAGGCGTGCTCGTCAGTGAAGATGTCGAAGTCGGTCTTGCCGAGGATTTGCTCCATCTCCATACCGAACTTCTCGGACGTGCTTTTACTGATGCGGATGAAACGGCTCTGGCGGTCTTTGAAGTAAATTGAATCGGGGATATTGTCCAATAGTGCCCGGAAGAGATTGCGCTCCTGGATCAGCTCTTCCTCCGCTCGCCTGCGCTCGGCGATCTCCCGCTGGGCCTGATTATAGAGCTGGGCATTGGCGATAGCATTGGCCAGTTGATCAGCCATGGTCTGGAGTACGGCGATATCCTCTTCGGAGAAGGCAGCTTCTCTGGAGGACTGGATGGTCAACGCGCCGATGGGGTGCCCTCTGCTGATGAGCGGGAGGGCCAGTTCGGAGCGGGTCTCCGGCAGGAAGGGGTTATCGAAACGGATGGCGTCCTTACCGACGTCGAGCGCGATGCGGGCCTGTTTGTTGGCAATGCACCAGCCGATCATAGAGGAGCCGCCGATTTCGAGCTTATGGCCCTGCTGGAGCATCAGGCGGCCTGCCTCGCCGGTGCCGGCGCGGAGGACGGCCCATTTGTTGGGCTCACCGGTCCACTCGCCGGTCTGATCCACCAGGAAAAGGCCAGCATAATACAGGTCGAACCGCTCCCGCACCAGTTCCACTACCTGGAGGGCCAGTATCTCCGGGTCCAGGATGCTGCTGGCGGCGCGGGAGACCTCAGCGGCTGTCTGGAGCTTCAGTGCACGGCGTCGGCTCTCTTGCACGACCAGTGTCTCGTGGAGTGCAGTGCTGATCTGCACCCGCAGTTCGTCGTAAATGGCGCCATCCAGAGGGCCAACTCCGAACAATGCAAAACCCAACTGAGTATTGCGGAAGTAGAGTGGAGCAACGATCAGGCTGTATTGCTCCTGCGGCCACAGTCCCTCCGGCACCAGGTGCGGAGAGGGGAAACGCAGCCCTTCAGCTCCAAGCGCAAGACGGCCTCGCTCGTTGTAAGCCAGCATCAGCCGTGACCAGTGGGCAGGTTCGTCCGGGTTTTCGTACAGCGAGAGGTAAGCAGCCGGCAAACCCAGGCGTGGCAATCCATCGGCCAGTACGTTTGTTAGCTCCTGGAGATCGAGCGTCACGATTAAGGCCTGTCCAATCTCGCGCAGTACCTGGGCCCGGCGCTCCGCCCGGAATTCCCTGGACCTCTGGGTCTGGAGCACTATTTCGTTGATCAGGACTCGCGCCTGTTGCCACAAGTCCTCAGCCTGGTACATGGTCGCCTCGCTGTCCAGGCAAGGGAGCACCGCTCGTCGCAGCGCTGAGAGCATGTCTTGCCATATAGCGGTGTCACTGTCTACTGCTATGCTCTGGTATAGAGCTTGTTCCAGTGTGGAGAGGAATGATCCTGATGCTTTGCCGGTGACCTCGGCAATGAAACTATCCAGTAAGCGTGCTGACCATATGGTTAGGTGGTCTGTCCCATCGGTCCCGGCAGCGCGCGTGATTTCTAACAGTATCTTTTCTCTATGTGCAGCAAAGGCCTCTTCGAGCGACTCCACCCTGGGGGCGGTCTGGAGATGGACAACTTGCCCCACTCTGGCGTGCTCTACTGTTGCCAGGCTACATCCGCACGACCGGCGTACCACCGTTTCCGCTGGCAAGTAGACCCGCTCTGGTATTTCCTCTCCTCTCAACAATGCCAGCAACATTTCGGTCGCCTGTGCTCCCAGATCGTAGAACGATTGCCGTACTGTCGTCAGGGGAGGCGTGATGGAGCGAGATTCCACGGTGTCGTCAAAACCTGTCACAGCTACGTCGTATGGGATGCGGTATCCTCGCCTCTGTAATTCCTCCACCGTCCCAATGGCCGGATAGTCGGACCAGCCAACCACCACCTCGAAGTCCACCCGTGGCCGCAGTTGGCGTTCGTCAAGCAGTACACAGATCCCACCATATCTGTTGGCCAGCGTTTCGTCCCAGTTTTGGCGGCGGCTATAGGCCTCTATGGCGCTCTCACTGGCCACAAGCGTGGTGTCCAGGGAGATGTTGTGCTCCTTCAATGCATCGGCATAACCGCGATACCGTTCCTGCGCTTCAAAGTTATCTTCTGCCCCGCCGATGAAGGCGATACGCCGGTAGCCGTGCGTTTCGATAAGGTGGGTCACCAGGTCGTGCATACCCTGGTAGTTATCTATCAGCAGGCTAGGGATGCCCTCCAGCACCAGCCCGATGTTGACGATGGGGAGAGAACGGTAGGGTTCACAGAAGGCGACCAATTTCTCGGGGCTGGTAAAATGGACGAGCTGTGCGCCCCAGATGACCAGCCCATCCACGACTTCCGGGTGCACCAGATCGTAGATAGCTCTGGCGAGGGGATAGGGCTGGTACGGGTCGTACAGCAGCCCGCCCTGGAAATAAATCAGGTTTGCCCCGTGTTTCCAGGCCGTGTCGTGTACCCCGCGCCACATACTGATGTTGTACTCATTCAACAGCAGGTCGCACAACAGGCCGATGGTAGGGCGCGAGCCTGGTTGACTGATTTTTGTGGAGTGCTTGCGTACTTCACCCATAATTTGTGTTGCTCCTCGGAGGGCGGGGGCAAGCCCCGCCCCTACCGTTGGGCGGGGGCGAGCCCCGCCCCTACCGTTGGGCGGGGGCAAGCCCCGCCCCTACCGTCCCAGGCGTACGAACACACGGTCTGCGCCGAGCGCCAGGCCCAGTTCCCGCAGCGCAGTTTGCAGGATGGTCTCGGGGTCAAGAGAAGCGCGCACACGGGCGGTGATGTTAGCGAGAATCTGTTCCTGTGCTGCTCGCTGTCTGGTTTCCTCCAGAAGACGGGCATTCTCTAAGGCCAGACCGATCTGCGTACATAGCTCCTCTACCAGCACCAGCTCGTCTTCGGACCAGGGTTTCCCTCCGCTTGCCTTATCCTGCCGGAAGGTGACCACGCCGATGGTCTCGCCACGCAGACGGATCGGCGCAATCAGTTGACGGGTGCCGTTTTGCTCGACGATGGTGGGGTGGGTGGTCGGGATATCCACAGGTGAGGGAGCGGTCTGCTCGATAGTGACGCCAGTATAGCGATAGGCCAGGGGGCGCAAAGAGGCGTACTCCCGCCAGGCATCGCGTACCTGCTGCCCGTAGAGGGTTTCCAGTTCCCGCAGCGCTCGCTCACGTTCCTCAAGCAGACGGGCGTTCTCGATCGCTATGGCAAGTTGGTCGGCCATGGTCTGGAGGATCGCCACATCTTTGTCTGAGAAGGCACCGACTGCAGTGGATTGGACGTCCAGCACCCCGATAACGCGATCACGCACCTTGAGCGGCAGGGCCATTTCTGAGTGGGTGTCAGGGAGGTCCGGGTTATCAAAGTAGACGGCGTCCTCGCCTACGTCGAGTGCAATGCGGGGCTCGCCGGAGCCAGCGACATACCCGACGATACCAACCTGGCCTACCTTCAATTTGTGTCCACGGGCCAGCATGCGTTGTCCCCCTTCCGAGGAAGCCGCTTGCAGTACAGCGTACTCTCCCGCTTCATCAATGAGGAAGATGCCAGCGTGATAGAAACCGAAGCGTTCAGAGATGAGGTGGACGGTCTGTTCAAGAAGTTGTTTGACATCCCGAATTGCGGCCGCTTCACGTGCTACCTGTGCGGCTGCTTCCAGCTCTAACGAGCGGCGTTCCAGTGCGCGGGTACGCTCCCGGACCTGTTGCTCCAGGCTGGCATAGAGGGTCTGAAGCGCCTCGGCTGTGCTGTTAAAGGCAATGGCTAACTCGCCCAGCTCGTCTTCTACTTTCACCGGGATGCGTTCCTCGAAATGGCCGGCTGCCAGGCGCGTAGCGGCGTTGCTCAGTTGCTTAACCTGGGCCCGTACCCCCATGGTGAAGGAGTACATGACCACGCCACTCCAGATAAGGGCTACGATAACCAGATGGACGGAGAGCAGCATCTGGCCTCTGGTTAGAGCGATCTGACGCTCGGCATCATCATAGCGTTGCCGGGCAAGGCGGATCAAGTGATCAATCGCACTGGTTAACTGCCGACGCGGGAGAGCGAGCGTTCTCAGTTTCGATCTGGCGGGTTCTAACTCACCTTGTTGAGCTAGCTCTATGGCCTGGGAGGCGAGGTTGGTTGTGCTCTGGAGCTCAATCGTCAATACGCGTATGTATGCGCGCATCAAGTCGCTGGCTGGCAGCGTCTGTAGCTGAAGCTCCAGCTCATCGTTGGCGGCGTGCAGCGCGCTGATGATGGGCTCAGCTTTCGCTGCAAACCCGGCGAGATCCTCGCCATCCAATTCTAGATGGGCGAGCAATTGGAGTTCGTAGACATAGCGCGAGATGTCCGTTGCCAGTATGAGTCGGCTCGATTCCTCTCTGGTGATTCTGGCTGCACTGTTCAGTGTTCTCAACTGTAGCACGAACACAAGAATGGCGATTGGCACGAGCGCTCCGGCGACGAGCCAGAAGAATAGGATCCTCGCTCGTAAAGAGGCTCGCTTGCGCCAAACATCTCTAATTACCATTTTTCGGCACTCCTCTGTGGTTCTGACACCGGTGTAGCTTGACTGCTTTGCTCCTCACCTGGGGCGCCTGTGGTTAACTGAATCATGCCCTCGGAAGCCCGCAGGGCCCGCCCCAGTTCCTGTACGGCGGTGCGCAGGATGGTGTCCACCTGGGCAGAGGCGCGGATATGAGCGGTGATTTCAGAGATGAGCCGCTCCCGTTCCGCCAGCCGGCGTGTCTCCTCGAGCAGGCGGGCGTTTTCGATGGCCAGCGCCATCTGGTCAGCGATGGCTTCTATCAGAGCAATTTCGTCGGCGCTCCACTCCCGCTGGCTATCAGTCTTTTGGAGCCCCAGGGCGCCGATCGCTACCTCGCGCAGGCTGATGGGGACCACCAGCGTAGCCGGGCCGGAGCCATTCCCCGTGTTAATCACAATGTCCCGGCTGACCAGGGCCTGCTCCACCTCGGAGGGCAGGGCCTCGCCCAGGGGGGGCAGGCCTGGCCTGGTACGTTCGTAGGAGGGCGCACCGTAGGTGGACAGGAAGCGGCTCCATATGGTATCCGTCTGACGTCTCTGGAGCTCTTCCAGCTCCTGCAATCTGGTGCGCATCTCTGCGAAGATCCGTGCGTTGTCAATGGCAATGGCAACATAGTCGGCCAGGATCTGGAGGGCGGGAATATCGTCCGGTGAGAAGAAGTCGCGGTCGGCGCTTTGGAGGCTCAGCGCGCCGAGCACTAGCCCCCGGGAACGTAGCGGTAGAGCCAGCTCTGATCGGGCGTGGGGTATCAGTGGGGTCACCTGCCTGCCGTCAGAGACGAGGCGGGGTTGGGCGTTGAGGATACACCACCCAAGCGGCAACGCTGGAGTGATTCTGACCCGATGCCCAGGGGCGACAGCGCGCCGCCCGAGATGACCCGCCCCGCTTCTGAGCACGGCTACCTGCTCTGCTTCATCACTCAGGAAAAGGCCAACATAGTAGAGATCGAGCTTTTCGTGAAGCAGTTCTACGATATGGTTGCTCAGCTCGTCTGGGTGCACGGCATGAGGGAGAATGGAGTTTATCAATTGGAGAACGGTTTGCAACCGGGTGACGTGCTTTTGCAGTTCAGCGGTGGAGCGTTCCAGTTCCTCCGCGCGTGTCTCAAACTGGGCGCACGAGCAGGTGGCCTGAGCGCATCGCTGTTCTGCTTCCTGGACGTACTGGAGCATAGTGCGGTGGCTTCTCCACTGGAGTAAGACGATGATGACCATTACACCTGCGTAGCTGCCAGCGATGGGCAGCAGCGACAGTGGTGCGGAGGCCAGGCGTGGCGCAAGACGAAGCAGTAGATACAGCAGCACTAAGGTGATCAGACCTGCCAGGCCGCTCAGGAGCATATTGGTTGTCGTAAGCCGCTGGAGGGGCGGGTGAGGGGCGGCGGGCGCGGCTGCCGGCTCCGGTGCGGGCTTTTCCTCTCTCACCTCCCTGGGCGGTCGGCTTTCGAGCAGGTCAATGATGGTGCTTTCCAGCGATGGCTCAGCTTCCGCCGCTGGCATCCGCTCGGCAGAGGGTTCCTCAAATAGTCCTCCGAGTTGGAAGGAAAGGTCTTTATCCTGCATTGTCCATCAGCTCCCTGGCAAGGGCGCGATACTGGCGGGACCCCCTGGTATTAGGGGCATAGAGCGTGACCGGTTGGGAGAAGGCCGGGCTCTCACGTAGCTTGGTGTCCACTTCGATAATGGTATTTAGAAGCACGTTATTTAACCCCCGCTGCATTTGCTCGTGTATCACTTTGCATATCTTGTTGCGCCGGTCGTACATCGTTACCAGCACACGGTAAACCAGGCGGGGATTCATCTTCTCTCGTATCTGGCGCACCAGTTTGATGAACCGGTAAAGGGACTGGGCAGCATAGTAGTCGCACTGTACCGGGATGATGAGCATATCTGCCGCGACCAGTCCGTTCAAGGTCAGTGTGCCAAGGGACGGTGGGCAGTCAATCAGTATGAAATTATACAACCCTTCTCCCAATGCTTCCAGTTCTTTTCTCAGGTGGAATTGGTATCCAGGCCGTCCGTAGAGAACTTTGTCCAGCACGGCCAGCATGCGGCTGGCCGGGACGATGTCCATGCCCTGGACGGGGCTTTCGCGACTGGCGCTGAGCAGCGAGGTGTAGCCCAGGAGTACGTCGTCAACGGCCCGCCGGATGGTCTCGGGGTTCAGTCCCACGGAGATGGTCAGATGAGCCTGTGGGTCCAGGTCAATGAGCAGCACATTCTGCTGCATCTCAGCCAGGCAGGCGCCTAGCGAAAAGCAGGTGGTAGTTTTTGCCACTCCACCTTTCTGATTGCTGATGGCGATCGTCCTCATGGGGCCACCCCTCACTACGGTAGTCTAACCCTGCCATCGTCGCTACGTTCATCCTCCTCGGGGAGGGTCAGGCGTACAAAGGTGCGTGATGGACCAAGCAGTCCGAATAGCTCGTCCACAGCGGTCTGGATGATGCCCTCGATGCTGGCAGCACGTCTCATACGATCGGTAATCTCGCGGGTGAGGCGCTCGCGGACGGCACGGCGCTGGGCTTCCTGATAGAGACGGGCATTCTCGAGTGCTTCGCCCAACTGATCGGCAAGTGTTTCCAGTAAGGTGATCTGCTCAGAGGTCCACCCTTCGGCTTCCCCGCCCCTGTGGGCCTCGATCACGCCTACGACGCGCCCGCGTATTTTGACAGGTATTGCTACTTTTGCGGACCCCTCAGCAGTGACGGTCTCGCCGCTGCGAAAGGCCAGCTCCATCTCTTGGCTCCACTGTTCGCCAACGGGGAATAGTCCGCGTCTATCCCGCGAGAAACCCAGCTCGGGGCGGGTGCGCAACAGATCTGCCCAGGCTTTGCGGCTCAGTTCGCCATATGCACGGCGCTCCGCTTCCAGGCTGGCCTGGACCTGCTGGAACAGTTGGGCGTTGTAGATGGCTGTGGCCACCTGATCGGCCAGTGTCTGCAACACGGCGATGTCCTCTTCGGTGAAGGCAGCCGGTTCCTTGCTTTGCA
>JAOAAG010000303.1 GCA_026418995.1 Anaerolineae bacterium
GTACCGGGCGGTCGCTCGGACAGGTCCCACAGGCGGGGAGTACGGTCCCAGGGTGCGCTTGCCAGATACCCCCCATCCGGGCTGAAGGCTATGCTATAGACGTAGCCGTCGTGACCCTCCAGGACGTAAGCGGTGGTGAGGGTCTTCATATCCCACAGACGGACGGTGTAATCCCAGGCGGCAGAGGCCAGATACTTGCCGTCGGGGCTGAAGGCAAGGTCAAATACGTCATGGGTGTGGCCGGAGAGGATTTTGAGCAGTGCGCCGGTGTGGGCATCCCATAAGCGCACATCTTCATCGGTGGAGCCGGTCGCGATGAGGGAACCATCGGGGCTGTAAGCCAGGGCATAGATCGCGCCGGTGTGACCGGTCATGGTGAAGACGGCCTGGCCAGTGGAGAGGTCCCACAGGAAGGCCTGCCCGTCGTCGGCGGCCGTCGCCAGATAGCGCCCATCCGGGCTGAAAGCCGCTACCTCGGCCTCATCCGTGTGGCCAGCGAGCGTCATGACCGGGGACGCGGAAAGCGCCGTGGTGTCCCATAGCCGTACCAGCCCGTCGGCGGAGCAGACGGCCAGGTAACGCCCATCCGGGCTATAAGTGACATCCCACACGACGCTGTAGATGGGAAGCGTCGCGACAGTCTCACCCGCATGCGCTGACCAGACTCGCACTGTGCCGTCAGCGGAGCCGGAGGCGAGAAAGCTACCATCAGGGCTGTAATCCAGACTGGTGACCGTTCGGCGGTGGCCGCCAAGCGTGGTGAACCTGGCTCCTGCCGGTGGCGTGGTGTCCCAGAGCCGCACCGTCTTATCCCCAGAGGTGGAGGCCAGAAAACGCCCACGCGGGTCGAAAGCCACACCATTGACCGGGCCGGTGTGGCCGGTCAGCACCGCGATGGCCTCACTTCTGCGCAGGGCCACATCCCAGAGGCGCACAGTGCCGTCGCGGGAGGCCGAGGCCAGCAGGCGTCCATCAGCGCTGAAACTGAGGCTCATCACCTGGTCAGTGTGGCCGACCAAGGTCAGCGCCGCCTCACCGGTGTTCACCGTCCATAGCCGGATGAGCTTGTCATCGGAGGCGGTGGCGAGGAGCATACCATCCGGGCTGAAGACGGCGCTGTTGATCCCGCCCGTATGGCCGACCAGGGAGAACAGCGACCGGACGGTCACGCTTCCATCGTCCTCAGGGATGAAGCGCCACAGGCGCGCCCTCCGATCCCAGGAAGCGGTGGCGAGGAGATGCCCGTCCGGGCTGAAGGCGACGCTGCGCACGGCCAGCGGATGGGCCGTGATGGTGTAGACGGCCGTTCCCGTCGCGAGCTTCCAGATGCGGGCGGACCTGTCGTAGGAGCCGGAGGCCAGATAGCGGCCATCAGGGCTGAAGGCCAATGCTGTCACCAGGCCGGTATGGCCCTCCAGCCGGGCCACCTCCCGGCCGCTGGAGACCTCCCAGATGCGGATAGGTGGGTTCCCTCCGCTGGCCAGGTAACGGCCATCGGGGCTGAAGGCCAGTCCCCATATCCAGTTCTCACCCCGCCCGGGTATGGTGATGGTCTGCACCGGGTGTAGTGTCATCGTGTCCCACAACAGGATCCGGCCATCGGCCAGGCTGGTGGCTATCATGGAGCCGTCGGGGCTGTAGGCCACGCCAACCGCGTAGTCCATCTCCGCCCCCTCCAGGCGCCGGGCGGGGTAGAAGTCGGTCACCGCCTGGCGCAGCGCGATCTGGGCCTGCGCGATGTTCGCCTCCTCGACCGCCTTCTGGGCCATAATGATGCTCTGCTCCTGGTTGATCAGACGGTAGCGCAGCGAGTTGGAGGCCCATTCTCTGGAACGGGCGATGCGGCTGGCCCGGTAGGCGATGCCGGCCAGCGTGCTGACCACGATGATAATCACCAACGCGGTGATGGCCGCGACAATCTGGAGGTTACGCTTCCTGATGCGGCTTCGTTCGGCCTGGAGGGCGGCGTCCAGAAATTCCTGCTCGTATGGCTCGACCTCGGTGGGATGAGAACGCGCCCAGTCAAGAGCCTCCTCCAGGGTATGGCCGCGATAGAGGATGCCTGAATCCCCGCTTTCCTTCCAGCGGCGGGCAGCCAGGCGGAGCGGGGTCTGGCGCGCGAGTTCCCATTCCTGATTGGAGCGCAGGATCGGGTCTATCAGGCGGTCGTGGGAGATCTCGTACCAGTTGACACCGCCCCGCATTTCGGCATGGATGAGGAGTTGAGCTTCCAGGGAGTCCACGGCGGCATTAGGGAGTCCGGCAGTCTCGTGCGCGCCCCGCCACACCAGGCTACGGGTGCGCAGCGGCGTGATCAGTTGCTCGCCAAACCATTGGCGCAGCGTGCGCTCAGCGACTCCTGTCTCCTGCACACAGCGGGCCAGGGCCTTTTCGTAGAAGGCGATCAGCGCCCGGTCCACGTCGCCGAACTGCTCGACCTCGTGCCACTGGATGGTGTGGTCCTCCTGGTCGGGGAGGTTCTCCCACAACTGGCTGCACACGACCTGGAGCTGTACCGGCTCGACGAAGGGTCCCAACACCTCCTCTTCCTCGTGCCGGGCGGCGGCTTCACCGGAGGGGTGAACCCTGATGCGGCGCAGGTTATCCACCAACCGCTCGGCCACGCCCTCGTCGAAGGGACAGCCGGCGTTCTGGGCAGGCATCTTAATCGCTTCCAGGGCAGCGTCCCGGTCGAGGCGTTCCATCCTGAAACGCGTCCGCAGGCGCCAGGGAAACAGCGGCGCGTAGGGGTCTATCCGGGCCAACCGCTCCTCGCTCATCACGAAGAGCACGCCCAGGCTGGGCATCTCTTTGAGCGCTTCCGCTACCTGTTCAAAGAAGCCGCGGATCTCCTGCGATCGCTCCCGGTGTCTGGTGAAGATCTCCTCGAATTGATCCAGGATCAAGAGCGGGGGTTTGCCCTCCCGGTCACTTCTATCGGCGCAGTAGCGGGGAAGGAACGAGGGAAGCGTCTGGCTGAGCAGCGCCGCAGGGGGTAACCCGGCACCGGCCAGCCCCATCAGAGCGCTGAACACAAAGATGTTCTCTACCGCGGCGGGGTCTATTCCCGGCGGTAGGGGACTCCCTACTCGCGTCACCGGCAGCGGATGGAAGCCCTCCTCCTCCAGCGCCGGGATGATCATCGTGTTGAGGAGAGAGGTCTTGCCTGCGCCGGAAGGGGCATAGAAGAGAACGGCGCGTTCGGCCAGGATCAACGAGAGCAGCTCACGGGCCTCGCGAGTGCGCCCGTAGAAGTTATGGCGGTCGCTGCGCTCGAAGGGACGGGGGCCGACATAGGGATTGTTCTTCATCGGTTCAGCTCCTCCCAGTACTCGCGCAGTTCGGCCACAAACTGCTGGACGCTGCCCCAGAAGACGTTGATCTCAGCATCCTGAAAGTAG
The DNA here is from genome assembly GCA_026418995.1 of Anaerolineae bacterium. GTDB lineage: Bacteria > Chloroflexota > Anaerolineae > B4-G1 > B4-G1 > JAOAAG01. The sequence continues at coordinate 3,402 of JAOAAG010000303.1, forward strand.
TGTTGTAGAAAGTCGCGTACCGCCGCGGTATCGGCGCTGCTTCCGTCCAGTTCCAACTGCACGGCCACGTGTTTGAATTTGCGCCGCTGCTCCCGGGTCGCCACCAGGCCGCGCAGGATGACACGGAAGGCCCAATCGCTCAGGGCATAGCCCAGAAACACCAGCGAGCTATTGGCAAGCGCCGCCCAGATGCATGAAGGGATACGGTCCATCTCAGCCGAAATGCGCACGAGGAAGTCCAGACAATCGTCCTCGGTCAACACCAGCGAGTTGACATCCTCATCGCTGCCAAACAGGTGGTAGACCAGCGGGCTTTCCGGGGTCGGGACGTAGTCCGGCTGTTTCTCGAAAATCGAGGGTACCTCGCTCAGCGCATCGTTCCAGCGGCAGACTTCGCGTACCGGCTCCTTCCCCTGTGCACGCAGCGCTTCGCTCATCAGGCTGTTGAAGTCCGTCGTCAGGTAGATAGGCAGGTCCAGGCTGGCGAGCACACGGTAGGGGTCGTTCGGATCGCTGGCGACGAGGTTGTGCCAGCCAGCAGCCCGGATCAACCCGCTCAGTGTGTTGTCCACCCTGGTGGGCCGCAGCTCTTCCGGTAGCCTGTGGACAAATGCTCGCTTCAAGAAGTCAAGCAACTCGTAGCGCGGGAAGTCCGCCCCCTGATTGCTCGCCAGGTACTGGGCAACCCGGGTCAGGTTGCTCTTATCTGCGAAGGGGTAGGCGTGCAAACCAGCCCACACCTCGGCGATCTCACTATGTTGCGGCAGGCAGCGAGTGGGGATGCGATGGCCGATGATGGGGGTACACTTGCCCTGTTGAATCATACGGACAAGGCCAGTCCAGAAGACGCGCGGATTCCTATCGCCTAACACCTCACCGCGTGCGTCAGCCTCGGCGCTCCACAGGCGACCCGATCTCAGGCGCATAAACAGCACCGGCACGCCCGCATCGGGCCGCCCGGCAGTGAGCAGGGTGCTGCGGGCCTCGTTCATAGCCAGGTCCACCTGCCCGTGCTCCAGCAGTCGCTTGTAGAAGGCGACGCTGAACTGCCGCCCGCTTGCGACCGTCACCACGTCCTGCATAGCCACTACCGCCGGCACACCGACGGCGACCAGGCGCGGAGCCAGGCCGAGAAAGGCATCGGTAGTGGCCCGCATAGCCGATTGGCAGGCGACCAGGAAGACCAGGCGCGGGCGCACGCCCTGGCGGGAGAGCATGCCAGCCAGCATATCATCGGTGACCACCCTGGCAAGGCCCTGCTCGTCCTGGAGATACAGCGCGGCCTGCCCACGCCTGACGTTGAAGGCCCCGTGCCCCAGGTAATGGAGCACGTGATAGCCCGCGCGCAGCTTCTCCTCGATACGCTCCAGAGTCACAGGCGAGGGGAGGAAATCAGCCTGCACTAACCCAGCGCCGACGGCGGAGAAGACAGCACGCAGGCTCTCCTGCTCGCTCTCGAGGTCCACCAGGGGCAAGTTGTAGCGCGACCCCAGGTCGGAGGGGTTGGGGATGGCGACCAGGACGCGGATAGGCCGCTCCTCAATCGGGCCACCCCACGGCAGAGCAACGGGGAGGTAGCGCGAAAATGGGGTGCTGGCCTGGGCGGAGAGCATCGCGCTCTCGTCGTGGAGCAGCTCCCAGGGCAGGGCATGCAGCTCAGCCGCCGCGGGGTCTATCCGCAGGTAGACGCGGGACACGGGACACTGTCCCCTGGCCTGCGCCCATGCGGCGCGGAGGCGGGGGTCGCTCAACAGACTCTCGAACAGACGGCGGCCGTCGCGCTCCGGATCGCCCGAGGAGACCCAGGGGAGAACGTCAGCGGGAAGATAGCCGCGCGGGAACTCCTGTTGCCCGCCCGGCGTGCTCAGGGTTAATTCGACCGGATACCCCTCGCCCTCCGCAGAACGCTGGAAGATGCGTATCTCCAGCCCGGCAAGGCTTTCCCCGCTGGCTGCATTGGTCGGCATACCTCACCCGCCTCTGAGCCTGCCAGTTGCGGCAGGCGGGGGGGAGTATAGCACCTGTCTCTTATACACATCT
>JAOAAG010000336.1 GCA_026418995.1 Anaerolineae bacterium
TGTGTATAAGAGACAGGTGGTGGACTTTGCGATGAACAGCGTCTGCGCTGCCGGGACGGGGTCGTTTCTGGAACAACAGGCGCATCGGCTGGGCATCACCGTCGAGGAACTGGGGCAGCGCGCATTACGCTCCCAGCACCCGGTGCGCATCGCCGGGCGCTGCACCGTCTTTGCCGAGTCGGACATGGTGCATAAGCAGCAGATGGGGCATCCGGTGGACGATATCATCTACGGCCTCTGTCAGGCGCTGGTGCGCAATTATTTGAACAACCTAGCGCTGGGCAAGACGCTTGAGCCGCCGGTCGTGTTTCAGGGTGGCGTGGCGGCCAACGCCGGGGTAGTGCGAGCCTTCCGGGAAGCGCTGGGAACGGAGATCACCGTGTTGCCACATCACGAAGTGATGGGGGCGCTGGGCGCCGCCCTGCTGGCGCTAGAATGGAGCGACGGTCGGCCAAGCCGCTTCAGGGGCTTCGCTGTGGCCCAGGCTGAGGTGCAGGCGACCTCTTTCGAGTGCCACGCCTGCCCGAACCTGTGCGAAATCGCCCAGCTCAGGATGGACGGGCAGGTCGTGGCCCGCTGGGGCGGGCGGTGCGACCGCTGGGAGGTGGTCTGAGGCGGCAGGCTGGCAGCCCACGGTTGACAGTGGGCTGCTTTCGGGTAGACTATAATACTCCCACTGGAGCGCAGGAGAGTGATACACTACTCTGCGGGTGACCGGTTACTCCAATCACTCATCGAGGTGCCGGAGGGCTGTCTGGATTTCGTCGTCCTGGCGACAGGGACCGACGAGGCGGGGCAGTGGCTCCCGTGCGCTGACGCTGCTGTCCGGGCGTTGCGGCAAGGTGGCCTGCTCTTTGTGCAGGGCGTCCCGGAGAACCTGCCGCACCTGGGTGTCTACCTGGACGGCCGTCTGCGCTTCAAGTACTGGATTGCTGTCGAGTCCGCTCCGCGCCTGGACGGAGGCCTCCCCTCCGTCCACGCGGTGGTGTTGATGTTTGCCAAAGGGGAGACGTTCCGCATTGCCCGCGTGCGCTTCCCGCATCGGTACTGCCGAGCGTGCGGAAAATCGCTGCGAGATTGGGGCGGAAAGAGTCATCTGATGCACCCGGAAGGAGTCGCTATCTCGGATGTCTGGAAGGACCTGCCGCCTGGGGACAACTATACCGGTCTCTCTGCCCCTACTCTGGAGACGTTGTTGCGGCTGGTCTCGCCCACGGGTCGCTCGGAGGACGCGGATGCGCTCTATGGTATCATCGGCCCGGCAGAACGGATCGCCCGGATGGGCGACCTCGGGACCGCTGAAGCGCCTCCCCGGTATCGCACCATGCCACTTCCTGGCTTGCTGCCTTCCCCGCGTGCGGCTTCTGAAATGGTCGCTGGCCTGCCTATCAACACAGTGATCCAGGGGGACGCTCTCCAGGTCCTGGCAACCTTGCCCGATGAGTCGGTAGACCTGGTCTTTGCTGACCCACCTTACAACCTGGACAAGGCGTACACGACCTACGATGACGAGCAGGACCGGGATGCTTACTTGAATTGGTGCCATGCATGGCTGGAGCAGTACATCCGCATTCTAAAGCCTACCGGTTCCCTCTATGTCCTTAATCTACCCCGCTGGGGGATGCACCACGCGGCGTACCTGAATCGTCGCCTTTATTTCCAGAACTGGATCGTCTGGGATGCGCTTTCCGAGCCGCGTGGCAAGATCATGCCGGCGCATTACGCGCTGCTCTTCTACACCAAGCGCCCTGCTGGCTTTACGTTCAACTATGAGGCGGTCGGGGAGATTGATGCCCGTTGCTACTGCCTGCGCTCACCCTGTATCAAACGGCGGAAGGCCCTGGGAGACGATTTGAAGGAGCCCCTGACCGACATTTGGTGGGATGTGCACCGCATCAAGCACCGGCGAGAGCGGGATTATCACCCGTGCCAATTGCCCGACGCGCTGATGGAGCGGATTATTCGCCTCTCCACCAATCCAGGGGACATTGTGCTGGACGCGCTGGCCGGCACAGGCACGACGGCGGTGGCAGCGGCGCGGCTGGGGCGGCGGTACATTGCCATCGACCTCGATCCGGCTTACGTCGCCATTACCCGCGAAAAACTGGCTCAGGTGGAGATGTGGGGCGACGTCTACCGTCCGCCGGTGCCCCGCTCGCGCTCACGTTACAACAAGAAGGCGCTGCAACTGGAGCTGCGAGAGATGGCCCGTCAATTAGGCCGTCTGCCTACGCCTGATGATGTCCGTCAGATGAGCCGGTACGGGCTGGAGCCGTTCCTGGAGGCCTTCCCGACCTGGGGAAAGGCTCTCAAGGCCGCGAAACTGCTGGAGGGGGTAGAGAAAAATGGCCCATTTGCTGATGGCTGGCTCGCAAACGGGATTTCCAGCGGCTGGTAGAGAATTGCCACTACTTTGTCAACCTCCAGCATCTGCACCTGCTGGAGCCGATTGTGCGAACCCACGTGCCCCACAAGTACTTTCGGAAGGGCAGCCACCAGGGATTTTGTTGCCCTGCGTGAGAGTGCGCTCACCTCATCATTCACGCGGAGAGAGACATCGTGCATCACCACATACCAGGCGCTGAGTACCGCTTGCTCTTATCTCTAGTCCTGACCGGCCTCATCCTGGTCGCTGAGTTCGTCGGCGGGCTGTGGACTGGCAGCCTGGCGCTCCTTTCCGACGCAGCGCACGTCTTTTTCGACATGTTCGCCCTGGGAATGAGCTACCTGGCGCTGCGCCTGGCCGCCCTGCCCCCCGACGACCGCCACACCTACGGCTACCATCGCTGGCAGGTGCTCGCGGCGCTGCTCAACGGCGCCACCCTGCTCCTGGTCGCGTTCGAGATCTTCCGTGAAGCGTGGGAGCGTTTCCAGCACCCCTCGCCGGTACTTGCTGGTCCGATGCTGGCCGTAGCTGTGGTGGGGCTGGTTGTGAATCTGGTCGTTGCGCTGGTGCTGCGCGAGCACGAGCATCATGACCTGAATGTGCGTAGCGCGTTTCTCCACGTCGCAGGGGATGCCCTGGCCTCGGTGGGCGTCATCACTGCCGGCGCGATCATCCTGCTCACCGGCTGGCAATGGGTGGACCCGCTGGTTAGCCTTTTGATCGGGCTGACTATCCTGTGGGGGTCGGGCCGCGTGCTGCGTGAATCGGTACACATCCTGGCGGAGGGGACGCCAGCAGGCCTGACGGCGGCCCAGATTGCCGAGACTATGATGCAGGTCAGGGGCGTGCAGGAGGTGCACGACCTGCATGTCTGGACCATCGGCCCCGGCTACACGGCGCTCAGTGCTCATGTCGTGCTCGCCGACCAGGCGTTGAGCCAGGCACAAGAGGTGATGGAGGGTCTAAAACGTGCCCTGGCCGAAGGATTCGGCATTGCCCACACCACCATCCAGTTCGAGTGCGCCAGTTGTGGGCAAGGGGGTATCACGTGCTTCAATCACTCGGGGGTGGAGACCAGTTGCGGACCTGGCCCATAGAGCCTCGCTGCTGTACGAGATACGAAGGCCCGGCACGTTCTATAGCGCCTGACAGAAAACACAATGACCGGGTGGTAAGAATCAAGAGGCCACCGCTCTTATTCATGCGCCGCTCGCGGCACGACTGATGTGCGGATCACCCGTGCTGCTCCTGCTGCGCTGAGCGCCTCTTCGACCGCTATGGCCGTATTCTCCTCTACCAGCGCCACCATGTTGCCACCCCGCCCAGCACCGGAGAGTTTGGCGCCCAGGGCCCCGGCGAGCCGGGCCGCCCTCACCAGCACGTCCAGTTCCGGCGACGAGACACCTATCTCGACTAGCAGGGCCTGGTTTTCGTCCATCAGCAGGCCCAGCGTATGGATGTCGCCCGCTTCGATGGCATCACGGGCGCGTGCGGCGACCGCGCCGATGCGGTCAAAGAGTGTCTCGTAGCGGGCGGGGTGCTCCTCCCTGGCGCGGCGCACCTGGGCGACGGCTTCTCTGGTGGGGCTGCTGACGCCGGTGTCACCGATGAGCAGGGTGAAGGGGGCGCCCACGTTCAGCCGCTGCACGGGGTGTCCCCGCACGAAGTAGATGGGCTGCTCATAGGCGATGACGGTATTGTCAATGCCGCTGGGCGTGCCATGATGAATCTTCTCCACTTCAAAAACCAGCTCACTGAGCTGGGCGCTGTCCAGCTCGCAGCCCAGGAACCCGGCCAGGGCACGGATGAGGGCGGCGGAGACCGCGGCGCCGCTCCCCATGCCACCAGCCATAGGTATGGTGGAGCTGATGGTGAGGGTAGCATCCGGTTCGCGAGCGCATAAACGTTCCAGGGTAAGACGGGCAGCCAGGCCCAGAGGCTCGTCCTGCGGCGCCAGACTCAGCGAGAGGTGTTTCCCTACCTGGGGCGCCACTATGGTCAGGCCGCTGCCCGGCGGGGACGGCTCAACCGTAGCGGTGGCCCGCACCTGGGAGACGGGGACAGCGAGCGCCGGCCTCCCATACACGACCGCGTGCTCGCCAAAGAGAATGACTTTACCTGGGGCGGAGCGGGTCAATAGTATGCCTGTTTCCATGTTGCGTATTCCGTGTTGCGTATTCCGTGTTGCGTGCTCCGTGTTGCGTACTCCGTGTTGCGTACTCCGTGTTGCGTATTCCGTGTTGCGTACTCCGTGTTGCGTATTCCGTATTGCGTACTCCGTGTTGCGTACTCCGTGTTGCGTATTCCGTGTTGCGTACTCCGTGTTGCGTACTATGTATGCTGTGC
>JAOAAG010000370.1 GCA_026418995.1 Anaerolineae bacterium
CCACAGCACTGTGGCCAGGATCACGCTACCCATGAGCACAGCATGGGACGCTGCCGCAGCGCGCATCTCCTGCAAGGCCCACCCTGCGGCCAGCAGCGTCAGTGTCACAGCCCAGCTCACAATAGTGCGCCCGATCTCAGGGGCGGACTTCCAGAGTCTCCAGCTCACCGTCAGATACAGCGGCGTGAGCAGCGCCCAGCCCAGGGCGTACCAGGCGGGGCGGATACCGTGAGCCTCGAAAACCAGCTCGAGCGTGAGGTAGAGCGCAACAGGTGCCGCCAGGCAGGCTCCGGAGCTTAACATATGGCGCAGGTAACGGCCCGCGCCCAGCACATAGATCGCCCAGGCCAGCCACCAGTCGAGCGCCAGCGCGGTGCGGAAGGAGGGGCGGGCGATCCCCTGCGCGATACGGAAGCCAGAGGCCAGCAGCACAATGGCCGTGATGCTCAGCAGGGCCAGGTGGTGAAACGGCGGCACAAACACCTCGCGCAGGCCGGCTTGCCCCGCCACCTTGAACCACATCGCCACGGACGCCATCCCTCCGAGCGCTGGCCCCCACCAGTCCGAGGAGACGCCCGCCACCTGGAGCACAGCGCACCATAGACTGCCCATGGCCACACCGGTCAGGTAACCGAAAAACTCGGCGCGCAGCAGGAAGGCTGTGACCGTATAGGCTACCAGGCACACCGCAGAGGCAAGCAGCCAGACCTCGGCCCAGGCCGTGCGGGGGAAGATGCCGCCGGAAAGGTATATGGCGTAGAAATCCACCGGCACCAGCAGCGACGCAGTGGCGGTGAGCGCCAGGCCAGAGTTGACGAGACGCATGCCGGTACGCACGTACCAGCCCAGGTCGTAGAAGAACAGTGTAAAGCCACTGAGAAAGGCTACCTGTATCCAGGGGGAGAAACGCTCCCAGTTATAAACCACCAGTGTGACGGCAGAAGCGAAGAGCAGGAAGACGCCGACGAAGAGCAACGCCCGCAACGTGCGCTCGGAGAGCAACGTGCGCCAGACACGTTCCCAGGTGAGCGGCTCGCGCGGGCGGGGAGGGGCAGCGGGTGCGGGGGGAGGCGCTGCGGCGGGCCGGGGAGGCGGCTTTTTCTCTGGGAGGCGCAGGCCCAACTCGATCTCTAACCGCGCCGCCCGGGCTTCCAGATCCTCCAGAGCTGACCGGTAAGCGGCCTCGTCCACCCAGGCACCTTGCGCATGCAAGGCCTCGATGTCTTGGCCCAGGCTACGCAGCAACGCTATGCGCTCGCCCTGGTCCTCAAAAGGTTCTACCTGCGGGGTGCCCGGTTGGGCCAGGCGAGCATCAAGCTCCCTGAGGCGGGCCTTAACACGTTCCGCCTGGGCCCCGGCAGCGGCAGGGTGAATCCAGGAACGCTCCTGCCATACGTCGAGTAAGCGGAGCAATTGCCGGAGGCGCAGCCGCTCCTGGAGGGCAAGGCGTGCTTCCTCAGGTGAGGGCGGCGGCTCGCGCAACCCTAACGCGATCTCCAGTTCACGGCGACGGCGCAGGTAACGTGCCTGCAGCCGGTCACGCAGGGTGGGCGGGAGCTCAGTCCAATTGGCCATTTCGCCCAGGAGGAAGTGGAGGTGAGCCAGTTCCTCGAGCCTGGCCGCCGGACCGGAAAAGCCGCACTCCGGGCAGGTAGCCGACATATTCAGTTCTTGATAACTACAGCGCGGGCATTTCAAAGGCATCCCCCTAAGTGGTGTGTTGCGTGTTGCGTGTTCCGTGTTCCGTGGGTGTTACTTGTTCAAAGAAGGCCCAGCCATCCGGCCATTGTGTCGCCGGCCCCTGCCATATTCAGCGCTACAGGCAGCAGCAACACGCCCATACAGTTCATACGCCGTGAACCCCATAACACCGGGATGAGGCCGATGCCGGTGGCAGCAGCGCAGATGAGCAAGCCACCTGCCCCGGTCATCCCGGCCACCACCAGCAGCAGTACGACCAGTGTGCCCAGGCTGACCCGGCGGTAATGTACCCTGCTGATGGCACGACTCACCAGCCGCGCTATCGGCAGGAGCAGAAAGAAAGAGAGGATGCCCGCGACCATCATCGCTGCCACTGCCTGGTAATAGGTCCTGGGAGTGCACGCTGACCACAGGCTGCTGAGCATCCAGGCCATCCCCCCTCGGGTCAGGTGCAGGCCCGGTACGAAAAACAGGAGCAGCCCGCCCACGTAGTAAGTCACCCTGGAAGCTCCCTGTGAGATAATGAACAGGCGGCTGTCCCGCTGCGCGGTCGCGTGGCCGGCGATAAGGCCGCCGATACCTCCGGTTACCACCGGGAAGAAGGCAGCGAAAAGCCCGCCCATCGCCCCCGCCAGCGTCCCCCGCAGCAGTGTTCCTGTCGTCGCGTCCACCGTCTGGGCGAGGTGCTGCTCCGGCAGCTCGACCCGCGCGAGCAGGTTTTGAATCAGCCAGGGCACCGCAAAGAGACCGACAAAGGCCGGCAACAGGTTCTGATAAGCCCTCGTGACCGGCACCAGGCTGCGATAGAAGAGGATGAAACCCAGCAACCCGGAAAGTAGAAAAGTGACCAACCCGGCGGCCAGGCTCTTCCAGCCCTCCCACCAGCGAGCGATCCCGGCCGGAGCGCGGTCTGTGCCCTTGGGCCATTCGGAGAGCAGCATAAAAGCGATCACTGTCCACAATATCCAGTGGAGATGGGGCTGGAGAATGGCCCGCAGCGCAGGGAAAAGGCGGGAAGCGACAGGCGCAAGCGTGACCAGCACAGCGATGCCCCCCAACCCTCCCAATCCGGTCAATACGATGGCCTCATAGCCGCGTTTCTGCAGCAGGTACTGCTGTCCGGGCAGCACGACAAAGACGTTCGCCTCGTCGGGGGCGGAGAGGAAGATGGCCGGGATGGCGTTGAAAAAGGCATAACCGGTGACCATTCCCAGCAGGAACATCGCCAGATGCTCAGGCGGCAGGAACTCGCGCGTTGCGGCAAGGAGCATAATGAGGCCAGCCACATTATAGACGTGGAGCGCCGGCACCAGGGAAAACAGCGCGGAGAGCAGAGTGCCCGCTATAGCGTATAACAGGGCTGTCACCATCGCCAATTGCAGACCCTATAAACCTCTGGCTTCTTCACACGAGTGGCGCATGGGCACTGCGTATACCAGGTCAGGAACGGGGCGCAGAGCAAAGGCTGCAGGCCCGGGGCGCTAGCTTCGGCGCTGGAGGGTGGGAAGGCTTTGTGACCCTAGCGGCTTCGCACAGGCGCGGGTCGCATAGGAGCCGGGTGAAGAGGCCAGGGTGTAGGGGCAAGGTGCGCTATCGTGTTGCCCAGATCGCCTTACTCCTCCAGCACCGGCAGGCTCACGGTGAAAGTGCTGCCCTTTCCCACCTCGCTTGTGACGGTGAGCGTTCCGCCGTGGGCCTCGACCACCTCTCTGACGACCGCCAGCCCCAGTCCTATGCCGCCATACCTGCGGGTGGCAGAGCCGTCCACCTGGTAAAAACGCTCGAAAATGCGTGCTTGCTGTTCGGGAGCGATGCCTATGCCGGTATCGCTCACCTGTACCTGTGCCCACCTTCCCTGCCGGGAAAGGCGCACTTTAATGGACCCGCCAGCCGGGGTGAACTTCACGGCGTTGTCCAGCAGATGCTCAAATGCCCGGCGCAAGTAGTAAGTGGAACCTGCAGCCCGGGTCAAAAAAGGGGGCATTTCCAGGCTCAGTTTCAACCCGGCACCCTCGGCAATCGGTGCGTACTCATTCACTACGGCCTGGATCAGCATCTCCAGAAAAAACGGCTCGCTTTGGAAAGAGCGGCTCTGAATCTCCAGAATGAGCGTGACATCCTGCACCAGATTGCTCAGCGTTTTGACCCGTCTGTGGATCACCGTTACCGCTTCCTGCTGCTCTGGCCGCAGCTCGCCCAGCTCGCCTGACTCGAAGAGGCTCATATAGCCTTCGATCACCGCGACAGGTGTGCGCAGCTCGTGGGAAACGGTTTGCAGGAATTCATTCTTTAGCCGGTCGAGCTCCTTCAGCCGGCTTACGGTAGAAGCGAGCTCACTGGCACGGTGGCGTAGCTCCTGATAGAGACGGGCGTTCTCGATCGCGGTTGCTGCATAATGGGAGAATACCTCCAGGCGTTCGGCATCTGCAGCGCTGAACTGACCCGGCCGGATGCCAGTTACGTTCAAAAAGCCCACCACCCGCTCGGCGATACGCAGCGGGGCTGCCACATAGGAAAGCCGCCACTCGCAACCCTCTGCCGGCACCCACCGGGGATCAGCCAGTGTATGGGGCACTATGACCGGTTTGCCCGTCCGCACCATTTCCTGCAGATAGGGAAAATCAGCGACGGGCATACGCAGATTGGCGATGTGTGTTCGCTCCGGCTCTGCTCTGTACCCTCTCCAGCGCACTGTCCGGGCTACGCCGTTCTCCAGCAGCATGATGTTAAAGTTATCCCCGGGCACGACCCGCGCAACCTGCTCCAGAATGTGGTCGAGCACCTGATCGAGGTCTAAAGTGCTGTTGACAATTGCTGCTGCCTTGCCCAGCGCCTCGGCCAGCTCTCTTTGTTTACGTTCGGCCTCGAACAGACGGGCGTTTTCTATCGCAATAGCCGCTTGATTGGCAAAGGCGGTCAGCAACATCAGGTCTGAAGTGGAAAAGGCTCCATTACGCACCCGGTTGTCCAGGTACAGGGCGCCCATAACCCGATTCCGGACGCGGAGGGGGATGCACAGGATAGAGCGGAGCTGATAGCCGACCACGCTATCGTGGCCAGCAAAACGGGGGTCGAGCTGGGCATTAGTGGTCAGTACCGCCTGCCCGCTCTTCATCACGTCCTGAACGACCGTATGGCTGAACTCCAATTCGGCAGCATCTATATGGCCGCTATGGCGCGAGCAGGCTACCTCGACCTCTATGTGGCCCTCGTCGTCAAATAGCATCAAGCAACAGTGCTCGGCCTGGGTGATTTCAAAGAGCGAACTTATCGCGATATGCAGCGTTTCCCTCAGGTCGAGCGAAGAGTTGAGGAGCCTGATATTGTTGAGGATCAACTGCCAGCCAGGTTCCCAGGACGACTGCCTGGCTACTGTTAACACCAGTTGGCGCCACTCGCGGATGTGAGCTTCCAGTTCTGCAGCGGGCATGACGGGGGATTGCTTCAGTTCCCTCTCCACGTCCTCCATAGCGCTCAGCAGCGCGATCAGAGTGGCATCCCTGTCTGTCGTGCTCGCGTCTTTCGCCACAAAATATACCTCCTCCCGCCCTCCCTGATGCTGCGGACGGTACATCCCCCGCCGCGGTAACATTATATTGCGCACCGGTAAACTGTCAAACGTCATGCGCCGGGCACTGCGCGGGCGCGCTCCAAACGCGTCGGAAGGGATCAGGCGGCTTGATGGATTGGCCCCCAGGCCCATAGCCACTCCTCCAGCAGCGGGCCGGTGCAGGGCGACAACAAAGAGCGCAAAGAAGATCAAAACCTTTGCGCCCTTGGCTGGCGCCTTTTGCGGTTCAGAATTTAAATCTAACCGCAAAGAGCGCGGAGGACGCAAAGAGAATCTAAACACCTTTGCGCCCTTGGCGTCCTTTGCGGTTCAACCGCAAAGAGAATCTAAAAGCTTCGCACCCTTGGCGGTTTAACTGCGCCCTTTTAATAGCGGGGTAAATATAACAGTGGGTCTACCGGCCGACCCTGATAACGCAGCTCGAAGTGCAGGTGCGTGCCCGTGGAATAGCCGGTACTGCCCGCTCCGCCGAGCAATTCTCCCTGGCGCACTTTCTGGCCCACCTCGACAAGGATTGCCGTCAGGTGGGCATAGTAGGAGCTCCAGTGATCCCCATGCTGCACAATCACCAGATTGCCGTAGCCGCCGCCCCACTCGGCAAAAACCACTGTCCCGTCCGCTACGGCAACAATCGGGTCCCACAAATCGGCGGCAATGTCCAACCCCACGTGGCCAGGATGGCCGGGGTCATGGAAAGTCCAGCCGGAGATGCGGCGTTTGGGAGTCGGCCACTGGAACTGAGCTGGCGGCTCCACCACGAAGGGAGTGGGGAACAATTCCGCAGCGGATCCGTGGTATGGTGCTGTCAGGGAGATACCGGTTGTGGAGGTAGCCGTGCCGTCTGTGAGCGTGAGCAGGAGCGAATACAGCCCCGGCCTCCCCGAAGCCGGCATAACGCGTATGGTGTACAGACCGTCGGCTGGCAACTGGGGCAGGAAAATATAAGGGGGGAGGAACACGGAACCCCGCTCCTCGGCCAGCGGTATATCACCTAAGGTGAGCAACTGGGTAACCAGCTCGGCGTCCACACTGGAGCCGGCGCCCGGATGCAACCACATTTCGGCTGCGGCGCTCTGCCCTTGACGGCCATAGAAGCGCCAGAGATTCACGCTCCGCTCGTTCTCCAGCGTGCCTTCCACCGGCATACCTGGCTTCAACCACAGCGCATTGACCAGCGTTGGGGTAGGGTACACTGGCGGGGGGAGCAGCGTGGCGAGAGGGGGAGGTGACATCGAGGCCGTCCAACGTGCAGCCAGACAGGCCCCTAAAGAATAAGCCAGTGTGGCCAGCAGTGCCGCAAAGCACGCCCATTTTAATAACACAAGGGGGCTTTTCCCGCCCCCTTGATTGTTGTTTCCTCTCACCACTGTACCTATCGCGGAATGACCCTACCTTGCATATCGGATGGCACCGGGACATCCATAATATCGAGTACCGTTGGTGCAACATCCATCAACTGCAAGCCATCCACATACCTGCCCCCGTAATTCCGGCGCGGGTCCCAGAGGATAAAGACGCCCTCCTGGTCGTGGTTGGCATCGTCCGGACCGGTATCATTCTCGAAGGTGTATACATCGGGCAACCCCAGGGAGCCGACTGAGCGCCAGCGCAGGTTGCCGAAGTACACCATCAGGTCAGGAGCGACGTTACGTACTTCCCGATACACCTCTTCGGGCTTGAAGACCACAGAGCCCATCGGTTTGCCTTCGTGATCAGGGAGTGCCTCGATCATCCGTTTGAGGTGCTCGCGGGTTTTCTCATACTCATGAGCAGGGATTTTACCCTTCGGCTCACGCCCCTCGACGTTCAGGAAGATACGAGCATAATATCCCCCTTCTCCCCAGGCAGTAGTCTTTTCCCAATCCACCTGCACTTTCTCAAACGGGGTCAATTGCCCCACTGGAGGCTCCTCTTTCAATACCAGCAACCCCTCCCGGCGTAGCCATTCATTCACGGCAAAGCCTCCGTCCATCGCCTTGACCCCGTGGTCGGAGACAACCATCACCACAGTATTGTCGTCGAGCATGCCCAGGATTTCACCCAGTTCCCGATCCAGATACTCATAATACCGGGGTATGGCGTCACGATAGGGGTTGTCCGGCTCATATTTGGGATGGGCTGGGTCCCAGAACTTCCACAGGCCGTGGTGAATGCGGTCCAGGCCGATTTCGACAAATATCGCGAAGTCCCACGGTTTCTCCCGCAGCAGGTACTTGACGACAGCGCAGCGCTTCTCGGTCATCTCCCAAATCTGGCGTAGCAGATGGTCTTTGTCGTCGGTGCGGAACTCGGGTACGTCCAGATCATAGGGCCGTCCGTTAAGGACCCGCTCGATCTCGTAACGCAGCTCATGGGGATGGGTGTACTGCCGCTCAACGCTGGGGGTGAGAAAGCAGCTAATCAGATAACCCTGTAACGGCCTGACCGGATAGCTCTGCGGCACTCCTATGACGACGGAGTTCTTGCCCGCCTCGCTCAGAATGTCCCATACCCGCTTGTCCTGAATGGCATTAGCTGTGGCAATGGTCATCCTCTCATAGGAATAGTCGGCACGGTTGCGGAAGCCGTAGAAGCCGAGGGTGCCCGGGTCCTTGCTTGCCAGCATCGAGGTCCAGGCCGGGACGGTGATACAGGGTATGCAACTGGAAAGGGGGCCGTAGATGCCCTCGTCAATTAACCGGCTCAGGTTAGGTAGCCGGTCTTTTAGCCCCAATGGGCCCTCAGTGCGCTTGCGAAACAGTACCTCAGGAGAAGCACAATCCCAGCCGGCGATAAGCACCTTGCGCCGGTTAGTACGTTTCAGCAACTTAAACATAGATGTTCGAGCTCCCTAGCCCGCCCTCCAAGTAGAATAGGTAGACAGGTAGACAGGTAGACAGGTAGACAAGTAGACAGGTAGACAAGTAGACAGGTAGATAGGTGATAGGTAGACAGGGCGAGCTAGCACTTGGAGGCAGCAGCGAGGCGTTGACGATAGCCCCTGATGTACCGCATAGCATATTCATCACGCCCTAATAGCAAGTCAGTAGCCAGGACGGTCGGGCGCACTCTGGCTACATCAACAATCGGGCAGTTGACCCCCTGTTGAATCGCCATAGCCAGGAAGGTCAGGTTAATTAGCTCTCGCTCGGGCAGCCCAAAAGAGACGTTGCTTACCCCCAGCGTCAGGTTGACGCCCAACTCCTCCCGGACCATGTGTATGGTATCGAGCGTGACACGCCCTGCCCGCGAATCTGTGCACACCGCCAGCGCCAGACAGTCAATGATGATGTCCTGGCGAGGAATGCCCATGCTTTCGGCCCGCGCAACGATCTTACGGGCTATGGCCAGCCGTTTCTCTGCTGTGGCAGGAATGCCCTCATCGTCCATCGTCAGGCCAATCACGGCCGCCCCGTATTCCGCTACCAGGGGCAACACACGCTCCAAACGGACTTCTTCGCCATTGACCGAATTGATGAGCGGCCTCCCCTGGGGTGCGAGCTCCTTGTAAACGGTCAACGCCGCTCGCAACGCCTCAGGATTGGCGCTGTCTATGGACAGGGGCACGTCCACCGTCTCCATCACCAGCCGCACAACCACCGGTAAGAGCTCTACCTCGTTCACGCCGGTGGTACCCACATTGACATCCAGCACATCTGCGCCGGCCTCCACCTGCGCTAGCGCCTCGCTCCGCACCAGCTCCAGATTGCCTTCCGCGAGGGCTGCCGCAAGGCGTTTCTTGCCGGTGGGGTTGATCCGCTCACCGATGAGCACGGTGGGCCTCTCCGGCGAGATGATCACGGTTTTTGACCTGCTTCTCAGGATCGTTTCCATATCTGTATCTGGACAGACGATGAAACAGCGTGGCGCAGGCCACTCACAAGGCCGCGCCACGCCTCTCCGAGCTTAAAACAGATGAAATGCCGCGATGACCGGAGCAAACAGCGATGAGACAAGCGACATCACAGTAATGAGTGTGTTAAGCGAGGGCCCCGCCGTGTCTTTGAACGGATCGCCGACGGTATCGCCCACCACGCCAGCCTTATGGGCCTCGGAACCCTTGCCTCCGAACATACCGGACTCGATGTATTTCTTAGCGTTGTCCCACAGCCCGCCTGCGTTGGCCATCAGCAACGCGAAGATGATGCCGGTGAAGATGGCCCCTCCCAGGAAGGCCCCCAGCGCCTCAGGTCCCATCACAAACCCAACGATGAGCGGCAGGACGACGGCCAGAAAAGCCGGCAGGATCAACGAGGTTAACGCCCCCTGCGCGGCCAGCGCCACACAGGTCTCATAGTCCGGTTCTGCGGTGCCGGCCAGGATGCCGGGGTTGGTATTGAACTGGCGGCGGATTTCCTCGATCATATCGAAGGCATTGCGGGTGACGGAAAGCATAGTCAGCGCGCTGAAGAGCGGTGGTGTCATCGCGCCGAGGAAGATACCGGCGATGACCAGGGGATTGCGCAGGCTCAAGGCCACCTTTACACCTTCCGCTTCCATCTCCGAGGCATAGGCGGCAAAGAGGGCCAGCACAGTCAGCGCCGCCGCGCTGATGGCAAAACCCTTGGTGATAGCTTTGGCCGTGTTGCCGGCGGCATCCAGCACATCAGCGGTGTCAATCACCCTCTCGGACATACCGGCCATTTCCGCAATGCCCCGGGCGTTATCCACAATCGGGCCATAAGCATCCGCCGAGACGATCATTCCGCTCACGGCCAGCATCCCTACAGCGCTGACGCCCACGCCATAGACACCGCTCAGCCCGAAGCTTTCCGCCAGGTAATAGGAAACCAGCGTAGCGGCCACGATGCCGACGATGGAGGGAACTATGCTGATCAAGCCGTAGCTGAAGCCGGTAATGATATTGATGGCCGAGCCGGAGCCGGAGACACGCGCCGTCTCGACAACGGGCGGCTTATCGTCGCCGGTGAAGTAATCAGTGGTGAAACCTATGATCACACCGGCGGTCAACCCGGCCAGTGCCGCCCACAGCACGCCCAGGTTATAACCGCCCAACAGGACTACCGCCACGACCATGGCGGCGAAGAGGAGACAGGTGATGATGGTACCACTGTTCAGGGCTCGACCGGGCTTCCCGTCCTTACCTACACGCACAAGCTGGAGCCCAATGATTGAAGCGAAGATGCCCAGCGTGCACAGGACCAGTGGGAAGACGGTATATTTCACCTGCTCCGCTACGTTGGGCACAGAAATGCCCAGCAGCATCACCGCCACCGAGCTGGCGACGTAGCTGTCGAAAATGTCTGCCCCCATGCCAGCGACATCACCCACGTTATCCCCAACATTGTCAGCGATGACGGCCGGATTACGGGGGTCGTCCTCCGGGA
Organism: Anaerolineae bacterium; assembly: GCA_026418995.1. Classification (GTDB taxonomy): domain Bacteria; phylum Chloroflexota; class Anaerolineae; order B4-G1; family B4-G1; genus JAOAAG01. Next base: position 10,600 of record JAOAAG010000370.1, read on the forward strand.
TACCGATCTCCACCTTACCCACCAGGTCGGCGGCGATATCGGCCGTTTTGGTATAGATACCGCCGCCCGCTTTCGCCAGCAACGCCAGCGTCGAGGCGCCGAAGCTGAACCCTAACACGATCTCCGGCTGACGGGTCAGCATGTAAATCGTGCTCATCCCTGTTACCGCGATGCCGATCATAGCCAGGCCCATCACGGAGCCAGCCCGAAAGGCCAGGTTGAAAGCGGGGTTCAGCCCTTTTTCTGCAGCCGTAGCACTGCGTACATTCGCCGAGACGGCGATAGTCATCCCCATGTACCCCGCAAGCGCAGAAAGCGACGCGCCGCACACGAACGCCACCGCCATCTTGAAGCCGTAGTATGGGTCCTTGGCATTGATGCCGAACACGATGGCGATGATCAGTGCCAGCACCACTGCCACCATAATCAGCGCAGAGTAAAGCTTTCTCAGGTAAGAGATGGCTCCTCTGCGTATCCAGGCCGCTACACGCTGTGCTTCTTTGGTGCCGGGATCCTGCCTGTTGACCCAGATATAGCTCCAAACGGCAAGTCCCACCGACAAGAGACCAGAACAGAGCGCGAGGATGAGCCAAAAGTTCTCCATACACATCTCCTTGGTAAAGCAAGATTTAACCTGCTGAACGCGAGGGAAGACAGATTGCGTAACGGTTACATATTGGCTGAACGCCACCAGCGGTAGTGTTTGGCCCTCAGTTCCTCCTGACTGGGCATCGGGAAGAATAACAGTTTCTCCTGATTGCCCAGGAAGATACCGCTTTTGATCGTGCGGTACGGGAAGGTGGCTGGCTGGATACGGTTGACCATTTTGGTATGCACACTCTTGGTCCTGAGCTCAATCAGGCATTGGCGCAGATGGGGGATGTTCGCATACGGGAGGTCGCCTACCTCGCCTCTTTCGGGGTCATCGGCCAGCGCCCCCAGGCTCAGCTCGACGAAGCAGACAGCCGGCAGCTTGAGCAGAGTGGTCGGGTACTTGACAATCAGTTCATAGAACTCGCGCGGACCCAGGGTACTGACCACCAGGGGATGGACCGGAGCGATCTCCTGATAGAGGTGCAGTTTACCAGTCTCCTCAGGCAACTCTTCGCTGGAATCCAGCCCCAAAGTGCGTCCATCCTGCGTCACCAGGTAGAGCTTCATAATCGCATCCAGCGAGACATGCTCAAGCACCCGGTAGACGGAAATATATATGGAGGCCTTGGGGGTACCATCCTCATGGGGTACGCAGCGCCGGATGCCTTCGTCAATGTCGAAGTACTCGTGCCTGAAACTTGGGTCCACCTCAAAAAAGATTGCCTGCCCACGCGACTTCTTCGCGCTCCCTACGGCATAATAGGCACCAAACTCTTCAGGATCGAGCATTGAAGCGATAAGCGCTTCCGGGATCAAGGATAAGTAGAGATGAACAGTCATAAGGCTCCTCCTGTCTCAAGTGGGCCGATCATACGGCGCGGAATTATACTACTACGCGCGGATTTGGCAACCTGTGGAGCGAGGCAACTTCTCAGCAGTGGTCCTACCCCTGGGCCTCGCCCCTGGTCACCCGTAGCATACACAGCACCGCCAGCAGGAAAAAGGCTGGCGTGGCCAGGAAGATAAGGTTGTAATCACCACCACCCCACTTGACGATGTAGCCGTTGATGATGGGACCTGCTACCGCCGCCAGTTGCGAGGCGATGTAGTACAGGCCGGTATAGGTACCCAGGTCGGCATCGGAGAGCGAGATGTCCACCACCATCGGCAGAGAATTGATGTTGACCAGCGCCCACCCCATGCCACCGATAGCCATAATCGGCCAGATGAGCGTAGGGCTGCGCAGGAAAAAGTTGACCAGCAGCAGCACGCCGAACACCACCAGGCCCATAATGATGGTGCGGCGCCTGCCCAGGCGGGCCGCGATGTAGCCCGACGGCAGCGCAAAAAGCAGAAAGGCCAGCGAGGCCACGCCCATCAGCAAGGGTGCCCTGCCAACAGACATCCCCAGCTCGCTCACTCCGTAGGAGGAAAGGAAGGTCTCAACGGCATTATAGCCGACGAACCAGCAGAAGATCGCGCCCATCAGCAACGCCAGGCTGAGACGCGCCTCCCGCGACACCCGTTTGATGCCACGCAATACTCCCAGCCCCTCGTCCTCGCGGGCGGCGATTTCCAGCTCCTTGGGCTCGCGCACGAAGAAGAGAAGCATCAATACGGCAGCGGCCATCAGCAGGCCACCGAACGCGAAGGGGGCCATCCGTCCCATCGCATACAGCGCCCCGCTCCCCAGCGTTGCCAGCAATGTGCCGATGCCACCCATCAGGTTGATCACGCCGTTGGCCTGCGAGCGCAACGGACTGGGCGTCAGGTCGGGCATCAGGGCGATCACCGGGGTACGGAACCCTGCCATCGCCGTCAAAAAGACACCTATCCCGATCGCGAAGAGCGCCAGGGGAGTCCCCAGCCGGGCGGTCTGCCCACTCAGTTCAGGGGGAATCATCCCCACCGCTATGGGAATGAGCAGAAATGCGACAATAGCTACCGGAGCGAGTGTGACGATGAAGGGCATGCGGCGCCCCAGGCGGGTCCATGTCCGGTCCGACCACACGCCGATCACCGGCAGGAGAAAGAAAGCCACTACGTTGTCCAGTGTCATAATGATGCCAGTCAGGCCGGGGTCCAGACCAAATCCGGGTTCCCCTCGGGCATCGAAGCCCGGATGGCCAGCCTGGAGGTAAATCGGAACATAGGCATTATAGAGCGTCCACAACACACTGATGCCAAAGAAGCCAAAGCCGATGAGAAACGTCTTCTTGTAGTTGAGCTTCACCGTCACCTCCGTGTTCTCACATCGTTGCACCATAACTCAGCCTGGCCGTACTGCGCAGAGCACGGTCTGTTGCTGAGGCCGACGCTCCTGCTCTCCCTAACGCCGGGTCTCCGATGAGGCCGGCAGGATCACCGTAAACACGCTCCCCTCTCCCAATTTGCTGTCCACCCAGACGCGGCCGTGGTGCTTTTCGATAATGGTCTTCACAATGGAAAGTCCCAGGCCGGTGCCGACGATCTCTTCCGTATCCGGTCTCTTCACCCGGTAAAATTTGTCAAAAATGTGGGGAAGGTCCTCCTGCGGAATGCCGATTCCATTATCCTCCACCCGGATCATCACCTGTCCTTCCGCGACCTCTGCAGCGACGGTAATCCTCCCTCCCTCAGGCGTGTATTTGATAGCATTGCTCAGCAGGTTGGCCAAGGCCTGTCCCAGCCTCAGGGAGTTTCCCGATACAGCGGGCAGGTGGGGAGCAATCTGCACCTGAAGCAACTGCTTCTTCAGCTCAGCCTGACAGGCCTGGCCAGCCACTACCTTGCCGATGATGGCGGCGATGTCGCATTCCTCCACGTCCATGCGCACCTCGGCTTCTATGCGTCCCAGGTCCAGCAGGTCGGTGATCATCGCAGTAACTATCTCGACGCTGTGCCGGATCTTGTCCAGGAAGTAGGTTTGCTGCTCGTTAAGTGCCCCGGCAAGCGGCAGCAAATCCACAAAGCCCCTGATAGCGGTTAGAGGTGAGCGCAGGTCGTGGGATACCGCCGAGACGAATTCCGATTTCATCCGGTCCAATTCTTTGAGGTAAGTGATGTCGTGCATGATCGCCACCCGCCCTACCCCCGGGATCGGGGTGACGTTGACATTTAACGTGCGTCCATTAGGAAGCGGCAGCTCGACACGAGCGGTTGTCTCGCCGATTTTAGCCCGCCAGAAGGCATCGAGCAGAAGTTCGTCGTTTATCACCGATGTCAGCGGCCTGCCTATGACGTCGTCGGGGAGATTGAACGCTCTGCGCACCGAGTGATTGGCCAGGATGATCCTTTCTGGTTCGTCGTTTTCCACCAGTAACACGCCCTCTGCGGTGTTGGTCAGCACCGCCGCGAGCTGACGGCGCTCCGCTTCCAGCGTTTGGAGCAGCGCATCCCGCTCGCGACGCAGGCGCGATTCAGTCAGCGCGCGATCCATGGCCGCCAGCATCTCTTCAATATCGAAGGGCTTAACCACGTAGTCCCGGATGCCCATGCGAAAGGCATGCACGGCCAGTTCCTCTGAGCCATGCAAGGTCATCAGGATGACGGGAATTTCGCTACCCCTGGCGTGGAGTGCTTCCAGCATCTGCAGGCCGGTCATGCCGGGCATTTGCATATCCATAATGATCAGATCTGGTTGTTCCTGCAGTGCCAGATGCAGCCCAGATTCTCCATCGCCAGCAGTCAGGGGAACGTAGCCATGAGGAATAAGCACATGGTTCACAAGCAGGTCACGGTACAGGAGACTGTCGTCTACAACCAGCACCCGTTCTCCGGCCATTGATGACTCCTTCTCAGGTGACGGTCACTCCAGGGGTGCCCGTCACCTCAAGTATAATCCAACACTTACAGAAGTCAAAATAAACCTCCCGCAGCGTGAGGCTGCGGGAGGTCCAGGACGTGGGACGCCGGGAATGGCGAGCGCAGTGCGTGTCTCAGCAGTTATGCAGCACCACCGGCAGGAGATCCGGCGCGGGCGGACGGTCACTACGCGCCTGGCCGTTGCCTGGCTGGGGCGGGCACCTGTCGCCGTCATGACCACTGCATGCGTCCGCACAGTGCTGGGAGCAGGAATGAATGCGCGGAAGACGATCCACCAGCAAGGATGGTTCACCACAGGTTTACACTCAAAAACCGCGAAGGATGCAGAGGACGCCAAGGCCCCTCAGTTTCCTGTGCGCGCTTGGCGCCCTTTGCGGTTTGTCATTGAACCGCCAAGAGCGCGAAGGACGCAAAGGTGTTTCCATAATTCTTTGCGTTCTTGGCGCCCTTTGCGGTTTGTATATTGAACCGCCAAGAACGCAAGGGTGTTTCCATAATTCTTTGCGCGCTTGGCGCCCTTTGCGGTTTGTCATTGAACCGCCAAGAGCGCGAAGGACGCAAAGGTGTTTCCATAATTCTTCGCGCGCTTGGCGCCCTTTGCGGTTTGTATATTGAACCGCCAAGAGCGCGAAGGACGCAAAGGTGTTTCCATAATTCTTTGCGTTCTTGGCGCCCTTTGCGGTTTTTAAATTGAACCGCAAAGGCGCTTGAGACATGTCGTGCTCTGTGCGGCCAGGACGGTGTTTCACCAGGCGCTCCCATCCCCGCGCAGCACGGCGTAGCGGCATAGGCCTCCGATGGGCAAACCCGTTGTCCCGCAATATGAACCATCCCCCGGCAGAATCAAAAAACCTCCGACGGACCGCTGGCCCATCGGAGGTTACACTTGTTCACTGCATGAGTCACATACCGGGTGGACGCCTCTGTATGTTAATCCGCACTGCCGTGCGCTCCTGGTCGTCAATATTTACCTCGACGAACGAGGGTACGCAGATGATATCAATCCCGTCCTCCTCCAGGTAGCCCCGGGCGATACAGATCGCTTTGATGGCCTGATTGACCGCGCCGGCCCCAATAGCCTGTACATCGACCTCCCCTTTTTCCCGCATCACACCGGCGATGGCGCCGGCTACTGCAGTTGAGCGAGAATTGGCCGCGACTTTGATGATATCCATTTCTCCTCTCCTCGTCCCACTGGTCCTGTGGTTACACTATGTCAAAGATCGCTCGGACTGCGGTTAACAGAGCCCACCCTCTCGCGGATCCACAATACGGACGCACACACAAACAGTGTCCCAATCCGTAGAAGGTGAATGATCGCGTTAATCAAAGATTAATATACATCAAAACATGCCTTTATGCAAGCAAGTTCGATCGTAAACCGGATAGACCCAAAGTCCAAAGCTGGATAAGACTCCAGCCGGCTCTGCCAACCGCTCTCCTGGCTATACCGGCTGAAGCGGTTACGCATGCAGGCTGCACTCAAGCCCACACCCCCGCGATAGCATAGCCACAGCGGTCACACCGACCGCGCTCGCGCCACGTCTCCTGCACGTTGTACCAGTAACGCTGGATCAACTTCTTCCCGCAGTTGGGACAATAAGTGCTTTCCCGGTCCGCATCCAGCACATTCCCCACGTAAACGTAGCGCAGCCCGGCCTCCTTGCCGATCTCGTAGGCGCGGGTGAGGGCAGCCTGCGAGGTGCTGGGGCGGTCGAGCATCTGGTAGTCCGGGTGGAAGGCAGTCACATGCCAGGGCATCTCCGGATCAACCTCTGCCAGCCAACGGGCCATCGCCTGCAGCTCCTCTGTCGAGTCGTTGAGGCCAGGGATGAGCAACGTGGTGATCTCGATCCAGATGTCGGTCTCGCGGGCGATGTAGGCGATGTTGCGTTTGACCGGCTCCAGCCGTGCCTGGCACTGGGTGCGGTAGAATTCCTCGGTAAAGGCCTTCAGGTCTACATTGATACCGTCCAGATAGGGCTCGAGCATCTCCAGCATCGCCCGTGACATGTAGCCATTAGAGACATAGACGTTTTTGATGCCCCGCTCGTGCGCCAGTTTAGCCGTATCGTAGGTGTACTCAAAGAAGACGGTCGGCTCATTGTAGGTGTAGGCGATCATCGGGATACGCTCCCGTACACAGGTATCCACAAGCAATTCGGGCGTCGCCCGTCTGCCCAGATAGTCACGCTGGTCGTCGAAGTCCCGCACCTGGGACATCTGCCAGTTCTGGCAGAAGGGACAGCGGAAATTGCAGCCATACGTTCCAATGGAGAGTATCTCACCCCGGGGCAGGAAGTGGAAAAGGGGCTTCTTTTCAATCGGATCCACATGAATGGCGATCGCCTCGCCGTAGACGACCAGGTACAGGGTGCCGTCAATGTTTCTGCGTACACCGCAGCGCCCCGCCTCGCCCGGCTTAATGGCACAGAAGTGCTCACATACCTGGCACTGAACAGCGCTATCAGCGAGCGGTCTGAACAGATAGGCTTCTTTACGCATCAAGCACCTCCCGGAAGATGAAGGTACAGCGCCGCTGCACCCTTACTGCCTCTTCACCGCCCGGGCGGTGAAGACCTGGTACCGGTTATCGCTGTACACTACCTCGACGTTGCCAAAAGCCCGACGGATCAGTTCCCTGTAGCGGAGGAAACGATTGGCAACCAGAAACAGCCGCCCACCCCGGCGCAAGATTCGGGCGGCATCCAGAATGAACTGGCAGGCTACTTCGTAGTCCACCCCCACCCCCTGGTGAAACGGGGGGTTGGTGATGACCACATCGAATACCTGCCTGGCAGCATCGTGGAAGAAGACGGAAGCGCAGTCAGAGAGCAGCACTGTGCCGTTGGCGATGTGATTAGCGGCCAGCGTGCGGCGGGCGGACTCGACTGCACGCAGGTCTGCGTCCACCAGCACCACCTTCCCCTCCGGTGCACGGCGAGCAGCCGCCACCCCGGCCAATCCCGTCCCACACCCCAGGTCAAGCACACCATCCGAAGGGTTTATCTCCATCGCCTGCACCAGGGCAGCAGTGCCGTCGTCCAGCCTGTCCCAGGCGAAAACGCCCGGTTTGCTGACCAGCGTTGTCGGGATGCCGTCCAGCTCCACGGCGTGGGTCATTACCCGGTAGCTTTCTGCAGGAGGCGATAGGTGCCTAGTGGGCGGTTTGAGCGCCAGAGCCACATGATACCCTTTCTTCTGCCGCACTACTCCGCACTGTCCAAACACCGCGCGGGCGTACGCAATGGCCTCTTTCACTCCCGCCTGTCTGTGGGCGACAAAGTAGAAACGCCCACCCGGTTTGAGCACCCAGGCCGCGCCGTAGATCAGCTCTTCCTGGACAGCGCGTCCGCGTGGCAGGTGGCTTAACACCAGGTCGAAGGAGGCCTGCGGCAATCCGGCCACCCCATCGGCCAGGGAGACCGAAGCATTGGTCAGGCTATTGGCGGCCAGCGTCTGCCGGGCGCACGCTACCGCCGCCACATGACAATCCACGAGCGTCACCTGTCCGCGCGGCGCGAGCTTTGCCGCAGCCGCCCCGAGAATGCCCGTCCCGCACCCCAGATCGAGCACAACGTCGTCCGGCCCGATCTCGGCTACTTCAAGCAGCGCCAGCGACCCCGCGTCCGCCTTCTCCCACGACCAGACGCCGGGTTTGCCTATGAGGACAAGCAGGTGGCCACGTACGGCAACGGTCAGCTTGCGGAAGGCGTAGTAATCGCTCACGTCGCATAACAGCTCCCGCCGATAAACTCCCGCAGCAGCGAATCGGGCGGGATGGCGCTCTCATCCTCCACCGGGGTGACGGCGCTCAACAGACGGTGCACACGCTCTGCCCGCTCGAAGGCGTCCACCCGCAGCGGGTCGTGGCGGTATTGCTCCACCCAGCGCTCGAAGTAGTGAAACAGCCTGGCCCGCATCACAGGAAGCTCGTAGGGGAGGCCACTATTGACGATATAATCGGCTGTGTGAATGTGTGGGATGATGTTGCGCATCTCACTGGCGCGCACGTAATGCCAGTGCTCCAGCGTCCGCTGACGGTCGTAGGCGCGGTGAGCAGCGTCCCGTTCCATGCGCCGCATCAGGCGCAGGTCGCTCCAGCGCACGTACTGGCCGTCCGGCCCCTTCATCTGGAGCAACGGCTCGATGTAGAGCTTGAACTTTTGCTCGTCGTCAATGCCGCGTGTCATCTCCGGGTACATCCCGTGCAGGCTGTCAATCAGAATGATGTCGCGCGGAGCAGCACGCAGCGGTGTGTGGTCTTTGTGGCTGCGGCCGGTCTTAAAATCGTAAAAGGGGATGCGCACCTCCTCGCCCGCAATCAGGCGCACCAGATGCTCATTGATCAAGGCCAGGTCGAGAGCCTGGGGCGTCTCGAAGTCGTAATCACCAAACTCGTCCCTGGGGTGCAGCTCCAGGTCGAAGAAATAGTTGTCCACACTGAGCGGGAGCAGGGAAAGGCCCATCCTGGTGAGCAGGTGGCTGAGCTTGATGGTGGTCGTGGTTTTGCCAGAGGAGGAGGGGCCGGCGATGATGACCAATCTGAGGCCCTCGCTCCGCTCCCGGATCATCTCTGCGGCGGTGGTGATGTCGTCGTTGTAAGCGTGGTCACTTTCCCGCACGATGTCGGCGAACTCACCACGGGCCACACGCTCGTTCAGCCGCGCGACAGTGTGGAGGTCGTGCTCCACGGCCCAGTCCAGCACTTCCCATATTTTGCGCCAGGGGACGTAGTCCTCGGTGTACGCAGCACGCCGGGCACGCTCTTGCCGCCTGCGGGCACGCTCGTCGCGGTAGAGGATGTAGGCCTTGGCTGTTCTGGCGTGGCCATTTTCAATCAGCACCTTCTCGACAATGTCCTGAATCTCTTCCACGGTGGGGATGTGGCCTGGAGGGGTAGTCTGTTCCAGGATGGCGACAACCTGATCGGCGAGCCGCTCGGCAAGGGAGCGGTCACGCCCGCCGACGGCTACTGCTGCCCGATAGATGGCATTGGTGATGCGGTCCTTGTTGAAGGGTACGACGGCTCCGGTGCGTTTCACCACATGGGTTATTGTTCCTCTTTTTTCCTCCATGCCCTCAATCTCTCGATGATCTCACGCTCATATCCGTAACCCTTAGGTTGGAACCAGCCGCCGCCGACCCCCTCCGGCAGGTAGCGTTGTTCCACCCAGCCGCCGGGATAGGCGTGCGGATACTGGTACGCTTCGTGCTCACCGACGGTCTTCCTGTAATGTTCGCGCAAAGGGCCGTGGAAGAGGTCGCTCTTATCGCGCAGATGGAGCGGCACAGGCCCCGGCCCGTGCGTCTCGATCTCCGCCAATGCTTCCCAATACGCTCCTACCGAGTTCGATTTCGGGGCAGTCGCCAGGTAAAGCGTGGCCATCGCCAGGTGGTATTGTCCCTCCGGCAGGCCTACCCACTCGAAGGCCTGCGCACAACTGTTGACAACTACGATAGCAGTGGGATCGGCCAGGCCGATGTCCTCGGCGGCAAGGATGTAGAGGCGACGCAGGATGAAGCGCGGGTCTTCGCCGGCCGCGACCATTTTCGCCAACCAGTAGAGGGCGGCGTCAGGATCGCTCCCGCGCACCGATTTGATAAAGGCCGAGATGGTGTCGTAGTGCTCATCCCCCGTGCCATCATAGCGCAGCGCACGTTGCTGAATGGAATCCTCGGCGACGGCAAGGGTTACATGGACGACTCCATGCTCGTCGGGGGGAGTGCTTTCCACAGCCAGCTCCAATGCATTGAGCGCGGTGCGAGCATCCCCACCCGCCACACGCACCAGATGTCCAAGCGCGTCATGGTCGAGCAGGACCGGTCTGCTACCGTAACCCCGTTGGGGGTCGCTCAGGGCACGGCGCAGCACCAGCTCGACCTCCTCGTCGGTAAGCGGCTTGAACTGGAAGATACGCGAGCGGGAGACCAGGGGCGGGATCACTTGGAAATAGGGATTTTCGGTGGTGGCACCGATGAGCACGATCGTGCCATCCTCTACATGGGGGAGTAACGCGTCCTGTTGAGCCTTGTTCCAGCGGTGAATCTCGTCCACGAGCAGGATGGTGCGCCGACCGTACATGCCCCGCTGCTCCTTCGCCCTGCGGATGACCTCGCGCAGGTCGGCCACACCGGCCAGCACAGCACTGATGGTCTCAAAGTGGCTGGCCGTCGAATTGGCGATGATCATCGCCAGGGTTGTTTTCCCCGTGCCCGGCGGCCCCCAGAAGATCAGTGACGAAAACAGGCGGTCGCTCTCGATGGCACGCCGGAGCAGGCGCCCCTCGCCGACGATGTGAGCCTGGCCGACGAACTCGTCAAGCGTCCGCGGGCGCATCCGGGCTGCCAGCGGCGCCTCGTGGCGTATCTGTTCCTGCCGGCTATACTCGAACAAGTCCATCGCGGACCTCTAGCGGAAGAGGGCGCAGGCATCCACCATACGGGTCACCCAGGGGCTGAGGAGTTGGGGGTAGATGGAGACCACCACACAGAGGAGCAGCGCAATCAGCACGCTCAACGCGAATAGTTTGCCTTCGCGGGTGGCTGGCGGGAAGACGCTGCGGGCCTCGGGCAGGCGCGGACGCTCCAGCAATGAGGCCATCCCGCGCCACAGGCCGCCCATTACTCCAGCAGCCGCCAGAAGGAGGAGCACCATAGTGCCCGGATCGGTGTCGGCCAGAGCGCGGTAGAGAGACCAGCGCCACGCGAATCCGGCTCCGAGCGGCAATCCTGCAACCGACAATCCTCCCAGGACGAAGGCTGTTGTGCTCCACGGCGCCCTCCACCCTACGCCGCGCAATCCCTCCCCATCGTCCTTACCCCCGCTATGTGCCCTTATCCCATCCAGGCCCAGGGCCATCAATCCCAGCCCCAGCGGGCGGGTAAGCATGGCCAGCAGTAGCGATACCATCCCCACTTCGCTCCTTAGCCCCAGGGCGATCAACATCGCGCCGTTTTCGACCAGCGTCCCGTACCCCACCAGCGGGCTGAGACGGCGCTGGGCAGGCGCAAGCGTTCCTCCCAGGAGTACCAGGACTAACCCCGCGTTAAGCGTCAGGGAGCTCAGCGAAGGGTGAGCACTGAGCCAGGAATACGCTTCCAGGAACTCCAGCAGTGCAAACCAGATGACATTGCCGAAGACAGTCAGCACGAAGGCCCCTGCGACCGGCGAGCTATCGCCGAAGAGGGCCGGTATCCAGGAGTGGAAGGGGAAAACGCCCAGCAGCAGCGCAAACGAGATCGCCAGCAAGACCGCTGAGGTGCTGAGCAGCCAGGTTTCATCGGGCGTCGCCTCGTAACGCTCCAGCAGCCAGTGGGTAACCAGGATCCCCGGCAAGGCCATCGTGCTAAACGTGAGATAGCGCATTCCCCCGCGCGTCACAGGTCCTTCTTCAGACTGGAGCGCGAAGACGGAGAGGGCGACGGCGATCTCGATGAACAGCGCGGCATAGACGAAGGGTTTCACCAATAATACCCCCACCGACAGGCTCAGCAATCCCCACCCCACCGGGAAGAGCAGCGAGCGAGAGTAGGAGCGCCAGGCCAAAAAAAAGATTATCGCCGAGGTGAAAAATAGGGCTGCACAGGCCAGGCGGTCGGTTTCCTCCAGCACCAGCTCGCGCCCGAGGAAACTGACCGGCGCTCCCAGCACGATCTGCAGCCCGCCCCATACTTTTACCGGCCGGTCCACAGGCAACGCCAGTGCAGCGACTCCCAGCGCCAGGGCAGTGGCAGTGGAGAGGACCGCCGTCGGCGTCCGCCACCTGGAAAGCAGGAGGACGACTCCAGCGACAAGCAGGGGGAGTAAGAGCAGTGCGATAGGCCCGGCAATCATTCTGCACCCTCTGTTTGCTCGCTACTGACGAACTGGGCCGCTCTCAGGAAAGAGGCTGCCAGTGCGATGAGGAAGCTCACCGCACCGATCAGCCCGACCACGACCAGCGATGGCTCTACCGCTACATAGAACAGATCGAACCCCGCCAGGAAGGTCAACAGCCCCATCCCAACCTGCATAGGGGTCTCGCTTAAGCCGATCACCAGCAGCCCCAGCCCGACCATCAGGTAGCAGGCGAGTGAGATGTCAGGAGGGATGACTTCCCTTGGCAGCGGGAAGCGTAACGCGGCCATATACGCTGCCACGGAAACCAGGAGACCAGCCAGCAGATAGAATGCAGTGCGAGCAGTCATTGTCCAGCGCTGCCAGCTTCGCGCTGAACCCGCTTCTGGCTGCACTTCGACACTCGTGCGGACCGCCCGGGCCAGATCCGCGCCCCTCCGCTCGGTCAGGTAGAAGACCATACAGATCATCCACCCGATCAGCCCTTTGATGGCGGCTACCTCCAGCCGGATCAGACGTGTCATCAGCATGACTACAAAGAAATACTGGACAATCAGTGCGAATATGTTCAGGCGCCACTCCCGGCTGACGACCAGGATATTAGCCGTGATCAGGATGCCTGCGACGGCAGGTATAGCCGCCAGAAAAGACAAACGGGCGACCAGGTCGGGCAGCGTGGGCATCAGTGGCCTCCTTCAGCCAGGACATACAGCAGGAAGATCAAGCAGGCCCACAAGAGCGCGCCGGCGCCTCCGATCAGCTCGTCGGCTGCGCGGAGCACCGATAGGCCGCGGTTTACTGCCCCGGCGAGCGCCTCATAGAGCCATTCCAGATGCAACAGGTCATAAATTGTGTCCAGTGCAGCCTCTCCCCTGGCACGCAGCCAGCCATCCCCCCAGCTCAACAATCCCCCGCTCACAAGCCCTCCCACCCAGAGCCACCAGCCGGCTATCTCGGTCAGTCCTGGCGGAGCGGCGAGGGCAGGCAACACACTCTCGTCAAAAAGCACTCCCGGGAACAGCCTGGCAACGACCAGCAAAAGTGCGGGCAGCCCCATCCCGCAGGCGTAGCCGAGTTCTACCAACCCCCGACCCCCAGTTTGGAGCCCCGCATCCGGGATCCTCGACGCCGACGGTGCGGAGAGGAGGTAGCGTACTAACGAGGGGGTGAGAAATACAGTCCAGAGTAGGCTACCCACCACCGCTTGCTCCAGGATATGGCGTACACTGGCGACACTCCCGTACAGGGTAGCGCCAACGGCGAACCCCAGGGTGCCTGGCAAACCCAAAAGAGCCCACCCGCCGATCAGGAGAGGAGTCTTCCACTGCAAAGTCTGCGCCACCGCAAAACGGCCCAGGAAAAGAACGCCCAACCCCAATGTCCAGGTTATGCATCCGGCCGCAACGATGGCTAGCGCGTCTTGCCCAGCCGTCGTCCCGGCCAGTAGTACTGCCCCCGCTACCCCTACGCCGCTCCACAAAAGCGCGTGGAGATGGGAACGGCTTGACCAGGCCAGCAGTGCCCCCACAACGGCAGAGGCAAGCGCCAGATTCAGCACCCAGGGGAGAGCCGGCATTGAGCCATCATTCATCGTGATCATGCGCAGCCACAGCAGCCAGCCCGGCAGTGACCTCAGCAAGAGCGGGATGGTCAACGGAGAGGGGGAGAGAAAATCCTCGGGGGCGGAGAGATGAAAAGGGTACATAGATAAGCGTAGAACAGCCGCCAGTACCCACATCGCCAGAGACGTCTCGTTCCCCAGGGCAACCGTTCTCCACGGACCGGTTATGGCCAGATTGCCGGCGAGCAGGGCACCAGCCAACAAACACAGTGTCGCCAGGATACCCAGGAACAGCCCGCGTATCGCCGCACGAGCAGAGCCGTCGGCTGCAAGGTACCCCAGGGCATATACCAGGTCGTAGAGTACCAGGCTGACGAGCAAAGTCACGACATTGGCCGACCAGAGCACGGCCAGCCCCACAGCCAGCAGCGTGAGCATGAGCGCGGCCAGGCGGGGGCGCAATGGATGCTGGCCGGTCAGCTCTATACAGGC
>JAOAAG010000415.1 GCA_026418995.1 Anaerolineae bacterium
TCTTGTATATTTAGAGCAGCATCAAACCGCACGTTAACAACTTGAATAGCCAAAAATCGCAATCTGGTGCATACTATAGCCTGGGAGGTTGAAGCGGCTACCTGGTTGCGTCTGAGGAGCCTGGCTGCCTCTGCGCAGAGATTGCCGACTCCGCCCAGGTGACCCGATTAAGAACATTGGGGCTGCGCCTGGTCGCAGGCCCCGAATCAGTAACAAGGCTGGGTCAGTATGCTCCCGTGGTCCTGGGCCTCTGGCCGCTTCACGTCCCACCCGTGAGGTTCAGTTTGTCTCAGGAGGTGGTCCTATGGATACCCGGATTATCGGGATTGACCTGGCGGTGGAGACCGCCCATAAGGCCATCGTGCTGGACCTGATGAGCAATCGCTTCGTCACCCCGGTGCTCACTTTTCATACTGACCCAGCCGGGATGGATCGCGTGCTGGCGGCAGCACGCGCCGACGCCGCCTCAGAGGTGCGCCTGGTCGCCGTCCTCGAAGCAACGGCGATGTCGTGGTACACCGTCGGCGTCTACCTGGAGCGCCAGGGGGTCGAAGTCTATCGCGTCAACGGGCAGCAGGTGGCCGACCTGCGCCGGGTGTACCAGCGCCACGCCAAGAGTGACCGCATTGATGCCCGCGTGCTGGCCCGGCTGTATATGACCCACCCCGAGCGGCTGCGCCGGCTCTTCTTGCCCACCGGTCCGCAGATGGCCTTGCAGCGGGCCTGCCGCGAACTCTATCGCCTGACCCGGCTCGTGGCCGCCAGCAAACAACGCCTCCTGGCCACCGACCAATTCGCCTGGCTGGGATTGGAGGACGTTGTCCCACCCTATGGCGCAGCGGCACGCTGGGTGCGCGAGCACTGGTACGACCCCCGGCGGGTCTGCGAGGCCGGTGAGGCCGCCCTGACCAAAGCCTGGGAGGCGGCCTCTCCCGTCCAGCCTGCCGAGACGAGCTGGATTCCCCTCCTCTGCGCACGTGCCCGGCAGGTAGTGGCGCTGTACGATGAGGCCCACCGCCCTGACTATGCCCTCCTGCAGGCCAGCGTCACGCGTGAGCAGAGCCGCCTTCAGACGCTCCAGGAGCAGGAACGCTTCGTGCGCCTCAACGTGGTGCGCCCGCTCTACCGGCAGCTCCATCCCACGCGCTACCTCGAAACCCTGCCAGGCGTCGGTCAGGACAGTGCCGCCGTCTATGTCGCCTTCATCGGCGATATCCAGCGCTTCCCCTCCTTGCGGGACTTTCGCGGCTGGAGCGGGATGATCCCCTTCAGCCGCCAGAGTGGCGAGACACAGGCGCGGGGCTTACATCTCACCCAGGCCGGCCCGGACCTCATCAAAGCCACGGCCTTTATGGACGCCCACGTCGCCCGGCTCTACGACCCGCAGATCGCTGCCATCTACTACGACCAGATGATGCACAAGGGGAAGCACCATCTGCAGGCCGTTTGTGCCTGTGCCACCCATCTGCTGGACAGGGTCTACGTCGTCCTCAAAGAAGAGCGCCCTTACGAGCTGCGCGACGTGGACGGCCGGCCGGTCACCAGGCAGGAGGCCCGCGCCATCTGTCGGGAACGCTACCGGGTCCCCGACGAGGTCCGCCAGCGCACCAACGTCGGTCACCGCAAGGCCCGCCGCGAAGCAAAGACGGAACGCCGCTACCGGCGTCGTTACGGAGACCGGTAAGGAGGTGTCCGTGGACGTACTCCGCGCCCCACCCGTGCTCGGTTAGTCCCGCGTCAACGACCCGCTGAACGCCCCTTACCCGGCGGTGGCGTAATGACTCAAAACGCCACCTGTGGTTTGATGCGGCCCGTGTCCAGGATAGGCTATTCAAGTTGTTCAGGTGCTGCCACTTGACAAAACTTAGAACATCTCTGCGGTTTGTAATTGAACCGCAAAGGGCGCGAAGGGGAGATAGGGGTTTTCGAGCGCAGAGGGTCAGGTATAAGTTACCTCCTGCGCGCTCGCTCACGTGCCCGACGCAGACGGGCCAAGGTGTCCTCCTCGGCTTCAGCCGCCGACGGCGGAGATGGGGCAGCAACAGGCGGCTGTGGGGGTGGGGTCAGGTGAGGCACGGCACCCGCCCCCTCACTGGGGCGGGGGCCCCGCCGACGTGCCCGCTCTCGCGCCTGGAACAGGTCGCCCAGCACGACGGGACCGGCCCAACGCTGCGCTACTTTGCCACGGCGTGGTATCCGCTCCCGTATCCACGCACCCAGGCTGCGCAGATCGGCCTTGGTTATGCGCAGGCGACGTGCTCCCACGTCGAACGGAAACAGCAGCGCTGCCGTCAGCAACAACGCCGGCCATAACGGTCGCGCGCGAGTCACCGGTTGGTGCATCGGGGCAAACGCCATTTCCGGCGCCTCCAGCACCCTTCCCCCGGTCGCGCGGACCAGCTCGTTCAGCAGGGTGGTACCCTGACCGGTGCGCTGGTACTCCGGTGAGTAGGGCACCACCAGGCCGGCCGTCTGCTGTGCCACCGGCTCGCCCTTTGTGTCATACTGCACTATGTGGATGAGATAGGTGCCAGGTTCACTGACCGTCGTGCGGCCCTCATAGCGTCCCGCAGCCGTCTGTTCCAGTGGCACCGTCTGAGTGACGAGCCGCGGCCCGACCAGCGTCGCGCGGGTCTCAAGCAGGTCACGTGGGCGGCCGCTCTGGTCGGCGGAGTCCACCTTCAGGTGTACCTCGGCGCCATCCAGCCGTGTCGTCACCTGGAGGCTCTCGTCCGGCCGGGGCAACGTCCAGCCGACAAGCTGCGCGACGAAGGCATTGAAACGCTCCCACCCGACCCATTCCACCGCCCACTGCCCTTTCAGATCGGAAGTCCAGGCCACCGCCCTGCCCAATCCGTACTGCCACTGCGCCAGCAGCGGGTCTCCCCGCTCGCTCACCAATGCCACATGCGCGGTTTGCTTAGGGGTTGTGCCGTTGTAGCCCAACAGCGGCGGCAGTGCCAGGGGATCAATCCCGCGCAGGATGTCGGTCGTTCCGGCGGGAAGCGGGTAGAACGGCTCTTCAACAATGTAGGAACCGACCGCCTCCATGGCTTCCTTGACAAAAATCTGAGGCACATCCTCCATGGAGAGCGCCGGATAGTAGCGCCCACCTCCCGACTCGGCCAGCATACGCAACTACTCGGCAGAACCCTGCCCGGCCGCCACAACCGAGAGCGTGATGCCCTCCTTAGCCAGGCGGGCGGTCAACGTAGCATAGTCGCCAGAGCGCGACCATCCGTCGGTCAGCAGGACGATATGTTTGACCTGCGCGTCTACTGCCAGTAACGCCTGCTCTGCCTGTTCCAGCCCGGCCCAGATATTGGTCTGCCCGTCGGCCCGGATGCCGCCGATGGCAGCCTGCAGGTCGGCCGGGTCGGGTAATTGCTGGAGTGGCAGGGCCCAACGCGCTGCGGAATCGAAGGCCACGACGCCCAGATAATCCAGCGGTCCCAGTGCGGCAGCCGCCTGCATCATCGCATCTTTAGCGATGTCTATTTTGGGCAACCCGGACTCGACCCGCTCATACTGGCCGGGCAGTAGAGAGGGGTCGTTACAGTGACAGCGTCCCATGCTGCCGGACTTGTCCACCACAAATACCAGCGCCACATTGGGCTCACGGGTACGGGAGCGCACATCCATGTCCACCGGCAATGCTCGTTCGAGCGGCGTGCGCAGATAGCCGCCTGCGCCATAAGCATGCTCTCCCCCGACCATCACCAGCCCACGCCCCAGCTCACGCACATAGAGTGGAAGCGCCGCCATCGCACCCGCAGGCAAAGTCCCGGCAACGCCATCCCCGGCCTTGGCAGGCACGTTCACCAACACAACGGCATCATAGCCGCTGAGCACAGCGAGGTCAGTAGGCAGCAGGTGCGGTGGGACTACGGTAACCTCGAACGAGGCGGCCTCAAGCGCCCGGCGCAGTGCGTCGGCTTCGCCCGGCTGCCCCTCGGCAATCAGGACGCGTGGGGGGCCATGGACGATGGTGTAACCAGAGGCCAGGTTATTCTGAGGGAGCGTGTCCAGCGCCGGATACAGCTCCGCCTGGTAACGGTGAAAGCCGGTCGCTTCAGCGTTGAGCGAGATTTGTATCCGGTTCGTGCCCGGTTCAAGCATAACAGTCTGGCTCGCCAGCAGCCGACCATCGCCCAGCAGACGCAGCGTGGCCTCCTGGGTCAGTGTGCTTTCGATGACAGCCGTCACCACGAACGATTGGCCGCGCCGCACATTTGCGGGCACCGTCAAGTCAACCAGATACGCCTCCTGCTCGGCAGGCGGGGCGTACAGCGGTACGACGGCGATCTCAACTCCGCGCGCTCTGACCAGATTCACCTGGGCCAGCGCCTGCCCCATGTTTTCCAATCCATCGGAGAGGAGCACCAACCGCTTCTGGCTTTCCTCAGGAAAGAGAGCCAGTGCCAGGCGCAGTGCCGCGCTGATATTGGTGCGCCCCGCGCGTGGCCTGGAAGCAATGGGCGGCAGGTCGCGTGCCTCGGAGGCCAGCCGCTCCACCAGCGCATCTTCACCAAAGGCGACGATGGCGGCACGCCCGCCGGCAGGCATGCCGGCCACTGCCTGGCGGATGAACGCTTCGGCACGCTCTCGTTCCGCTGCGGGGACGCTGTCGGAAAGATCGAGCACGAAAACCACGGTGAGGTCGCGCACTGGCTGCACCCAGCGCGCGCCAGCCAGGCTCAGCATCACGCTCAAGCCGATCACCAGGCGTAGAACAACGGGTACCAGGTAAGAGCGTGACCTGGCTACCCTCTTGCTGCGCCCCAGGAACGGCAGCGCCAGCAAGGGCGGTAGCAGAAGAATTAGCCATAAGACCGGTGGGTGTGAGAAGGACAGCATGTGCGTGTTGCGTGCTCCGTGCTACGTGGTGCGTGAGCTACTTTCTGTGTACCAGCGCCGACGCGCGGCCCCATAGCCATACGAGTCCGCCGCGATATTGTACCAGCCACTCGGCTACCAGCAGTGCCAGCGCTGCCCAGGTGAGCGGCCGCCACCACTCCTGGCGCACCGGCCGTGCGGCGGGCACCCCTTGGCCGTGCTCTCCCGCTCCGACAATGGCGAGGATCTGACGGGGAGCGCTGTCGGCCTCCCGCGCATTGAAGCCGTTCAGGGCAAAACTCCCCCTGTCTCTTATACACATCTGACGCT
>JAOAAG010000005.1 GCA_026418995.1 Anaerolineae bacterium
CTGGTCTCGTGGGCTCGGAGATGTGTATAAGAGACAGCCGCCGATGCGTGTGAAGCGGGCGAATCCTTTTTCATCTATGTAGGTCACCATTACCCCGATTTCGTCCATATGTGCGGCAACGGCCAGGCGCTTTCCCGCGCCACTTCCTTGCTTGCGGACGATGAGGCTACCCAGCGGGTCCACGCGCACCTCGTCGGCCAGGGGTGCGACCTCGGCCTGGATCACGGCCCGAATTTGTTCCTCCGCTCCTGAGGGACCGTAGGTCTCCACAAGCTTGCGTATCAATTCTCTCATAGGCTGCTCCTCAGTGTGTTGGCGGTGAGGCGGGTCAGGGCCTCGCGCACCAGTTTCGTGGTGTGGTTGAAATCCTCCAGACTTAGCAGAGAGACCGGACTGTGGATGTAACGGCAGGGCACGGCCACTGTGGCCGAGGGCACTCCCTCGCGGGAGGTATGGATCGCTCCGGCGTCCGTGCCCCCGATGCCAGGCTGTTTGAACTGGTAGGGGATGCCCAATTCCTCAGCGGTGTTGGTCAATAGCCTGACCAGCCCACGGTGGGCGATGAAGGTGTTATCCATCAGCGTGATCGCCGGACCGTACCCCAGTCTCGTTGTGGGGCTGGTATCCTTATCCTTGGGCAGGTCGTCAGCGACGGTGCCTTCCAGCACAAAGGCGCAATCGGGCGCGACGGCGTAGGCAGCCACGCGCGCGCCGCGCAGCCCCACCTCTTCCTGCACAGTGAAGACGGTGTAGAGATCGAAGGGAAAGCGCTCACCACGCACCATCTCCACCAGCATAGCACACCCGGCCCGGTCGTCGAAGGCTTTTCCGCTGACGGTGACGCTTCCCTCGCGGAAGCGGGTGGCGAAGGCGATGTAGGTGCCGAGCGGAGCCAGCCTGGCGGCTTCCTCCTTGCTCGCCGCGCCGATATCCACGGCCAAATCCTCGATAGAAGGCACCTGCTGGTCCTCTCCGCTTTTAAGCAGGTGGATGGGTTTGATGCCGATCACGCCGGGCAGGCGGTCGGGTCCGACCAGCAGAGCAGTACCTGGCAGCAGCCTGGCCTCGACTCCTCCAACGGCCCGCACACGCAAGAAGCCATCGCCATCGTGGCCCACAACCATCAGGCCGATCTCGTCCATATGGGCGGCCAGCATAACCCGCAGTCCTGCCTGGCCAGTGCCGCGCTTCAGCGCGATGAGGTTACCCAGCGCATCAATTCTTACTTCGTCCACGTGCTCCCGGATCGCTTTGAGCAATATAGCTCGTACATCGCCCTCGTCTCCGGAAACGCCGATGGCTTCTGAAAGCTCTTTCAGCATCATCTCTGCAACTCACTTTCGCCTGTTGGGGTCTCCCATGCCAGCTTGTTCAGAAAATCGGCCTCCAAAGTGGCAATGAAAGCTGCCAATAGCCTTCCTGCTCGTTCGACATCCTGGGTGGCCAGCATCTCCACCGGTTGGTGCATGTACCGCAGGGGGATGCCGATGAGCGCGGTAGGCACTCCTTCACGGCTGACCTGGATCGCCCAGGCGTCGGTGCCGGTGGGGCCGGGCAGGGGGTCGAGCTTGTAGGGAATCTCGTGTCTCTCGGCAACCTCTTTGAGGCGGGCTACCAGCCTGGGATGGAAGTTGGGGCCGATTCCGATGGTGGGGCCTTCACCCAGTGGCCATGCTCCGGGCTCCGATACGCCTGGATGTCTGGCAAAAGTCACGTCCACTGCGATAGCCAGGTCCGGCGCGATGCCGTAAGCTGTGGTGATAGCGCCTTTCAATCCGGTCTCCTCCTGCGCTGTCGCTACCGCGAAGACGTCCCAATGGTGTTTCATGTTGCTCAGGTGCTCCAGAGCAAGGGTGATCACGGCGACCCCCGCCCGGTCGTCCATCGCCTTGCCGGCAACACGGCGGTTCTGTAACTCCACCGTTTCACGTCGTATCGAGATGAGGTCACCGACCGAGACGAGGGACGCGACCTGGGCGGCCGGCAGCCCCACATCCACGAACAGCTTATCCCACGGCACGGCGCTTCTGCGTTCCTCCTCCGACAGGACGTGGGGGGGGCGGGAGGCGATAACGCCCGGCAGTTCCTCGCGTCCGTGAACGGTGACTTCCAGCCCCGGCAGCACGCGCCGGTCTGTTCCCCCCACGCGGGCCACACGCAAAAAGCCCTCCTCAATGCCGGTCACCACCAGGCCGATTTCGTCCATATGGGCAGCGAGCATAAGCTTACGGGACTCTTCGCCACCCGCGCCTTTCTTGAGGGCGATCAGGCTGCCGAGCCTGTCCTCCCGTATCTCGTCCACGAAGGGACGCCACAACTGACCGATCAGGTCGCGTACCGGTCCCTCGTGTCCGGCGATGCCGATCGCTTCGGTGAGCTGCTTTAGCAGGGGGATAGTCTCCACTACAATCTCCTTGTTGTCAATGTGATCGGGACGCTATCTTGGAACGGTCTCCGTCGGGGTCACAGGCGGAGTCTCGGTCGGCGTCGGCTCAAAGGTAGGTGTTGGCACAGGTGTATCGGTAGGCGTTTCCGTGGGTACGGCGGTATAGGTTGGTGTGTACGTGGGCAGGGGTATCCACGTTGATGTCGGAGTCGGCGTAGGAGTGTCAGTAGGGGTAAAGGTTGGCGTCGCTGTGCTGGTGGGCGTTGGAGTTGGGGTTGCTGGTTGCGTAGGGGACGTGGCAGGCGTGGCCGTGAGTGTAGGCGGCATCCACTGCGTGGATGTCGGCGTTGGCGTCAGTTGTGCAGTGCTTGAAGGGGTTAGTGCAGGGTATGCTGGCAGAGTTGACGTGGGCGTCGGCACCGGAGTCGGTGATCCCACCGGCGGCTTCAGGAGCAGCAGCGAGAAGCCAATGCAATAGCATGGCAGGGTCATCAGGATGACACTGGCCAGCACCCAGTGAATCGGCCGCCACTCACCGGTATTGAACATTTATGGCATCCTGTTCGGCAAGGGTAGAGAGTGCTGCACAGGGCGGTCTCCTGCGGCAAAGCGCAGATTATGATAACACTATTGTAGCGGCTTGTCAATTGCAACTGCGTTCTGGTTCTGGACAATTGCAGTCGGCATGTTATAATAATATCGTGTGCGACGAGCAGTGGATGCGCGAAGCACTGGCGGAGGCAGCGCAGGCCCCAGCCCATGGTGATGTGCCGGTGGGAGCGGTGGCCGTTCTCGATGGCACAGTCGTCGGACGTGGGCACAATCGCAAGGAAATTGATGCTGACCCCACGGCTCATGCGGAGATGATAGCGCTTCGGGAGGCAGCGCGCACACTGGGCAGTTGGCGGCTGACCAAGGTGACGTTGTACTGTACCCTGGAGCCATGCCCGATGTGCGCAGGAGCCATGCTCTCGGCAAGGTTGTACCGGCTGGTCTACGGTGCCGACGATGCCAAGGCTGGGGCTGCTGGCTCGGTGGTCGAGCTACTGCGCGACCCGCGCTTTAACCACCAGGTCGCTGTCACGCGCGGCGTACTGGCCGGGGAGGCCCAGGCGCTGCTGGAGCGTTTCTTCGCCTCGTTGCGCACATAACCGGAAGGGTGCCGGAGCGGCCGAACGGGACGGTCTCGAAAACCGTTGTGGTCTTTATGGCCACCGAGGGTTCGAATCCCTCCCCTTCCGCCTGGAGCAGGTGAGCAGAGCGGCTGTTGAGCCGTGCGGGTGCACCCTTTTCCACCGTAAAGACCCTCCACATCCTCATGTTTCGGCGGTGAAGGAGAGCTGAACTGATCCGGCGGCCGGAGAGCAGATGAATAAAGCGCGTACGCGATGGGTTTGTCAGAACTGCGGACGGACAGCGCCCCGGGAGATGGGCCGCTGTCCAGGCTGCGGAGAGTGGGGCACGATGATCGAGGTGATCGAGCGGCCGGTGGATCAGGACATACGCCCGCCGGTTGTCACCGCCAGCGTACCGCAACGCCTTACGGAGATTGAGTCTGAGGAACAGCAGCGCCTGCCGCTGCCACTGGAGGAATTCTCCCGCGTGCTGGGCGGCGGCGTGGTACCAGGGTCGCTGATCCTTGTCGGGGGCGACCCCGGGATAGGCAAGAGCACACTGCTGCTCCAGGTGGCCGGGCTGATGACGGAGACCACCGGCCGGCCGGTGCTTTACGTCTCCGGTGAGGAATCGGTGCGCCAGATCAAGATGCGCGCCGATAGACTCGCCATCCGCCACAAAGACCTCTTTGTCGTAACCGAGACCAACCTGGAGGCCATCCTGAGCCACGCGGAACGTCTCCAGCCCTCGGTGATGATTGTGGACTCTATCCAGACCGTCTATCTGGAGGAGTTGACCTCGGTTGCGGGTTCGATCAGCCAGGTGCGGCAGGCTGCGGCGCGGCTTCAATGGTGGGCCAAGACCTCCGGCATTGCGGTCTTCCTCGTTGGCCACGTGACGAAGGAGGGGGCTATCGCCGGGCCGAAGGTCCTGGAACACATCGTGGACACGGTGCTCTATCTGGAGGGGGACGTGTTCCACTCTTACCGGCTGCTCCGCTCGGTCAAGAACCGCTTCGGCGCTACCTCGGAGGTGGGCGTGTTTGAGATGCGCGAACGGGGGATGGTCGAGGTGCCAAACCCCTCGGAGGTGTTTCTGGCCGAGCGCGTGGTCAACGCGCCCGGATCGGCCATTGCGGTGACGATGGAGGGGACGCGCCCGTTGCTTGTCGAGGTCCAGGCGCTTGCCAGCCACACCAGTTTCGGTCACCCGCGCCGTACAGCGAATGGCGTTGACCTCAACCGGCTGCTGCTGATCACGGCAGTGCTCTCGCGGCGCGTCGGGCTGCGCCTGTTCGATCAGGATGTCTTTGCGAACGTTGTCGGCGGACTGCAGGGGCGCTGTCTCTTATACACATCT
>JAOAAG010000089.1 GCA_026418995.1 Anaerolineae bacterium
GATATGGGCTGGCACAGGAGAGGTCGAGGAGCCCAAACTTAACCATGGTCGTGGTAAGCATGGCGCTAACTTCATAGAACTGAAATAGCACGTTAAAAAGTGACTTCCGCCAGTGGCGTTCTGCGGTATCATTACGCATCATTTCCAGGAGTGATGCGATGATGACCATGCCTTGCCCCACCAGCTTGGACGCCCTCTCCATATCGGATGAGGCGCGACAATTCCTCAGCTTCTTTGCCGGGATTGTCCGCCAACACCCTCGCAATCGGATATTGCTCTACGCCTGGATTTTCTGTGCCCATTTGCTGGGTGTCTCCAGCGGCGAGCTGGGGTGTCTGATGGGCTGCTCCGACCGCAACATCCGGTATATAGTGGCCGAGGTGCGCGCCAGTCAGGTCGGGGAAGGCAAGACCGGCCGCCCCCGCAAGGTCAATGCGGCTGAACCGCCCTCCGCTACCTGCACATTGGGCATCACCCGCTACGGTGGCCTCTGGTTGCTGATCTCCTGGATTCTGAACAGCAACCTCCTGCCCTATTGCCACTGGTTGAGCTGCGTCGGCACAGTCGGCACACCGCTCCAACTGGTGTTGACCTTGATTGCGCTGGCCGTGTGCGGTCTGGGTCGCTTCTGGGCGCTCAACGACCTCAGTGACCGAGGGTTTGCGTTGTTCACCGGGCGTTGGACGCCCCTGCGCGCCGGCCAGGTCTCTGCCTGGCTGCGGGAGGTCGCTCCCGGCGCGGTAGAGCTGTTCTACCAGGCCACCAGAGGCGAAGAGTGGCGGCTCGTGCGCGATGTGCCGCCTATTCTCTCCAACGATGAACACGTGGTCGGCCACCAGGGCGGCCTGGAGATGCCCCAGGGCAAGGTTTCCAAGTGTGGGCGGACGATGCGCGCCCATCACCTGTTTATGACCTTCCACCTGGCGGCGCGCCGCTTCGTCGGCCTGCTGGTCACCACGACGAGGCAAAAGCTCTCGCACGTAGCCGCTCCACTGCTGCAGGAGATGGCGCAGGCGCGCCAGGCCGCAGGTGGCGACCCAGATGTACTGATCCTGGAAATCCTGGATCGTGGCTCGTACAGCCAGGACGCGCACCGCGACCTGCTCGCCGGCCACACCATCGGGCAATGGGATTACCTGGCACAGTTGCGCCGGACAGCAGCCAATGTCGCCCAGTGGGATCGCGGCCTGGCGTGGGGCGAGTACGAGCTCGAACCCTACGTGCGGGGCAGTGAATGGCATCTGCCGCCGGAACGCCGCCACCGGCTTTGTCTGGCGCGCACCACCACACTCATCACCGGTGTGGCGCAACCAGTCCCGACGTTGCTGATCATTGACCGGGACAAGGTGGACGATCCCGACCCCAAGGCCAAGTATGCGGCGGCCTTCGCCTGTGCCAATGACTTGCCGCTGTGGGTGCAGGCCGACCTCTACCCCTGGCGGCAAGACCATGAACTGGCATACCGCGATTGTATTCACGCCCTTGGGCTGGATGCCCAGCCCAAGGGGTATCACAAAGAGCGGCCTGACCTGCCGCTCGACCACCCGGAGCAGAGTTGCATGCTCACCACGACCCCTTTGACGCTGCACACCTGGGTCAAAGCGTTAGCGTTCAACCGCGTCCGTGACTTGCTCGACCACCTGCCCGAACCGGCGCCGGGTTGGACGGTGGTCACTGCGGCACGCAAGCTGATCCGCCGCACGGCGTTGCTCGAAATCCGGGAGCATTGCCTGTGGGTCACTTTCGATCCGTTCCCGGAGGCGCACGTACTGGAGCCCTATTGCGCCTGGGTCAACGCCGCCGACTTTGCCATCCCGTGGCTGAACAACCTGCGGTTACGTCTGGCCATCGCCGAGCAGCCGTTGGCCGCCGGTACGTCGAGCAAGGAGGTGCGGAAGTTACTTTTCGGCCTGTAACCAGGCCATTTTAAAGTTCTATGCAGTTGACATATTCCGCACCCCATGGTATGATTAAAGACGCAAATTTAGCACCCTCCACACGAGAGTGCTA
>JAOAAG010000102.1 GCA_026418995.1 Anaerolineae bacterium
GCTCGGAGATGTGTATAAGAGACAGGTACCGGATGTCCGGGTAGCGCGCCAGGAACGGCTCCAGGTAAATGTCGGCAAAGCCGCCGCCCATTTCCCGCTCCGACCAGGGGGTGAAGAAATGGGTCACGTTCAGGTAGGCCAGCAGAAAGCCCTGGATCACCTTCTCCCCGCCCAAATAGTCACGCACCGAGGTTTGCTGGCGGATTTGGTCGGCGATAAAGTCAAAGAACGGCTGCCATTCGCCGCTGTAGGCCATCCGCCCCAGCAGTTCGGCCAGCCGCCCCAGGTCGAGGCGAAAGATGTCGGCGTCGCGGTAGCCATCGCGCAAAAAGCCGTAGAGCAGTTCGCGCACCGTCAGGTTGGGGATGCGCAGGATCGGCAACCCCTGGCGCACGCCGTCAAAGGTGAGCAGGCCCATATAGTAGAGCAGCGAGACAAAGTTGTTTTCATCCGTTATGCGTTCTACCGGAAAACTCCGCACCACGTTCGCCGCCGTCTCGCCGGTCTCCAGAATCTCGCGCAGCCGACTGAAGTTGCCGTTCAGCCGGCGGTCTACCGTCAGCAGGTGGCGCAACTTGCCGTAATCGGTGCGGATGTTCTGATCCAACAAATCTTTCGGCACATCTTGACGTCCCTGCGCTTCTTTGATGAAATACCACACCATATCGGTGTTGAAAAGATACTCGTGCGCCTCGTCGGAAAAGCGGTAACGTCCATACCACTCGTGCAGCAAAGGCGCATAGGTTGCCGGCTCAGAGGGTAACAGACCGGCAGCGTGGTAGTGTGCCAGCATAGCCAGCAATTCATCCTCTGTGAAGCCCAGGAGCGTGTTGAATTCGCGGTGCAGGCTGATGTTGTACCCGATGTTGAAGCCGCTGGTCACATCATCCATCGTGATCGGCGAGACGCCGGTGATGAACATCCGCGCGATACCGCTCATCGTGCCGGAGGTGGCCCCTTTGAGCAGGTTGAAAAAGTAACGGAAAAAGCCCGCCCCGTGCGTCAGGTCACGGTAGGCCAACTCGCCAGCCGTGGTGAGGATGGTGTTGGCAAAATTGTCGTATTCGTCTATCAGCAGATAAATGCGCAAGCTTTTGCGGGCAGTACGGAAAAACAGCTCTTGTAACCGGTCGGCAGTGGTCGGCGGCGCCATAATTGCCGCACATTCGGTTCGATCAAAATACTGTGGATAACGATCCAAGAAATCAACCAACACCGTCGTTCCGTGTTGTTCAAACGATTGTTGTACCAACCGCATATCGGGGTTGACAATGGCAAAGTTGAACGTCATCACCAGGTAGCTGTTGCGGTCCGACGTGGGGTTGGCGCCGATCCAGGTGTCGCCGAACAGGGCGTCGAACTCGTCTTTGGCGTCGATGTCATAATAGTTTTCCATCAGTGACAGCCACAGCGTCTTGCCGAACCGGCGCGGGCGGATGAGAAACAAGTAGTACGGCGCGGCTTCGATCAGCGGGATAAAGCGCGTCTTGTCCACGTAGTACATATTGTCCAACTTCATCCGCCGGTAGTCGGCGATGCCGTAGGGAATACGTTTCACCCGGCGCATAGAGCCCTCCTTAGCAGGCAGTCGTCGGTTATCAGTGCCACTTTTCTCCTGCTTTTTGCCCCTGCTCCCCAATCCCGAATCCCCATTCCCTATTGTACCCATTTCCCTGACATCATGCAAGGTTGTTGAACTGAGCCCGGAACACGAATTGGGACCACTTGCCCCAATCTCCAACCGTAACAAGCCAGAAATCCACCGTGAAAGGGATATGCGTCCTGCAGAAATGCGCCACTTTCCCCGTTCTCTGACGATCTCGCTCTCGCCCGGCAAGTCACCGCAATTGCCAGGCCGTGCCGGCAAGATGTGCAACAAGGTAGGGAGGTATTGAACATTCGGCGCGGAAATATGCAATCTTTGACAAGGATCAGGCGTAATGTTATCACTAAGCGTATGGGCAGTTTGGTTTAATCAAGACCCACTCTAACGAATCATAAATGACTCTGTCGCAAAAACCCAAGGACACCAGGGGCACGAAGGATTGTAAGGTTTAGATTGACAAAATTACATCTCCGGTGAAGAGATTCAACCTTCCTTTGAGTCCTTTGTGGTTAAAATTCTTCAAGGAGTTCACAATGGATCCCAAGATACTGGAACTGGCGCAAAAGATCGGGGCG
>JAOAAG010000135.1 GCA_026418995.1 Anaerolineae bacterium
AGATGTGTATAAGAGACAGCTCCCGCTCCGACAATGGCGAGGGTCTGACGGGGAGCGATGTCGGCCTCCAGCGCATTGAAGCCGTTCACGGCAAAGCGCCCCAACAGCCAGCGTTCACCTTCTCCCTTCCAGGTGACCTCATAGATGCCGGGCATCTGCGTATCCTCAAACAGAGCGGCACCCGCTCTGACGGTCAGGTCTGCGCGCGTCCCGTCAGGATAAGTGACCAGCGCGGCGCTTGCCTGTGGCGGGAGGGGAATCTCCACCACAGCGCCGGGCACGACTGTCTCTGGAAAGGCGCCGCGTATGCCAGGGGCGAGATAGTCCACCAGATGCGCCAGTAAGACCGGAAACGCCACCCGCAACGGCAGGTCAGATTGACGCAGGTCGAAGGCAAGCACGGCCAGCCGGCGGCCGTCGCGCTGACCAACGGCAAGTAGAGGCATATCCCCCTCATCCTGGTCAGCCGCAGAAGAAGCCACGACCACGGGCCGCGCCCAGTCCGGCAACGGAATACGCGCGGCTCGCTGGATGACCAGGCCACTCAGGTCCACGTAGCGCAGCAAGGGATCGCCGGCGCTGACCGGACGTGCGGCGGGCAGATCGAGCACGCCGGTCACGGAGAAGAACTCCGTCGAGCGCAGCGGCCCAACGAAGAATAGTGCGCCTGGGGGATAATGGCCCTCCTGCGGAAGGACGGTATCGAACACGGTGAGCCAGTTGAGGTGTTCTGAGGGTAAGGACACCGGCTCATCACTCCAGGTGGCCTCATAGTCCTCCAGGGAGATGGTGGTGACCTCGACGCCGGGGAGCAGCGAGAAGGCCGTCTCCAGGAAACGATTGCCCGGCCCGACGATCTGGACCTGCGCCCCATAGACAAGCGGCGCCACGGCCCAGGCACGATCGTCGAGGGAAAGCACATCTTCCCCCCCCAGCCGTGCCTCAATCGCTATCGTCTCCGGCGGCAGGTCGGGCACGGTGAAGCCAACGGACTCCCCGGCAGGCAAGAACAGGTCACGAGCGGTGAGGACGCTCCCCTCCCTCTGGGCCGGGGAGGAGAACGCGTACAGCGTCAACCGACGGGTGACTCCCTGCTGACCGTAGTTGGTAACGCGCACAAAAGCCGAGAATCCCCGGCCGGAGACATCATGGTCGAGCGAGAGGGCGCTGATGGCCTGGTTCTCTCCTGAGCGGCCGATCGGGAGGTAACGTATCCGCCCGGCGGCGCTCAGGTGCGCGGGCAGCTCGACGCCACCGTCGGAGAGGACAACGATCTCGGCATCAGGTTCCCCAGCCGCGACTGCCGCCGCAAGCTCAAGCGCCGTCGCCATATCCGAGCCTCCGGGGCCGGCCCGCAGGCCGTCCAGCACCTGTGCCAGCCGGAGGCGATCGGTGCTGCCGGACAGGAGTACCTGCGCCTGCATCCCCGCCGCGATGAGCGTCACCGGCGTGTCAGGGGGAAGAGCAGCAGCCAGACGGCGGGCCTGCACGGTAGCAGCAACTAGGCGGTCAGGGGTCACATCGGTCGCTGCCATGCTGGCAGACGTATCAAGCACCAGAATCAGATGCCCCCCGGCAGCAGCCGTTGTCCACGAAAAAGGCCGTGCCAGTGCGACGATGAGCGCGCTCAGGAACAGCAGTTGGAGCAGGAGCAGCCAGTTGAAACGCAGGCGCTGCCAGGGCGCATTAGCCGCCACATCGCGGACCAATTCCTGCCACAGGTAAACGCTGGAAATCACCTGCTCCTGCCGGCGCAGCTTCAGAAAGTAGAACGCGACGATGACAGGAAGCAGGACAGCAAGTGTAAAAGCGAGCGGTGTCAGGAAGTTCATGGGTGAATGCGAGATGTATGCTACGTGTTGCGTATTGCGTGTTGCGTGTTGCGTGTTGCGTGTTACGTAGCTTGCGTTATCACGGAACACGAAATACGAAATACGGAATACGAAATACGGAACACGAAATACGGATCATGCAACTACATCGTACTTCCGCAGATAGGCCATAATCAGCTCCTCCAGCGGCAAAGTGGTCTCGATGAACACATAGCGCGCGTCCACCGCCGCACATACACTGCGCAAATGCTCCTGCCACATAGCAAGACGCGCCTGGTAGCGCCGGAGCAGGTCGTAGTCAGCGGTGATCTCAACAGCCGCCCTGTTTTCGCTGTCCACCAGGCGCAGATCGCCCTCAAGCGTGGGGGATACCTCCTGAGGGGCCAGGACATGGAGCACCGTTACCTCGTAACGGTGACCAGCCAGCAGGCGCAGGCCATGCTCCCAGCCTGCACCCAGAAGATCGCCGATCAGGAGCAAAGGGCCGGGGGCGCGTGCCTGGGTCACGTAATTGCGCAACGCGGCTTCGGGATCAAGTTCGCCGCCCGGCTCGATCCCCGCCAGCCAGGTGAACCACGCCAGCGCCTGTCGCTTGCCCCGGTGGGCTCTGGACACTCTGTTTCCGACATCCACGCCGCCGAGCGCTACCCCGACCAGACGATCCATCCCCACCAGGCCGATATACCCAAGTGCAGCGGCCAGCCGGCGGGCGAAATGCCATTTTTGCGGCTCGCCGAAAAGCATGCTCTGGCTGGCGTCGAGCACAATATGTATCGTCAGGTCTTCCTCAGCGACGAACAACTTAAGGAATAGCCGCTCCAGCCGCGCGTAAGCGTT
Source organism: Anaerolineae bacterium (assembly GCA_026418995.1). Lineage (GTDB taxonomy): Bacteria > Chloroflexota > Anaerolineae > B4-G1 > B4-G1 > JAOAAG01. The sequence continues at coordinate 2,670 of JAOAAG010000135.1, forward strand.
CCAGTCAATGCGCCGGAAATCGTCGCCTGGGGCATAGGTGCGGAAGTCGGCGAACTCGACGCTACCGCCGCGCTTGGGACTGCGCCGCTCCGCCTGAATCCGGCCGGCGCGCATACGACGGCTGACCAGCGCCAGCCGATCCAACTGGGCAAGAAAAGCCGGTTCGAGAATGGGCGGTGTGGCCATAGCGTATTTCGTATTTCGTGTTCCGTGTGCAGGCTACCGAATACGCAGCACGCAGTACGTAGTACGCAACACGCAGTACGCAACACGCAGTACGCAACACGTTACGCAACACGCACTCTGTCTACAATCTCCCGAATAATATGATCCGGTGTGATCCCCTCTGCCTGGGCCTCAAAATTGAGGATCAGGCGATGGCGCAGGGCAGGCAGGGCAGCAGCTTTAAGGTCATCGAGGGCGACGTTGTACCGTCCATCCAGCAGAGCGATGATTTTGCCGGCCAGGATGAGCGCCTGCATACCGCGTGGGCTGGCGCCATAGCTCACATAACGACGCACGATATCGGGCGCATCGGGATCAGTGGGTAACGTAGCACGCACCAGCCGGGCAGCGGCCTCTGTGACATGCCGGGCAATGGGGACGCCGCGTGCCAGAGCCTGCATCGCGCGGATCATCTCACCATCGGCCACGGGTTGCGGCTGGGGTATCTCCACCCCCGTGGTGCGGTCCGCGATCTCGACCAGCTCCGTCACCGAGGGATATGCCACGTCCAGTTTGAAGAAGAAGCGATCCAGTTGTGCCTCCGGCAACGGATACGTCCCCTCCATTTCGATCGGATTCTGCGTCGCCAGGACGAAAAAGGGCTCAGGCAGCGGCCTGGTCACCTTAGCGACGGTGACACTGTGCTCCTGCATCGCCTCCAGCATCGCCGACTGAGTTTTGGGCGTGGCCCGGTTGATCTCGTCGGCCAGCACCAGATTGGCGAAGATCGGCCCCGGCTCAAACTGAAAGCGCCGCCGCCCTTCCTCATCCTCGACAATGATATTGGTGCCGACGATGTCGGCGGGCATCAGGTCGGGGGTGAACTGGATACGGCTGAAGCGGCAGTTGATGGCCTGCGCCAGCGAGCGCACCAGCATGGTCTTGCCCAGGCCAGGCACGCCCTCCAGCAACGCGTTGCCCCCCGCCAGCAAGGTAATGAGCGTCTGGCGAATCAGCTCGCGTTGGCCCACGATGAACTTCGCTACCTCAGCTTCGATAGCGAGAGCAGTCGCGGTGAACTCGTCTGCGGTTATGGTTCTGGTCATTGCAATCCTCTACGGTTCCAATGCTGCAAAATACTCGCGCACGTAATCCTTGAGGCCGGCAGGCACATACTCGCGTTCCATCGCCTCGGCTGCTGCGGCGGCATAGGAGGCGTAGACCTCGACGTAGGGGACGCTGGCGGCGCCGGCGGCCCCCGGCTGTGGCCGCGCGCCCTCGCGCGTGACGTACTCGCCCTCACCCGTCTGACGACCGGGAATGAAATCAGGGTCGCCGGGTTTCCCCTGTTGCCAGGGAGCAAAGACAGGATCGAACGCGCCAACGGCAGATGGCTTGTTGGGACCGGTCGGTCTGCCGGCACGTCCGGTGCGGGTGCCGGGCGGCAAGGTCGGAGCCGAGGTGCCGCCACCGCTCCCAGGCTGGCCCTGACCCTGACCTTGGCCCTGACTCTGCCCCTGGCTCTGGCCTCGTCCTTGGCCCTGGCTTTGACCTTGGCCCTGACCTTGACCTTGGCCCTGACCTTGAGTTTGACCTTGGCCCTGGCTGCGCCCCGCCGTCAGTTGGCCCCTCCGGCCAGCGCGCGCGACGGCATCGGCTGCATCCCGCGCCCGCTCAAGCGCCTGGGCCAGAGCTTGCTGCAAGGCCATGTTGCTGGCTGCGGCCCGCAGGGCATCGGCCGCTGCCTGGGCTTCCGCAGATGAAGCCTGTCCGCTACGCAGCATCTCGGCGAGTTGACTGAGCGCCGTAGCCAGCTCAACATCGCTGCTGGCAAGCCGACCTGCCGCTTCGGAGAGTGCCCCGGCCAGCGCCTCGCGCTCCTGGCTCGACATCTCGGCGGCCTGTGCGGCCAGTTGTTCCAGCAAGTGGGCCAGCTCATCGAGTTCAGGACGCTCCTCCATTCCGGCCAGAGCAGCCAGGTCGGCGGCCAGCCCTTCCAGCACAGAGCGGCGGGTAGCGTTGTGCGGATCGATCCGCCGTCGCAAGCGCTCTTCCAGCCGCGCCAGGTCGGAGAGCGCGCGCTCCCGATCGCCGGGATTAGCACGCAAACCTTCGATGGCCTCGCGCAACCGGCGCAGCAGCTCCTCGCGCGTGGCAGGATCAAGCGTCTTGTCGGCTGCCAGCTCCTCGGCAGTGCGCTCCAGCCGCTCGGCCTGCTCCAGGGCAGCCGCGCGCACGGCTGCCCGCTCCGCCAGCACCTCGTCCATAGGATTGGGCAGCAAGGCCAGCAACAGCGCGATGGTGAGCGCTCCCCCTGCACAGGCAAGGGGCCGCCACGGCCAGCGCAGCGGAAAAGCGGCACGCGGGTCAACGGTGCGGGCTACCTCCAGCGCGTTCTGCTGCTGCCGCAGCACCAGTTCCGGGACGAACCGGGCGGCTCTGGAGGCATCGCCCGCCAGCTCCAGCGCTGTGGCCAGCCTGTCACGCAGGCCCAGCTCCTGGTCAGCACAGCGCGCGACCCGCAACAGGGGAAGCGGACGCAGCAGGCTATAACCGGCGATGCCCACAGCCCACAATACAAGGCCCGTCCAGGCCAGTTGGGCGTAGCCGGGCAAGGGAAATAACCGCCCGGCCAGCAGCACCAGCGCTGCCAGTGCGAGCGGCATCCAGAGCGAGCGCACAGCCAGCCGATGCCCATCGCGCAGGCGCAGATAACGACGCCAAGAGCGCAGCAATGGCAGCAAATCGGTGGTGTGTGGGGCGCTCATCGCGAGCCCTTCTCCTGCACCTCAAGGGTAGTGATCTCCAGCATATCGCCTATCACCTCGCCCGTCTCGGTAGTCAACGGCAAGCGCTGCCCATTTGCTGGGTTATAGGCACCTACGTAGAGCGGGTAGCGGCCAGGGCGAGCGCTAGCCACAACTGGCAGCCCCCAACGGTCATCAATCAGCTCGCCAACCTGCCAACTTGAAGTGGGGCGTGTCCAATTTAACGGCATTCCATCACGAAAGGCGAAAATCTCCCCTTCAGCACCGAGCAGCACGATAAAGAATTTGTAGTCCATATCTATAGGACCCAGAGGGTGCCAGCGCAACAGGAGCGCCAGAGTTTCACCAGGCATCGGCTTTGTGTTGCTTATAGCGTATTCCTGCAGAGCGAAAAGCCTGGCGAAAGTAGCCGGCGGTGACTGCGTAGGCGGCGCTACGGCTGGCATCACAGCGGGGGTCAGATAGTGGCTGAACTGGTGATTCTCCAGCCAGAACTCGTGGGTGCGATAAGCATTGCGATTGAGCCATCCATAGAGGACCCCATCCGGGTCGCACTGCGACGGCAAAAGGCGTACCAGCCAAATAAATGTATGCTCGGAAGCAACTCTGGCGATTTGGGTCTCGACTTCTATTGGATCTGAGGCACACCCTTGAGGCAGGATACGCCATGACACGTCGGGCGGAGTGTAATAGCGTAAGGTCAGTGGCAGATCTTTCCCTCCGTTAAATACCAGTGCAGCCCCGCTGCGAGCGTCCCGGCTCAGTACTTCCATATTCCCACGGTAATCCCAACGAGCATATTGGGGGTTAGTGTAGTACTGCTGTAATCCACGGGCCTGCAAAGATAACATCACCACGAGTAGTGACCCCAGAGCAAAACCCTCCAGCCGCTTTGCTATGTTATTGGGCACCCAGCGCGCCGGCAAAGCTCCCCAGAGACCATCTATCCCATGTGCCAGCAACACATAGTAGTAAGGACTCACTCCGATAAAGTAACGCGTCCAACCGGGCCAGGCATTGAACGAGATATAGAAGATAACCAACGTCGGTAACACCAGCAGGCATACTAATTGTATTTGGGCCCGGCGACGCTGTGGCCTCAGTAACGCCAACAGCAAACACAAGAGGAAGGGCCCCAAGGTGCGCCATTGAACGTCTCCAGGGGATGCAGTCATAACGGGTGCCTCGATGCTGAAGTCGTTCAACAGGCGTGGCACAATCACGGCCAGCGGCGTTGCCATACGTTGCTGGGTGCTCGACAATCCTCGCGCTCGCGCCCAGACATAGGTCACCCAAGGGAGATAGGCCAACAAGATGATCACACAAGCTGCGATATAACGCCATAACGGGCCCCTGTCTAGCCTGCGGCGGAACAGAGCTGCCCAGACCACCTGGCCTGCCCGCAACAGGCCATGTGCCAATAACACAGGCCAGGCAAAATAATGTGAACCAACCGCCATCAGGCTGGTGACAACGTAACCTAGCCACATGCACTGGAAGCGTTTGGTCTCCTCCAGGCGCAGGAAAAAATAACTGGCCAGCACACTGAACAGTGTCATCTGGATGTAGGCACGTGTTTCCTGACTGTAGAAAACTTGAAAGGGCGCCATAATCTGAAGCGCTGCCGCGATCCAGCCTCCCCGCTGGCCCAACAGACGGGTGCCGAAGACGAACATAGCGGGCGTTAGTAACGTACCCCAGATCACCGAGGGGAAGCGTAGGGCAAAAGAGGAACTTCCCCCTGCTTTAACCCAGAGGTGGAGTAACAGATAGTACATTGGCGGAGCGGTGCCGTCAGCGCGAACGTTCTCCAAGACCCCAGCGATCGGTGCGGAAATGTGATGCAGGCTCCACAGTTCATCGCCCCACAGGCTTTGCCCATCCAGGCGCATCACGCGCAGCATAAAAGCGCACCATGTCAGCACACAGAGCAGCCATAGCACTGATATACGAGGCCACCTACAATTACGTGGAATTGTCAACCGCATCTTTAGAGAACCGAGAAGCGCTTCTGTTTCTTAGACAGTCTCATCCAAGGCAAAGAGTCGAAAGTCCAGGGATTGGCTACCCAGTGCCCTCCCGCAGGTACGGATTGAAGCCCTAACCTGCGGGAGGAATAGACACGCGCAACCGGGCCACACAGAGCGTAAGCGTATAGTCTACGACGCCGGATTGACCACCCTCCCAACGAACAAAACCGTCCCGGTCTGCAGGTCGCGGATGAGAAAGATAAAGGGGCGATCCACGGTCACTTCTATGTGCGGCCGGAAAGCCGTCAGACCTATCACTACGCCCGTCGCGGCCGCAGCCTCGGTGCCGCTCTCGTCCACGACGACAAAAGCTTTATGCTGCACGGCGCCGATGTAAAGATTGCGGCTACCGTCCATCCCCGAAAAGTCAGCCTGATCAGGCTGAAAAGCGGCGGGCATCCCCAGCGTCGCCAGCGTATCGGCTAGACCGAAGGACGATTCCACCCTAAAACGCGGCATTGTTAGAGTGACCCGCTCGTATGTCAGACCGTCCAGAAGCTCCTTCACCCGTCCCGCATCCAGTGAATCCTCAAACTCCTCAAAGCGACCTGCGTCAGGGAGCAGGATGACCATCGCCAGCTCGTTGCCATCGTAGGGTAATTCCACGGCCTGAAAACCTTCCCCCGTCAGATAGCCGTAGCTGGCAGTCTGTTGCATCATCGGCACCGTGACCTGGCTCCCGTCCAGGAGATAGAAAACACCGTTCCGGGTATCGCTCCGATCAAATTGCTCAGCCCACGCGGCGTTAAAGTAGATGGCGTTGGTGAGCACCAGGCGCGTCAGGGGATTCACAGTTCCCGGCGGCAGCAGGTCCTTGATGCGGCCTTCGGTCTGCTTGCTGACCCAGCCGTTGATAGTGCCCCGGGCAGCCTCCGGGTCGCTCGCGAAGTCCAGCAACTGCATCCCGGCATCATAGTGGCGTGCCAATGTCTCCAGGAAGTCAGGGAGAAACCGGTAGCCCTGCTGACCCCAGAGCGCGTTGACAATGTGCAGCCTGAAACCCTTCCCGTCCTTCCCTTTGGCCCCCTGGCCTCGCTGGGCCAATTCCAGGTCCAGGGCGTTGAAGGCAGGATGCAGGCGATCCTGAGGGAGGGTGAAGTGGAGGGTTTCGGCCATCTGTCGTTCGGTCTCGCCCCGGGCACCGGCCCAGGTCATCGCCAGAGCAATGGAGATGCTGAGCGGAGAGTAGAAGAGATTACCCTCTCCTTCCCGCAGAGCATGGTACAGGTCAAAGGCAAAAGCATTGTTGCCGCCGACCAGTTCTGCCATCTCCTGGGCGGAGATATCAGGCTCAGTCACCCGTGCTACGTCTGCTCGGACCACCTGCATCTGGCGACCTCCTGGAGAGACGCAGCCCGCGACCAGAGCCATTAAGAGAGAGATAATGAGCAACTGTTGAACAACGGGCTTCATACTGCAACCTCCTCCTTGCGAGTTTGGTAGGCGATGCGGGAGATGGGACAGGTTCCCATCTCCGCCCCTATAGACGTCCAGGAGGGGGCAGGAGTTCCCGGTGAGACGCACTTGGTTCTTGCGCACACTCCCTCAATGGAAGCGAGGCCTGCCAATCTCTGACCAGGCTCCGGCTTTCACATCACCACAGTCAACCCACACGCGTCTTACTCCCTGGTCGGTCGGTGCGCAATGCGCCGGTCTGGCCATTAACGATCACCGTATATTCCCCTTTCCTGTCGCGATAGTATGCGACCCACAGCGGGAGTAAGATGAGCTTAAAGGACAGGACAGATAGCGAGAGGCTTAACCCTGCTGCTTCTCCATCCCTTGCTCGCTGCCTCCGCACGTAGGCAACGACTTTCTGCCGGGCAATCAGTGAAGCATCTGCCGGGGAAATCTGATACGTTTCGGCCGGCCAGCCCGCCAGGTAACGCGGGTCATAGGCCACCTGCATACTCAGATTAAAGCGCCCGATCTCTTCCTCCAGCAATGCACTCAGCTTGCGACCAGCCAGTACAGGCACGTCATCTGCGAGCCACGTTTCTTCGTGCTCCATGTAGGAGCCTTCGATAGTGCATTGTACATCAAACGTCCAGGCAGGGAAGTACATGCCAGTAAGCGGCGTCACCAGGGTAGCGGAGAGCCTTTCCCTTGTAAGCCAGTGAGAGATGATACGCTCGGCTTCGGCCCAGTCTATAGCAAAGGGGACAATGGCTGTAGGCGGTATCAGCTCTTTTTCCTCCATCTGTTCGACGGAGTAGGCTGCAGTACAGTACGGACAGGTGAATGAGATCTGCTCCGGCGGCAGAGTGAACGAGGCACCGCAGCCCCGACAGTGCACACAGCGCGTAGCAACGGGGGACGTATGCCCCCGGGCAGTCGCCAGCGCCAGGATAAAATCATGTTCCACGATAGCTCCGCTTCCGCTCGTAGGGGTGAGCGTGGCCTGACGCTGCTCGCAGTATTCACAGATGAGCTGCCCCTGCGGGTTATACACCATGCGCCCACCGCAGCGGGGACAGAAAAACTGCTGCGCCTGGGCCGGCTGGGGTGTCTCAGGTGCGGCGGCTGTGTAGCGGTTCGGGTCAATGATCTCATCCGGTCTCAGACGGCCCTCCAGAATCGCCAGGGCACGCCGCGCTTCAGGGTGAGTGGGGTCAGCGTTGAGGATGTCTTCCAGGTAGCGGCGTTTCTCTACAGGATCATCGCTCACGCGGCTCAACCAGAGCCAGGCCGTAAGACGCTGCTCTGCGCTGGGGTCGAGACGCAGGGCCCATGCCAGATAGTACCTTGCCTCTGCCTTCTCACCGCCCTTGGCAGCGGCGATGCCCCGCACGAGCAAATCACGTACACTTTCAGACATCTGTCCTCCCTCCTGCCGCCCCAGGTGAGGGTCACTTCCAGAAGTGACCCTCACCTGCGCGCCCTCAGACGCAGCGTATGAACCTGCTGCTGCTCACTATGCCGGTAGATGAGCAACTGGTGCTCGCGGTCTATCTCGTATGTGCCGTCCGAGACTTCAACCGTATACCCCTCCGGGTATTGATAGTTGGGGACGAAGATCTCCGTGGGTGCGCCAACCGCCGGGTCGTGACGGAACTCGAACTCGAAGCGACGCTTTCTGATGTCGAAGCTCATGCGCAAAGGCTCCCCGGCTATCTTGCGAGCATAGGGGCGCACAACTGCCTTCAGCGCCCGGCCGCCGGAATGGATGTCCTGAGGATCGGTCTGCTGATCGCGGCTGAAGATGGAGAGGTCCTCGTCGTTCCATCGGTCGCCGCGCTCGTTGGTGTTGTCTGCAGTGTAGTTCCACAGCGTAAAGCTCAGCAGATTGGCTTCCAGTGCCCACATATTGGCGTCCATTGCCTCGATCTGGCGGGAGAAATCGCCCGTGCGGTAGGCACGCTTGTGATGCATATCAAACGGGATGCCTATCTCTCCAATAAGCGTCGGCACATGGCCCATCTCCCTGGCCCAATTTTTGATATGGGCCAGTTGTGCGGCGAATGCACGCCTGACACCCTTGCGGCCGAAGACAAACCTGCGGGTGAGAGGATTGAAGGTCAGGAAGGGGTTAAACTTCTTGGTGAGCAGCGTCAATCCATCGTACCAGTGGGCGGCGTTAACAATGTTGGGCGCGTCCTCCGGCCCCCAACGGGGATGCTCCCCGCCCGGCACCCCCTCTACAAAGATGATAGCCTCGGGGACGATGGAGCGGATCTCACGGGCATAACGGTTGACAAACGGCCGCAGATAGTCGTTGGCGAAGTCGGCGGCGGCGAAATAGTCGGGCCGGAGCAGACGGGGTGTACCATCGGGGCCGATGTCCCACACGCCGTGCTGTTTCCAGATGCAATCGTACCCCTCGCGCCAGACACGCACTCCCTGGGGATTCACCAGGCGTCGCCCGCGTAGCTTCGGCTTCAGGCCGAACTCCCACACTTCGACCTCCTGGGGGAATCCCGCCCCCAACAGCATAGCCTGGAAGGGCGTGGGGGATTCTCCCATGCGCAGCAGCCCGCCGCTGACGTTCAGGTCCGGCCACCCGATGAAGCCGGCCGACGGCTCGTTCATCGTATCGTAACCCACGACGTTGGGCAACCCCTTTAAGCGCCGCGCGACCTGCTTGATGGCGTTGATGTAGTGGCGCTGGAGGTAGTCCTGCACTGGCTCGCCGTCCACTTTCGTCTGGGGCGCAAAGTCATTCCCTCCAAAAAACAGCGTGAACATCGTGGCCGCCGCCAGTTTGGAGTAATTGGTGGGCCAGATCATGCGGGGGAATGGGTCGCCATAAAGGGCGTGTACGACAGCCGCTCCGGTCTCGGCAAAACGGGTGACGTCCATACCCACGACTTCAAACGTCCAGCCCGGCGCTCCGTCGCCGCCGGACATGCGGCTCCAGACATCCTGATGGGGGTCAATGAAGAGGTCAATGCCGTACTCGCCGGCCTTCTTGACCACCGCATAGAGGTAATCCAGGTACTCCTCGTCGTAGATGCCGGGGCCGGCATGTTCAACCGCTTCCCAGGTGACCAGGAAGCGCAGGAAGGTAAAGCCCCAGGCACGCAACCTGGCGAAATGCTCGTCGGCTTCCTCCAGCGGGAAAGGGCGTCCCACAAAGGAGACGTTCCTGTGATCGAAGAAGCCTTCGCAGCGGTAAGTCGAGCCGTCCGGTCGGTAGGGGACTTTGGAGCTTCCGCCGAGGTTGACGCCGCGCAGCAGCAGCGTGCGCCCCTCGTCGTCTTTGAAATACGGTCCGTCTATGCGCATAGCAGCCTCCTCATCCGGGATAGCCTACAGGCAGGATGTACAGAGGGGTCTCCTGCGGTGACAGGCTCAGCACCAGCGCCACGGCCTGATCATCGAATGCGCCTATGGGGACCCCTCCCAACCCCAGCGCGACAGCCTGCAAGAGCAGGTTTTGAGCAGCGTGGGCGGCGTCCATCGGCACATAACGCAGTGCACCGCGTTCATGGTAACGCCTGGTGGTACGCGCGACCACAGCACTGATAAAGAAGACGCAGGGAGCCTCAGCGATGAAATCCTGGTGCCAGGCGGCGCTTGCCAGCGCCTGCCGTATATCGCCTGCCTGGCGCAGGGTTAGCGCGTGTTCTTTGGGAAGGTAATGCCATATACCGTCGGCGCGACACACGTACAACTCCAGCGGATGGCAGCCGCCAGCCGAGGGGGCCGCACGCTGGTAATCCGCCCGGCCGGTGATGCCCTGGGCCGCCCACAACAACTGCCCGATCTGCTCCAGGGTGAGGTCTTCAGACCTGTATTTACGGATGGAGCGGCGGCGCGCGATGGCGGTTTCCAGCGCCATCGGGCCGTCGGTACGTGGTGAAGGAAGGACAATTTTCGCCACGGGGACCTCCTGCGTCAACTCTTGCGGACCTGCCCGTCCCACCCTACGCCAGCGATCGGCTCCCCACAGCCGGGGCAGCGCCCATCGGGCGTGACCAGGCATTCCAATACTCGCAAGCCGGCCCGCTTGACCAGCGTGCGGGCGCAGCGCGGGCACGCGGTGTGCTCGCCGGAGTGGCCAGGGACGTTGCCGATGTAGACATAGCGCAGGCCAGCCTGCAATCCAATGTCCCGCGCCCGTTCCAGAGTCGCTACCGGGGTCGGGGGAGCGATGAAACGGTAAGCGGGGTGATAACGGGTCACATGCCATGGTGTATCCACCCCCAGCTCCTCCGCTATGCGGCCGGCGATCGCGCTTAACGTGGCCTCGTCGTCGTTCACGGTGGGGATGACGAGAGTGGTCAGTTCCACCCATATCCCCAGCTCCTGAGCACGCCGACAGTTGCGCCACACGACCTCTACCTCGGCTCCGCAGTACCGCCTTACCGCCTCCCTGTCTCCCTTGATGTCAATGTTCATGCCGTCCAACCCGGCCTGTGCCAGCAGTTCCAGCGCCTGCTCGGTCAGATAGCCGTTAGTGACGAAGGTGTTATACAGGCCGGCCCGGTGGGCCAGCGGGAAAACCTCCAGCGCCCACTCCAGGCTCAACGTCGGCTCGTTAAAGCTGATAGAAGTGCCCCGGCAGCCGCAGCGGCATGCCTGCTCCACGAACTCCTCAGGCAGGATGAACGCTCCGCCCGAAGGCGGCTGCTTGCTGATAGCGGCGTTCTGACACCAAGGGCAAGCGAAATTACACGACCAGGCGCCGCAGGTCAGGGCCAGCGAGCCGGGGTAGAAATGATAAAGCGGCTTCTTCTCGATGGGATTGCACGAAAGGGAGGAGACGGCGCCGAAAATGAGCGTGTACAGCGTACCGGCGCGGTTCTGACGTGTACGACACCATCCCACCTGCCCAACAGCCACCACGCAACGCCGCTCACAGGTCAGACAGCGGACCCCTCCATCGGCTGGCTCCTGCAACAGCGCCTTGCGGATAAAAGGTGTCTCCTCTCGATTCACTCCGACTGGCTGTCAATCGCTCTTTCGGCGGCCTCTTTGCGCTCCCGCGCCATTTTCCGGTACGGCTCAAGCAGATGTAACACGGCCTTGTTGCACAGGACAGCGTAGAAGCTCAAGGTGACCAGGGGCCACAGTATCGGAAGCAGCAGGCTAACGATGCCGATCAGCACCAGCGTCACAAACAAAAGCAAGGTGAACCCGGGCTTTAGGCCAGTGAGAAACGCTGCGTTGCGCAGAGCGATCCGCACCCGCTCGTCCTCCTGCTCCAGCAGCAGGGCCATCGGATACATCTGAATCATCAGCCAGATCAGGCCGGTCAGGGTAAAGAACACGCTGATCCAGGCGCTGACTTCCCGGCTGATTTTGAAGGGCGCCACCTCTGGAGTATAGAAGCGGATATTGGTGTATACAATGACCAGGACGAGAACGTTGAGTAGCGCCAGCTTCAAGGATTTCCAGAAATAGTGGCGGAAACCGTCGAAGTAATCACTCCAGTGAATCCCTTTCCCCTTCGCCACCAGGTTCCCAACATTCCACAGACCGGCGAGGGCCGGGGGGAAAGTGACCACCGGAAAAGCAAACAGCACGGTAAGGAGGTTCATCAGCACAAGTAACAGCAGTTCCTCCCAGAAGTCCTTGACCGCTCCCCAGAGCACACGTAGAAATTCTACCATCGTCAGTCCCTTGATAGATTTTTCTCCACCCCGCGCGAATAATGATAACACCACCGATAGGGATAGTCAAATGCCGTGTTCTGTAGTAGTCAGAAATATGGTGGATGCTGTGAGAGCTTACACCCGGGCGCAAAAGTGCGTAAGGCAGATAGGGGTATCGGGTGGGCGACGGCACTGCCGTCGCCCAGCCGGCACTGCCGTCGCCCAGCCGGCAGTGCCGGGGAGCAAACCCACTTCGAGGTTCTGCTAAGCCGCTACGCTCCGACCTCGAGAGGGGTAAATGTCGCCCATACGTCTCGCCGAAGTCTGCCGCGAGCACGAACATTTGACCAGAATCGCGTTCTCTGGTATACTCTTAACGGGCCGGAGTGGCGGAACAGGCAGACGCGCGCGACTCAAAATCGCGTGGGCTTGACCCATGTGGGTTCGATTCCCACCTCCGGCATCTGTGAGTCAACCGCGGCGTAGGAACCCCACGCCGCGTTTTTCTTAAGGAGCCGGTATCGGTGTTCTGGCGTAAGGTGGGACTAGCGGCAGCACTTGGCTTGATGGCCGGGGCAGCGCTGGGCGTGGCTATCGGCTGGTGGCTGTGGCCGGTAGAGTACGTCAATACCGCGCCGGACACATTGCGCCGTGACTATCGGGACGAGTATATCCTTATGACCGCTACGGCCTACGAGGTGGACGGAAATCTACACAGGGCCAGAGAGCGGCTGCGCTTGCTCAACCCCGCCGATCCGGTCGCCCCACTGAGAGACCTGGCGGGACGGCTGGCTGCAGCCGGGGGTGATCCGGCCGACGTCGCACGCCTCAATCATCTTTTAGAGAAGCTCAGCGCATCCTCTCCCCTCCCGACGCCCAATCCGTTGAGCGAAGATGGGTAACGCAAGCCGGATTGCCTTTGCTCTGGCCTTCGTTGCAGGTCTGGCATTGAGTCTCTTCTACACCTGGGTTGTGGACCCGGTGGAGTTGATCAATACCTACCCTGCATTGATGCGCTCCGATTACCGCCGGGACTGGGTACGTATGGCGGCTCTCTCCTATCTGGCCGACGGCAATCTGGAGCGGGCCAGGGCCCGGCTTCAGAATGTTGACCGGCAAACCGTCGCAGCGGGGATCGAAGCTCTGCTGGAGGAGCAAACTGCAGCAGGCCGCCCCGCCGAAGAGCTGCGTCGGTTGGCTACCCTGGCCCAGGCAGCGGGAGTTCAGGTCTCTGCTACGTGGAACTACCTCTTCACGCCGCTGCCATCTCCTACTCCTCTGCCTCCCACGCTCACCCCAACGCCGACCCGGTTGACGCCCATCACACCGTCTCTCACGCCCACGCCCACCCCCACCCCCGTCCGGCCGACGCCTACCCATACCGCCTCCCCAACCCCTGTCACGTTCACCCCGACGCCCACCTTTACTCCGACGCCCACACCCACGCCACCGCTGATTTTCCGTTTGCGGCCTGTGGAGCAACAACAGATCTGTGAATCAAACCTCCCCCCTCGTATCGAGGTCGTGGTGCAGAACGAGCGTGGCGAAGGAGTGAGCGGCGTGGAGGTATGGCTGCTATGGTCGGGCGGGGCGGACCGGGCCATCACCGGGTTAAAACCCTGGAAGGGAGCTGGCTACGTGGATTTCAATGCCAGGTGGGATGTCCCTTACACGATCGGGGTAGGCGAGCTGGGATTGCCGCTTGTCACCTCCTTACAGCTCAAACGATGCCCCGCCGAGGAGGGACAGCCTTCCCTGATCGGCTCGTGGCACATCCTGTTGAAGCCGCAGCAGTAGAGCCAGGACGGCTATCGAGAGTGATACCGTTGAAAGAGCGCGCTTATGGAACACACTGTTCGTCCTCGTGTACCTCCAGGACAAACCGTCATTCAGGGCTTCCCAGTCCTTCACTACGGCGAAATCCCTCGTTATAAGGACCTGCGAAACTGGGACTTGCGCCTCTTTGGAGCCGTGGAGAGCGAGGTCCGCTTTACCTATGCCGAGCTGACCGCTCTTCCGACCACCCGCCTTGTCGCCGACATCCATTGCGTCACTGGCTGGTCGAAGCTCGATACCGTCTGGGAGGGCGTGCGTTTCCGTGACCTGCTGCACTACGTGCGACCGCTGCCTGGTGCAGAGTATGTGATCGTCCATGCGGAGTATGGCTTTACCACTAACCTCCCCCTGTGGCGTATGATGGCGGATAACGTGTTACTGGCCTGGAAATACAACGACCAATCGCTCACGCCGGAGCATGGATGGCCGCTCAGGCTGGTGGTGCCCGATCTCTATTTCTGGAAATCGGCCAAATGGGTGCGAGGGATAGAGTTTTCTTTCGAGGACCGTCCTGGCTTCTGGGAACGGGCCGGTTATCACAATGAGGGCGACCCCTGGCTGGAGCAAAGGTATGCTTAACCTGCGCGTCCCAGACTGGCAGCCACCTGAGGAGATGCTATACGCGCCTTGACATAGAGCCGATTACAGTATAGAATTTCGCTACAGCGTGGGGGGCGACTCCAGATGGAGTACAAGGATTATTACCGCATCCTTGGCGTGGACCGTAACGCCAGCGAGCAGGAGATCAAGCGGGCCTACCGTCGGTTGGCCCGCCAATTTCATCCCGACGTCAACCCCGGCAACAAGCAGGCCGAGGAGAAGTTCAAAGAGATCAACGAAGCCTACGAAGTGCTCAGCGACCCGGCCAAACGGGAGAAATACGATCGTCTGGGCGCAAGCTGGCAGCAGTGGCAGCGTATGGGCGGCGACCCCGGGCAGTTCGACTGGTCACAGTGGGTCAGCGGCACGCCTGGAGGGGTACACGTTCGGTGGAGCGGTGACATCGGTGATCTCTTCGGTGGCTCGGGAGCTGGCCTCTTCTCCGAGTTCTTCCGTGTCATCTTTGGAGGCATGGAAGGTACCAGGGACGCTCGTAGCGCAGGGCGGGCCTGGAGCGGCAAGGGACAGGATGCCGAAACCGAGGTCGAGATTACCCTGGAAGAGGCTTTTCACGGCACGACCAGAACGCTGGAGAGCAATGGGCGGCGCATCCGGGTAAAAATCCCACCCGGTGCACGGGACGGATCGAAGGTACGCATCGCCGGCAAGGGGCATCCTGGACCAGCCGGGGGGCCTCCCGGCGATCTATACCTGAACATCAGGGTCAAGCCACATCCCGTCTTCCGGCGGGAGCGGGACGATCTTCATTGTGATGTCAAGGTTGACCTCTGCACCGCTGTCCTGGGAGGCCAAGTGCGCCTCACCACGCTGGACGGCGAAGTGGAGCTGAAAATTCCCCCTGGCACCAGCAGCGGTACCACATTTCGACTGCGTGGCAAAGGCATGCCCGATCCCCACGATAACACACGGCGCGGCGACCTCCTGGCTACCGTGATGGTGCAGGTCCCTACCCGGCTCACTGCCCGCGAGCGCGAATTGTTCGAGGAACTGGCCAGACTCCAGAACAGGAAATCTTAATGAGGAGATACAGAGCTCTGCTTTATGCGGTGCCAATAATATGCGCCCTTCTGGCCTGCACCTGCAAAGGGCAGAAGTTGCTCCCGATAAGCACACCATCGCCATATTACCTGCTCCCACCACCCTCTCTCGTTCCGCCGACTCCCCTCCCCGACGCAGTTGTTAGCCGGCTGGAAGCAGAGGATGAATTACTGGCCAACATTTACCAGCGGGCCAGCCCGGCAGTCGTCTACATCGAGGCTATGGCCAGGGATGGCAGTAGCGAAGCGCTCATCGGCAGCGGCTCTGGGTTCGTGATTGACGCGGAGGGGCATATCGTCACCAACGCTCACGTGATCGAGCAGGCGGACTCCCTGGAGGTGTCCTTCGCGGATGGCACAGTCGTCGCGGCGGAGGTGCTGGGCAAGGACCCCTACTCCGACCTGGCGGTCCTGCGTGTGGAGGTGGCCGGAGCCCAGTTATGGCCCCTGGAACTGGGCGATTCGGATACGCTCAGGGTAGGGCAGCGGGTCATCGCGATCGGCAACCCCTTTGGGCTGGAGGGCACGATGACCGTGGGGATCATCAGCGCGCTGGGACGGTCGCTGCCCTCGCAGGTGCTGGAAAGCGCGGGATATTTTTCCAATCCTGATATTATCCAGACCGACGCTGCGATCAATCCGGGCAACTCCGGAGGACCACTGCTGGACCTGCACGGGCGGGTCGTCGGTGTCAACACGGCCATCCGCTCCACCACCGGGGTGAATGCCGGGGTAGGCTTTGCCGTGCCGGTCAACACCCTCAAGCGTATTGTCCCGCACCTGATTAAGGAGGGGACGTACCATTACCCCTACCTGGGCATCACCTCGGATACGCGCTTTACCGTGGCGGAACTGGCGGAGCCGCTAGGGCTGCCGGTCACTTATGGTGTGCTCGTCACCAGTGTGCAGCCAGGGACGGGGGCTGCCCGCGCCGGGCTGCGGGGAGGGGACCATGAGGTAGAGGTCAAAGGCATGGCGGTGCGGGCCGGAGGCGATCTCATCATCGCCATCAACGGCTACCGGCTCCGCTCCTTCGACGACCTGGTAGCTTATCTGGTGCGGGAGACCGAGGTGGGGCAGGAAGTGACACTGACGATCATTCGCAATGGGGAGTTGATGGACGTCCCCGTGGTTCTGGGGGAAAGGTGATGGTCACTTCAGAAAGTGACTGTCGCCTGAAGCACACTCGATTTCAGGAGCACAAACGATGTTTAAAGCTGAAGCATTGCGTGAACTTGCCGCTGTACAGACCCAAACGCCTATCCTGAGTGTATACCTGAACGTGGATCCGCGCCAGCACACTACAGACGAGTACAGGCTGGCGCTGCGGCAGATGCTCAAGAACGTCCAGAAGGCCGCACAACCCGAAGATATAGAAGCGGTCGAACGGTTCATCCAGCACGAGTACGATTGGTCAGGGCGGGGTGTGGTAATGTTTTCCTGCCAACGGGAAAATTTCTGGCGCACCTATTCACTGGCCGTCCCGGTTAGCTCCCACGTCATGGTGGCCCGTAAACCGTACATCTGGCCGCTGGCCGCGCTGGTTGATGCCTATGGCAGCTACCTGGTAGCGCAGGTAGACCGGCAGGGGGTGAAGCTGTCGCTGTATGAGATGGGCGAGTTATCAGTCACGGACGGCTATGTAGGCGAAGAGGTGCGCAAATTGAAAAAAGGCCGGGGTTCCTCCGGCATCGCTGGGCGGCGGGGCGGCGCGCCTATCTCAGGCCGCCACGAAGAGGAGATCAGCCAGCGCAACATCCGCGAGGCGGTCAGAGCCACCGAACGTTTCTGCCGTCAGTACGGGCCACAGCGGCTGCTCATCGCCGGCGCCGAACCGACGGTGGCCCAGTTCCGCGAGTTGCTGCCCAAGGCCCTGAACGAGAAGGTAATCGGTACGTTCAACATTGATATGAACGCACAGGAGCCCGAGGTACGCGAAAAATCGCTGGAGATACTGGAACAGGTGGAAAGGGAAAGGGAGGCCGCTCTGGTGGAAGCGGTGTTCACGGCGGCGGCGAAGGGCCGTGGTGGAGTCATCCGCCTCGCGGATACGCTGGAGGTGGCCCATGAGGGACGTATCCACACACTGGTGATCGCGCGGGACTATCACCAGCCTGGCTACCAGTGCCGTAACTGCGCTTATATCACTGACCAATATCTCGAAAAGTGCCCCTTCTGCGGCGGGGAGTTCGCGGAGATCGAAGATGCCACGGAGGCACTGGTGACAAAGGTCATCGAGGACGGAGGCAGGGTCGAGGTCGTGGATTATCATCCCAAACTGGCAGAGTTCGGCATAGGGGCGTTACTAAGGTATTAGTGACGCTTCATGCACGAGCTCTCCGTAACTCAATCCATTCTGGACATCGCCCTGGCCCATGCCAGGCAGGCCGGGGCGACTCGTGTGCTGCGGATTAACCTGGTGATCGGCGAACTCTCCGGGCTAGTCGGTGAATACCTGCAGTTCTATTTCGACTTTCTGAGCCGGGAGACGCTCGCCGAAGGGGCCGAGCTGACGTTCCAGAACGTGCCGGCCCGCCTCCGCTGCCTGCATTGTGGAACGGAGTACGAGCCGGAGAGTGCGGATTGGACCTGTCCGCAATGTGGCGCATTGCAACCGGCAATAGTGGGAGGCAGGGAATTACTGGTGGAGAGCATCGAGGTCGAGTGAGTGGGTTGTCATATGTGCCACCGGTGTTGGCCCGCGAGGAGTCACCCGAGGGCGATACGCGCAAGGACCTCCTGCGCCTCCAGGATGGCGAATGCATCGAAGTGGTGCTGCTGCGCTATCGGCAGCGGCGCAGTGCATGTATCTCCACGCAGGTTGGCTGTGCCTGTGGGTGTGTATTTTGTGCTACGGGACAGGCAGGTTTCGTGCGCCAGCTCTCAGCAGAGGAGATTGTCGCGCAGGTCCTGCACTTCTGGAACGACCTTGCCACCACAGGCGAGCGGCTCTCCAATATCGTGCTGATGGGGATGGGCGAGCCACTGCTGAACTACGAGCACACCCTGGAAGCCATCCGCTGGCTGACCCATCCGCGCAACCTGGGCTTTGTCCAGCGACGCATCACCTTGAGCACCGTGGGGATCGTCCCGGGGATTGAGCGGCTGAGCCGTGAGGGCCTGTACATCAAGCTGGCGGTGTCGCTCCACGCTGCCACAGATGAGCTGCGTAGCCGGCTGATCCCCGTAGGCCGCCATTACGACCTGGGCCAACTACGCACTGCACTGAGAGAGTACACGGCGCGCACCGGCCGCCGCATCATGATCGAGTGGGTGATGATCGCCGGGGTCAATGACTCACCTGAGCAGGCTGAGGCTCTGGTCGCATTCCTGGCCGGGATACCGGCGCATGTCAACGTGATGCGGCTGAATCCGACGCCCGGCTACACGGGCCAGCCCGCGGCCTGGGAAGCGATCGCAACGTTCACGAACATCCTCGACCGTGCTAATGTGCCACATACGCTGCGTCAACAGCGGGGCGCAGCCATCGGGGCCGGGTGCGGCCAGTTGCGGCTCCGCGTCGAAAGATAAACCAGGTGACGGTCACTTCGGAAAAAGTGACCGTCACCTCAGGAGGAATGGATGGGACGGCTGATCCACACCGAAGCACCGGGAAAAGTGCGTGACCAACTGCGCCGGACCGTCGCGGAAATGTTGCGGCGGTTGGGCCAGAAAACACAACTGGACGACGAGGCTAAGGATCAGGCCTCGTTAATCGTCTTCTGTCTCCATGGCATCGCCGATACCGTGGACCAAACGGTAGAGGCCTGGGAAAAGCGGGATTACTATCTGAAGGCGGAGAGATTCCGGCGCGAATGGGCCTGGCTGGAGCCCGTTACTGATGAACTGAGCGCGGTGATCTACAGAGGGCAGTGGGAACGTCTGCCCGAAGCCCTGTCCAGGCTGCTCCCCCACTTCGCCGATGTCAAGATTACACAGATGACCCGCAACTCAAACCTGTGGGAGGGTGCTTACGAGAAGCTGATCAAGGGCGACGGCTCAAGGCTTTAGCTCACCTATCACCACGATGCGGTGGGTGTCAATGCCATAGGGGTAACAGGAGATCAGCGTGACCACCGGACTCGAGGTGGGGTACATCACGCTGACATCCGTTGGCTCAATGATGCGCTTTTGGGTTACGACGTAGCGATACACCTGGCCGCCGCTAGTGTGGATAAATACCTCGCTCCCCAACTCGACTTCGGGCAAACGGCGGAAGATTTCACCAAAGATGTCGTTATGAGCCGAGATGATGCAATTGCCGCTCTCGCCCGGGTTAGCGCTGCCGATGTGATGGCCGGCCCCCCGCTTCAGGGATTCCCAATCATCCCCTTCCACGACAGGCGCATCCACGCCGATAGACGGGATCACGATGCGCACCGCCTGCTCCGGTCCGGGCGTGGGCACCGGCAGGGGGGTGATCATTTCCACCAGATGGCGCAGGTGAGCGGGGATCTCCTGGGGAGCCGGCCCGCCGGGCGCGTCAGGCGGCGTATGTCCTCCTGGTAGCAGCACAACCCGGATCACGGGGGTCGGCGTGGGGGTAGGCAGAGGGGGGAGTTGGGTCTGATACACCTGGGTAGAGGCACGGTTAATCTCCTGAAGCATCTGCCTGGCACTGAAAAAGATCAGCGCCAGCCCGACTACCAACCCCAGCTCGATCACCAGCAGACTTTTGTTAAGCACCCAGTCCCAGCGCACAGGACGGCGGGGCCGGGCATCTCTCTTCTCCTCCGCCGCTGGCTCTTCCAGCGCACGCGGTCGGTAACTGGCTGTCGCACCCACATCCTGATAGCGCCGATAACCGGTGGGCAAGGGGGGCACGTAAGACTCCGCCGGCGGGGACGCCAGGGGGTCGAGAGTAGCCTGTTCCGTGCGCTTTTCCATCCGGCGCAGACGCTCCAGCCGCGCTTCGCGCTTGCGGACGCGCAGGATCTCCTCAAGTTCTTCTATGCTCAGCTCGTCAACCGGACGGCGGTCTTTCATCCACCCAGGCCACTGCGAATACCTCCCGTTCAAAAAAGAGGTTGAACGGGGGCCAGTTAAAGAGAATATAACGGGCTATCCTGAAAAGGACGTTTTCCCTGCGCTGTTGCGGCGGGGTGTCCAGCCACACCCGGACATGGAATCCCGCGCGGCGCAGTACACGCCGCAGACTGGCTACACTCTGTTCGTTCACATGCACATTGAGATTGGCCGGCACAATGGCGCGCGGGTCTTTGGGATAGCGCTCTCCCTCTCCCAGCAGGGTGCGCACCAGCCGCACCAGCGGGTAGGCATACTTGTCGTACCAGACGTTAGGGGCGGTATGGATGACGAGACGCCCGCTGGGGCGTAACACGCGCCGCGCTTCCGCCAGCGCCTGGTCCAGCTCCCTAGGGTACAGGTGCTCGACCAGGTCGAACATCAGCACGCGGTCGAACGTGCCGTCAGTAAAGGGGAGCCAGCGCGCATTGGCCTGACACACCGTGCCGCTGCTGCGGGCCATATAGAGAGCTGCCGGCGCGAAATCCACTCCATAGGCTTCCACACCCAGCTCTGTGCAGCGGCGCAAAATCTCTCCACGTCCGCAACCGACGTCCAGCACCCGCATCCCTGGCCCAATCGCGGCCACCTCAAAGGCCTGCTTCAGCCGACGCGAGAGATGCGCCCCCTCGCTGACAACGAATTCCTCATAGCCCTCGCAGGCGCTGAGGAAATAGCTCTCGTCGTATAGTTCAGGACGTACTGATGGACTCTGCTTGCTTTCCCGGGGCATCCCGCTGTGCATTATAAACTGCTGCCTCAACGGCGTCAAGCGTTTGGCCCAATCGAGCAAAGCAGCCCTCAACAAATGTATGTCTTCGACCCCCAGCAGAGTGGCCGTTAACCCGTATACCGCTACTCCCACCAGACCTCCCAGCGCGACCTGCAACAGCTCCTCCACCAACCCCGGCAGTCCAGCCAGGCCAATGCCGTTCGCCACAGTGCTTACCAGCGCACCCATCACCAGAGAGGCGCCGGTGGCCTTGAGGATAAGCTCCCAGATACCGTGCTTCTCCAACCCCCCAATTGCCCGCTGTAGCAAGGTCAACATGATCAGTGCGTGCGCGGCCCACTTCAGCGAATTGGCCAGGATAAGGCCGTTTAGCGTCAGCGGGATGAACAACGTCGGTCCCACCGCCATAAGCACATACAGGCCCACTGTCAATGCACCGACCAGCGCCGGTGTCCAGGTATCCTTGCGAGCGTAGAACGCGAAGATGAGCGGCTGATCCACAGCGGCAAAGATCAGTCCGACCAGATGATAACGCAACGCCGCGACCGTGCCCAGCGTGTCGGCGCCGGTGAAGCCGCCATGCTCAAACACCAGCGCGACGATCGGGGTCGCCAGGACCCACAGGCCCACTGTCGCCGGGATGGTGAGGACCAGCACCAGCCGCAACCCCTGGGCCAGTGTCGTTTTGAAGGAGGCGGTGTAGCCATTGGTTGCCTGCCGGGACAGTGTGGGAAGGATGGCCGAGGACACGGCCAGAGAGACCAGCCCCAGCGGAAACTGGATCAGGGTGGCCGAATACTGCATCCAGGGGATACTCGACGCGCCGGTACGCGAGGCCAGGTTGTAACTCAGCACCACACCTAAGGAGTCCACGACCAGCCCCAGCGCGATGGGCACATAAAGCTGAGCAATGCGCACGAGCGCTGGATGGCGCACATCCAGCACAAACCGGATACGAATATCCCGCAGCCCCGGCCACTGCAGCACCACCTGACATATCGCGCCGACGAGAAGACCCAGGGCCATACTCATGACCCCCAGACGCCTTCCCAGGAGCAGGCCAAGCACCACGATAGCGAAGTTGTAGGCCGCCGCGGTGAAAGCGGGCAGAGTGAATCGCTTCAGTGCGTAAAGTGTCCCGGAGACGATGCCGGCTATGTTCAGGAACACGACGGCCGGCAGCATAACCCTGAGCAGACGAATCGCCTCCTCCTGAAAACGGGCCTCGTACCCGCCGGCCATCGCCCAAACAAGCTGGGGGGCAAGCCACTCGCCTATCAGGGCAACAGCCGAAAGCACGACCACCGCCAGGCTCAACAGGGTGCTCACCAGATGCCACAGCTCGGCCTGTCGCTCCCGCGCGGTGTAGTCGGAGAGCACCGGCACCAGCGCCGAGCTGATGATGCCGCCGACTAGGAAATCGTACACCAGCGTGGGCACGCGCATAGCCACCTCCAGCGCCCCCACCGAGCCTGTGGCACCGAACAGCCCCGCCTTGACCATCTCACGCACCAGGCCCAGCACACGGCTGGTTACGTTGCCCAGTGCGATGATACCGGCTGCCTGAGCAACCTCGACCTCTGTGTCTAACGCGCGCATTGTGTCACCATTCCGATGCAGGATGCTTGCCCCTTGCGTTTTCCCTCTTCCAGCCCCTCGCTAAGTCCGTATTCTACTGCACTTTGACGGCGACAACAAATACTGTTACCCAACCGTAACGTTTCCGTAACCCGTCCCTACCGGTGGTGGGATACAATTAAGGTGTGAGGTGACGGTCACTCTGGAAGTGACCGTCACCTTAATGAGGCAAATATGGACCAGACAGTAAATCCCTGCTCAAAGCTACAGGAATGCCAGCAAGACCTTGAGACGCAGTGGCTGACAGCCGTGCGGCTGCTCCCTGGCTGTGCTACGATCTCCGCAGATGATGCTCTCTCCTGTTGTCGTCACCTGATTCAGGCTCTGCAGACGGACCTGCCGGAAGAGCAAGAAGAGAAGATACGTCTGTGGATAGAGGAGCAAATCAGGGAGCAGAGGGTATCCCCCTCTGAACTGCAGCAACTTCTCGAGAGCTTTGCTCAGATTGTGCGCGCACTGCTGCTGCCGGCGGAGACCGCAACGCTGGACGGCCGCCTGGGGGCTATGGAAAGAGCAGCGGCCCGCTGGTTCGCTGCCGAGGTGGAGCACCTGAGAGCGGAAAAGGCCCATCTGGAAGCGCTCAACGAGATCGCGCGTGAACTGGCCGCCAGCCTCGATCCGAAACTCATGCTTCACAGGGTAGTGGCGGAGGTCACCAGAGCGATCGGCGGCGCAATGGGCGCGGCTTTGCTCCTGGATAGCACAAGCGGCCTCGTCGTGCCACAGGCAACCGACCGCTGGGAATGGGGAGAGGACCGGGCTATACCCCTCTCAGCGTTGCCCGTGGAGTGGCAACTGGGAAAGGCGGAAGCGCCGCTCTATTTACCCGATCTACGAGAAGAACCACCCCAGGGGTGGATTAAGACGCTGGCAGGCGCAGAGGCGCGTGCGCTGCTGGTGGCCCCACTGATCGCCAATGGCGCCTTTATGGGACTGCTGGCCGTAGCCAGTGTAGCTCCGAACGCCTTCCGTCAGTCCCATATCCGGCTGTTTAACGCGGTGCTCAGCCATATCGCTACCGCTGTCGGCAACGCCGAGATTTATCACCTCATCACCCAGCAGGCTCAGGAACTCGGCCAGATGCTGCGCCGTCAGCAAGAGGAGGCGACCAAAAGCCAGGCCATCCTCTCCTCCATCGCCGATGGCGTGGTGGTGAACGATATTGAGGGAAAGACCATCCTGGTGAACCCTGCCGCCGGGCGCATCCTGGACACCCCCGTGGACCGGCTGCTCGGACGGGACTTCCGCACGTTGTTCTCCAGCTTCGGCGGCCGCGGGGGAGAGGAGGCTATCAGCGCGATGGAGGATATGCTGAAGGCCTCCGAATCGAGGGTGCACAAGGCGTTCAAAACGACCTTGGAGCTGAACGGGCGTATCGTGCGTGCTCACCTCTCCCCGGTACTGACCTCGCGCAGCGAATTTCTGGGGGTAGTCACCATCCTGCGCGATGTCACTAAAGAAGTCGAGGCGGACCGGGCTAAGAGCGAGTTCGTCTCCACCGTCTCCCACGAACTGCGCACTCCGATGACCTCCATCAAGGGCTACACAGACCTGCTCTATGCCGGTGTTGTCGGCCCGCTCAACGATGAGCAGAAGCGTTTCCTGAGCATTGTCCGGGACAACGTCGAGCGGTTGACCGCCCTGATCAACGATCTACTCGACATCTCGCGGGTAGAGAGCGGCCGTATACGCTTTGAGCCCAAGCTTATTCAGCTCAGTGACGTGATCGCCGAGGTGGTCAAGGTGATGGTTGTCTCAGCCGAGGCCAAACGGCAGACCCTCACTTATGAAGTCATCGGCCGCATCCCGGAGATCATTGGCGACCCGGACCGGCTTAACCAGGTGGTGACCAACCTGGTCAGTAACGCTATCCGTTACACCCCGGAGGGCGGCAAGATCGAAGTGAAAATCTACGCCGTTGAAGGGGCGGTCCGGGTAGATGTGCGTGACAACGGCATCGGCATCGCTCCCGACGACCTGGGCCACATCTTCGAGCGCTTCTACCGCGCTGACCACCCGCTGGTGATGGAGACGACGGGCACGGGCCTGGGGCTTTCCATCGTCAAGATGTTCGTGGAGATGCATGGCGGGAGGGTATGGGTGGAGAGCAAGCTCGGTGAGGGCAGTACCTTTACCTTTATCCTGCCTGTACCGGTCCGGGAGCAGGCAGAAGCCGAAGGGCGGCGGGTATTGCCACGGATTATGGCCCGCACCCGGCTCATCTTCTTTGTCGAAGACGATCCGGAGACCGCGGCCCACGTCAAAGAGCTGCTTGAGGGCAACGGCTACCAGGTCTTCGTGCTGGGGCGTGGCCGTCCTGTCGTCTCCAAGGCCGAGGACAGGCAACCCGACCTGATTATTCTGGACCTCATCCTGCCCGATGTCGAAGGGCTGGAGGTACTCCGCTGGCTGAGAGAGAACCCCGCCACCGCCGACATTCCTGTCATCGTAATGTCCATCGCCCAGGACGACGGAAGCGCCTGGAAGCTGGGGATCGTGGACTACCTCACCAAGCCGGTGGAGGATGCGGATATCCTGCGCAGCGTGGAGCGGGCCCTGACCTGGCAGGGGCGTGTATTGATCGTCGAGGACGACGCTGACACCGTTGGCCTGCTCTCTGCCACTATGCGCCAGATCGGCTTCACTCCCCTGGTGGCTGCTAACGGCTACGAGGCGCTGGCTATGGCCCGCCGCTACCGCCCCGACCTGATTCTGCTCGACCTGCGCTTACCAGGGATGGACGGATACGAGTCGTTGACTCACCTCAAACGCGATGCCATCACCCAGACCATCCCTATTGTCGCTATCTCCGCCCATGTGGCCGATGTGGAGAAGGAGCGCAAACGGCTTATCGCGCTGGGGGCAAACAGCTTCCTGGCCAAGCCGTTCTCGATCGAAGACCTGCTGGCCGAGGTGGAAGCGGCCCTCCAACCGGTGGCAGCACCTCCACCGGTCGCCCAGATCGCCCGGCCCGCACCCAGAAGCGCAAGTTGACACCTCTCGCTTCTCAGGCTATAATCAGCCCAGAGGAAGGGGCGCTATCGTGACCCATCACGGTAGCGCCTTTGGCGTGTTCCTATAAGAGCAACCACGGGAGGAACAGGTGACGATCAGTTTTGGCACCGACGGCTGGCGGGCTGTCATTTCAGATACCTTTACCTTTGCCAATGTACGGCTGCTGGCGCAGGCCATCGCCGACTATGTGCTGGAGGAGGCCGCTAACGAGCGGCCTGAAGTGGTCGTCGGCTTCGATACCCGCTTCCTCTCCGACCGTTATGCGGCAGAAGTAGCGCGTGTAATGGCAGGGAACGGCATCATCGCTCACCTCACCCGTGCCGACGCGCCGACCCCTGCCGTCTCCTACGCGGTAGTGCACAAGAAGGCGGTGGCCGGTGTGATGATTACCGCCAGCCATAACCCGCCGCGCTATAACGGCGTCAAACTCAAAGCTGCCTTCGGCGGCTCGGCGCTACCGGAGCAGGCCCGACGCGTTGAAGCTCATCTGGCACGTAACCAGGACCTGTCCCGCGAGCCGCGCGCGCTGGACTATCAGGTCGCGCTGGACAAAGGATTGATCCAGCGCTTCGATCCCGCCTGGATGTATTACGAGCACCTGGGGAAACTGGTGAACTTGGATGTCATCTCCGACGGGGAACTTTGTGTGGTGACCGATGCGATGTACGGCTCGGGCCGCAAGTGTATCGCCGATATGCTGGCCCGCACCCGCTGCCGGGTGCACCAGATTCGGAGCGAAATGAACCCCGGCTTTGGAGGCATTCACCCAGAGCCCATCGCACGCTATCTCAGCGCCCTGAGCTCGGCCATTCAAGCCCACCATGCCGATCTAGGACTGGCGACCGACGGAGACGCCGACCGTATCGGGGCGATGGACGCTAACGGCAATTTTGTAGACCCTCACCATATCTTCGCTCTGGCTCTGCGTTACCTTTTCGAGGTACGCGGGTGGAAAGGTCTGGTCGTCAAAACCGTCTCCACCACCCGCATGGTGGATCGGCTGGCCAAACGCTATGGCCTGCCGCTGGTGGAGACGCCCGTCGGATTCAACTACATCGCCGACTATATGCTGAACGGGGATGTACTCATCGGCGGGGAGGAGTCGGGCGGTATGAGCATTAAAGGCCACATCCCGGAAGGTGACGGCGTCCTGATGGGGCTGTTGCTGCTGGAGCTGGTCTCCGCCGCTCGCGCTCCCCTGCACGAGCTGGTCGCCGACCTCCAGCGCGAGGTCGGCCCGGCGCTCTACATCAGGCGTGACATCCCCCTCCAGCGCCCGGTGGCGAAGGCCCAGATGGTCGCCCGGCTGACCGATGACGCACCCGCCAGCCTGGGGGGCCAGGAAGTGATCAGCGTGGACACCCTCGACGGGGTGAAGTACCTGCTGGCCGACGATTCCTGGCTGCTCATCCGCCCTTCGGGCACCGAGCCGGTATTGCGCGTCTACGCCGAGGCCCGGGATGAAAGGATGGCACAGGAGCTGGTGAAGTACGG
>JAOAAG010000183.1 GCA_026418995.1 Anaerolineae bacterium
GGTTTGGGGGTAGAGCATGCTTCCTCCTGCGACCTCAGCCAGCAACCCGCAAAGGGGCTGGCCTTTCGCCCATTATAACCTGAGTGATGCGGTTTGCCAATGTTTAACCCGGGGAGCATGCACAATGTGCCAGGCCACACACGACGGTGTATGCACCGGGATGGTTCACAATAGGTTTACATTTAAAAACCGCAAAGCGCGCGAAGGACGCAAAGGCTTTTCCATCTTTCTGTGCGCACCTTGCGCCCTTTGCGGTTTTTTTATTGAACCGTAAAGCGCGCGAAGGACGCAAAGGCTTTTCCATCTTTCTTTGCGCGCTTTGCGCCCTTTGCGGTTTTTTTATTGAACCGCAAAGCGCGCGAAGGACGCAAAGGTTTTCCATCTTTCTTTGCGCGCTTTGCGCCCTTTGCGGTTTTCACCAGGCGCAGCATTTGAACTATCCCTATGCACCCTCTCTGCCGGAAGATACGGGCTGAGCAGCGTCCGGGCACCGTCTGAACCCGGCTTGTGTCAGACAGCTCCCCAGGGGGAAACGGCGCTTGTCCTGATGCCCCTGCCATGTTATAATCTAACGCAAGCCCCTGTAGCTCAGTATGGACAGAGCAGGAACCTCCTAAGTTCTTGGCCGCGCGTTCGAATCGCGCCAGGGGCACTGGAAGGACGCATCACACCGGTAGACTTCACTCTGTTTTCCTCTCATCCTCTCTGGCCGATGCTCCAACTAAAATAGGCCGGGCGAGCTGTGCTCTCCTACCGCCGCCCATCCCATCAGCCGAATATTCTGAACAGTGCCTCTATTCCGTAATAGCCAAGCAGGGCGAAGAGGATGTTTTTGATGATCTTACCGGCTGCACAACTGGTGAGGAATTTGTAGAGCGGCATGCGCAGCGCTCCCGCTACCATACCGCCTATATCGAAGAGGGGGTTGGGAATCAGCGCGAGGACGAAGATGGCCCATATGCCGTAGCGTCGCATCCAGGCATGGACACGGTGATAAGCAGGGCGGTCGCTCACCAGCTCCTGTCCGCTGTAACCGACCATATAGCCCGTCAACTCGCCCAGCGCCTGGCCTATACCGCCGACAAGGCCCACGATCCAGGGGTTAAACACCCCACCCATCACCGAACTGACGGCCAGCCCAGGCACCGGAAAGATGAGCGTCGCGTTGCTCACCAGTCCGACCAGGAATACGGCTGCGTAGCCGTACCGTTCCAGTGTCTGAAGCCGGTCACGGAAATAGACTGCTAGCCCCAGGGCGCCAAGGATGAGCAGCGCCGTGAGCACCTGAATCAGTCTCAACCGTCTGGGGGGAACGGGCGGGGAAACAGATGTGCTGCTCATGAGAGGGCGAGTGGTGCTCCCAGCCGCACAGTCTTGGCGGTAGCCCCGGCTATACCAGCCGTCGCATTGCGCGTGTCCACAATCAGAGGGGCGTGCTGGACCACGCTGGTATAGTCAATGGCGCGGTGGTTAGTCACGATGACGACACAATCAGCGGCGGCGAGTTCCTGCGGTGTCAACGGCACCGACTCAAGCGCTATCGGGGCGCGGTGGAACACGTCGTTTCCAACGTGGAAGTGCGGGACGTAAGGATCGTGGTACCGCACGATAGCGCCGCGGCCCAGGAGTAGCTCGATCACCCGCTCGGCCGGGGAATTACGGGCATCGTCAATATCTGGCTTGAAGGCAACGCCCAGCACCAGAATACGTGCCTCCCTCAGCGGCTTCCTGTGCCAGGAGAGGGCCTGAGAGACCAGGTTCACCACGTGGTAAGGCATAGCCTGATTGACCTCTCCGGCCAGCTCAATGAATTCGGCATAATAGTCGTACTCGCGGGCTTTCCAGGACAGGTAGTAAGGGTCAACCGGGATGCAATGTCCGCCCACGCCGGGCCCTGGATAAAACGGCATAAAGCCGAAAGGTTTGCTCTTGGCCGCCTCGATGACTTCCCAGAAGTCAATGCCCATGCGCTCAGCCAGCAGCGCCAGCTCGTTGACCAGGGCGATGTTGACGGCGCGGAAGGTATTTTCCAGCAGCTTGGTCAGCTCAGCGGCACGGGTAGACGACACAGGGTACACCGGTGCGCCCATCTGACGCAGCAGGGCCACGGCCATCTTAGTGCACTGCGGTGTCAGACCCCCTACGACCTTGGGCGTGTTGTAGGCCGACCATTGCTTGTTGCCCGGATCAATACGCTCTGGAGAAAAGGCCAGGTAAAAGTCTACCCCGGCCTTGAGTCCGCTGCGCTCCAGAATGGGCTGGACAATCTCCTCGGTAGTGCCGGGATAGGTGGTGCTCTGAAGCACAATCAACTGTCCACGCTTGAGGTGTGGCAAGATGCCCTCGGTAGCAGCGCGTATATAGGAGAGATCAGGCGCCCGCTGGGCATCGTAGGGGGTAGGCACACAGATAAAAACGGCATCCGCTTCCTGTACCACCCCGTACCCTGCCGTGGCGGTCAGCAGACCGGCCTGCACATAGCGGGCAACATCTTCCTCTTCTACATCGGGAATGTAGCTTCTGCCAGCGTTAATTGCCTCTACCTTCCTCTGATCTACGTCCACCCCCGTGGTGCGAAACCCGGCACGGGCAAAGGCTGTGGCCAGAGGCAGGCCAACGTACCCCAGGCCGATGACAACAATGTGAGCCGTGCGGGCGGCGATTTTATCCTCCAGAGCAACCATTGCTGAGCCCCTTTGCTGAGAGGTGAGGGTCACTTCCGAAAGCGACCGTCGTCTGGTTTACGCAAATGCCATTCTGTGGCCTGTTCGTAGGCGTAGGCCACGCGCAGGACCTGCTCCTCCCCGAAGGCCGGGCCAAGCACCTGCATACCTATGGGGAGGCCATCGTGGTCAAACCCGCAGGGGATACTCACGCCACAGATCCCCGCCAGGTTCATTGAGAGCGTGAAAATGTCGGAGAGGTACATCTGTAGCGGATCGGCGACTTTCTCGCCGATGCGAAAAGCGGTGGTGGGGGCGGTAGGAGCGATGATTACGTCTACCTGTCCGAAAGCCGCATCGAAGTCGGCCCTGATCAGTGTGCGCACTTTCTGGGCCTTGAGGTAATAGGCATCGTAGTAGCCGGCGGACCAAGCGTATGTGCCGAGCATAATGCGCCTTTTGCCCTCCGGGCCGAATCCCTGTCCCCGGGTGGCATTGTACGTCTCGATCAGATCGCCGCGCTCGACACGCAGGCCGTAACGCACGCCATCATAGCGGGCGAGGTTGGCGCTGGCCTCGGCCGGCGCGATCAGATAGTACACCGGCAGGGCATATTCGGTGTGGGGCAGGCTGATGTCCAGTATTCTGGCACCAAGGTCTGCCAGTACTCCCACCGCTGCCTGTACCGCGGCTGTGACCTCAGGCTGCATGACCTCCGGGGCGGCGAAGTACTCCTTAGGAACGCCCACCGTTACACCGTGCAGCCCTCCGGTAAGGGCAGCCATATAGTCCGGCACCGGCAGGTTCACCGAGGTGGAATCGCGGGGATCGTAGCCGGCGATAACTTGCAGCAGGATCGCTGCATCAGTGACGTCTTTGGCCAGCACCCCGATCTGGTCCAGTGAGGAGGCGAAAGCGATCAGGCCATACCGGCTCACGCGTCCGTAGGTCGGCTTCAGCCCCACCACGCCGCAGAAAGACGCCGGCTGCCGTACACTGCCTCCGGTGTCTGAGCCCAGCGCTCCCAGGCACTCATCAGCGGCCACTGCGGCTGCGCTTCCACCGCTGGATCCGCCCGGCACCCGCTCCAGGTCCCACGGATTGCGGGTGGCAAAGAAGGCCGAATTCTCGGTAGAGGAGCCCATAGCGAATTCGTCGGTGTTGGTCTTGCCGAGGATAATCGCGCCGGCTGCCTTCAGATGAGCAACAGCGGTGGCGTCGTAGGGAGGGATGAAGTTTTCCAGTATGCGAGAGCCGGCGGTAGTGGGTATCCCGGCGGTGCAGATAACATCTTTGATTGCCACAGGGATGCCCAGAAGCGGGGCGTCATCTCCCTGGGTGCGACGGGCATCGGCCAGACGTGCCTGTTCCAGAGCCTCCTCCGGCGTCAGCGTCAGGTAAGCCCGGATCGCATTGTCCACTTCCAGGATGCGCTCGAGAACCGCTTCGGTCAATTCAAGCGCCGAGATTTTCCGCTCGGCAAGGAGAGAGCGAGCCTCGTGGATGGTAAGGGAGTAGAGTTCCATTGCGCTGCCCTCTATGTTTCGAGCACCGCAGACACGCTAAAGCATCCCTCATCCGCAGCGGGGGCATTAGCGAGTATCTCTTCCGGAGTGGAGGACAAAACCTGCTCATCGTCACGCATCACGTTGCGTATCGGCAGCACGGTTGCGGTCGGCGGGATGGCTCCGGTATCGAGTGCCTGCAAGCGCCCGAAGTATTCCAGGATGGTGGAGAGTTGCTCCTGATAAAGGGCCACTTCCTGCTCATCCAGGGCCAGCCTGGCCAGTGCGGCAATATGTTTAACCTCTTCGCGGCTGAGTATCATCTTCCCCTCTGTCAGGATGCAGGAGGCAGGAAACGGGATCGTGTTTGCGCGTGGTGTTTGCCTCCTTGCCCTTTGTCTCTTACCTCTTGCTCCTTGCCCTTTGTTCAGGTCCGTTCAGACGCCACAAGATTTTCATACAGATACAGCAGATTGGCTACATGAATGCGCTGGACCAGCCCGTTCAACGGAATACGCGAGAGACCACACGACTCGATGTTATTGTGAAGCAGGATTTCCCTATTTCTTCGCCGCGCGGCTTTCGCAGCCTTCTCTTCGATAGCATCCAGGTAATTCAGGCTGGCCTGGATCACGCTCTGGACCTCTCCACGCAGGACAACCTCACCATGCCCCTGCACCAGATTCTCGATAGGCAGTCCCAACACTTTACGGAGGGAGGCCCTCAACGTATTGATGTCCCCGTCCACAATGGAGGGCACCGGCAGCACGGTGTCGGCAGCAAACAACACGCGGTCCTCAGGGACGTATAACATCAACGAATCCGGCGTATGGCCTGGAGAAGGCATCATCTGAACTTGCTTTCCACCCAACTCCAGCCACATCTCTCCTTCATCGAGGACAATGTCGGGCATACGTATGGTCACCTCTTCCAGTGCAGGTTCCTCCTGGCGTGCCGTTTCCAGTGCAGGTATGCCCACCTCTGTGGCCAATTGCCGGTAGTGGCGGTGAGCAATCACATTTGCCTGGGGGAAGAGATAAGCACCATACGCATGATCGGCATGGTAATGGGTGAGCAGTATATAACGCACGCCAGCGCTGGAAATCTGCTCGAGGAAGTCCTTCATCTCCCGCGTTTCCACGGGGAAGGGGAGACTGTCTATCAGGATGATCCCTTCAGGGGTCACGATTGCACCGGCCGTGACCTGCGCGTAAAGGTCACTGGTGAACACGTAGATATCGTTGGCAACCCGTTCTCGTAGCATCGCGACCTCGACTGGCACGATACACAAACGCCACCGGAATACCGGTGGCGTTTGGAACATCAATTTGGGGGACCCCGCTGTGCCGTGTGCCCGCGGTTTTGAACCTGCTATCGCAGGTGGGGGCCTGCTCAGTGGTCTGCCTTGCCCGAAGGCTATCGCATCCCAACGCTGAAGAGACGGCTCCCGTTTGTAAGGGTGTTGGCTCAAAACGCAAAAGCGGCGATCACGCACACAGCAGGGCCGATTACAATATACCACACATCGGCGAAAAGCACAAGTTAGCTCGCTAAGGCCACAGCCCGCCTCTGCCGCTTCTGGTAAAACCGCATGGCTGCTTTAGTAAGCTCTGCAGCGATGCCGGGCACAAACAGCAGCGGCAATACCTCTGCCCACTCGCGCCACCCCAGTGGCACAGTGCCGAAAACCGGCTGTGCAAACGGGAGATATACAGCCCCGAGCAGAAGGACGACGGAGGCTACTACCGCATATTGCATATAACGGTTGGTAAAGACCCCCAGCCGGAACAGGGAGACGCGCTCAGAGCGTGCAGTGTAGGCACGCACCAGTTCAGAAGCCGAGAGGGTGACGAAGGCCATCGTGCGGGCCAGAGCGTAATTCTGCGGGTCCCATGCCCGGCCTGTGTAAAAGGCCAGCAATACTACTGTTGTGATGGCGATGGTCTGGATGACAGTGCCGAGGATCATAGGCCGATTGATAATCGGCTCGCGCACCGGACGTGGCGGCTGCTCCATAATGTCCGGGTCGCCTTTCTCCAGCCCCAGCGCCAGTGCAGGTGCCCCGTCGGTGAGCAGGTTGATCCAGAGGAGCTGGATCGCGTTCAACGGCGGGAGAGAGCCAAACAGGGTAGCCAAGAAAATCACTGAGATCTCCGCCAGGTTGCAGGAGATCAGGTAGTAGACGAATTTGCGAATGTTGGAGTAGATGATACGTCCCTGTTCCACGGCCGAGACGATGGAGGCGTAGTTATCGTCGGTGAGCACCATATCGGCGGTCTCTTTGGAGACGTCGGTGCCGGTGATGCCCATCGCCACGCCGATGGAGGCACGTTTGAGGGCCGGGGCATCGTTGACACCATCGCCAGTCATCGCCACGATGTGATCGCGCGCCTTAAGCGCCTCGACGATACGCACCTTGTGCTGAGGCGAGACACGGGCAAAGACGTCAACTTCCTCGATATAGCGGATAAGCTCCTCATCGGTCATCGTGTTCATTTCCGCGCCCGTGATGAGCCGCCCGCCAGGACGCCATAAGCCGATTTCCTGCGCCACGGCGCGGGCCGTATCGGGGTAGTCGCCGGTGATCATCACGGTGCGGATGCCCGCCCGTCGCGCCAGCTCCACCGCCGGCTTGACCTCCGGCCGGGCTGGATCAATCATCGCCACCAGCCCTATCATCGAGAGGTTGGTCTCGATCGTCTCGGCATTGATCTCCTGTGGCAGCTCACTCAGGTAGCGATAGGCCACTGCCAGGACGCGCAACCCACCCTGTGCCAGCTCGCGGATGGTCTCCTCAATACGCTGGCGCTGCTCGTCCGTCAGCGGCACCTCCCTGCCCCCTTCCAGAATGGTGTCGCAGAGGGAGAGCAGGATGTCAGGCGCACCTTTCACGTAGACGATATAGGGTGGCAGGTTGTCCTGGCCGTCCTTGCGCAGGTGGATGGTGCTCATGCGCTTCCGGTCGCTATCAAAAGGCACCTCGGCCACACGTGGGAAGCGGCTTTCCACCTCCTCGCGGTACAGGCCAGCCTTGGCTGCTGCGACCACCATCGCACCCTCGGTGGGGTCTCCGACCATACGGTAACGGTGGTTACCCCCCTCGTCTTCGAGCGCTTCCAGCCGGGCGTCGGAACACAGCAGGCTCCCGGTGAGCAGGGCTGTCATCTCAGGGCTGTCAAGCGGATTGACCGGGGTCCCATTGTTGGTGAATTGTCCCCTGGGCTGGTAACCCTCGCCGCTCACATTGAGCCGCAGATTGGCAGTGTGGAGTTGCACCGCCACCATTTCGTTTTTGGTCAGCGTCCCGGTTTTATCTGAGCAGATCACGGTGGCGCTGCCCAGGGTCTCCACTGCTGGCAGGCGGCGAATAAGGGCATGGCGCCGTACCATCTCGCGCATCCCCAGCGCCAGGCAGATAGTCACCACCGCTGGCAACCCTTCTGGCACGGCCGCGATGGCCAGGCTAACGGCAATGATGAAGAGGTCTAAGATCTCTTGCCTGGTGTGTGTCAGGTAATACCCTAGCCCGTGGCTGGTGATCAGGGAAATCTCGGTATCCTGAATGATCGCCTCTATGAAGACGATCGCGCAGATAGCCAGCGCTCCCCATCCCAGC
This sequence comes from Anaerolineae bacterium, assembly GCA_026418995.1. Classification (GTDB taxonomy): domain Bacteria; phylum Chloroflexota; class Anaerolineae; order B4-G1; family B4-G1; genus JAOAAG01. The sequence continues at coordinate 7,785 of JAOAAG010000183.1, forward strand.
CAGCGCCCCAACTGGTCAAGCCGCCTCTGGAGCGGGGTAGGTTCCTCCTCATAGGACTGGATCATCTCGGCGATCTGGCCTATCTGGGTCTGCATACCGGTGGCAACGACGATACCCATGCCCCGTCCGTAGGTGACGGTGGTACCCATAAAGGCGCAGTTGACCCGGTCGCCGATCTGCACATCGTCACGCAGCGTGAGCTCTGCCTTTTTCTCTACCGGTACGGACTCCCCGGTCAGTGAGGCTTCCTCGATTTTGAGGTTGACGCTTTCGATAAGGCGCAGGTCCGCTGGCACGTAGTTCCCAGCGTCGAGGAACACGATGTCACCGGGCACCAGCTCACGCGCAGGAATGACAATACGGTGACCGTCTCGCAGAACATGAGCTTCCGGGGCGGCCATCTTCTTGAGCATAGCCAAGGCTTCCTCGGCTTTGCCTTCCTGCACGACACCGATAATGGCGTTAAGGAGCACAATCGCCATAATCGCCCCGGCCTCTATGGTGTCTCCCAGCAACAGGGAGATGACCGCCGCGACGATCAGGATGATGACAAGGAAGTTGTTGAACTGGTTCAGCAGTCTTTGCCAGAATCCCGGGCGCGGCTGTTCAACCAGTTCGTTAGGGCCGTAACGGCTCAGGCGGGCAGCGGCCTCAGCTTCCGAGAGCCCCCTCGTCAGGTCGCAGCCCAGCATCCTGGCCGTTTCCTGGATCGTAAGCGCTTGCCAGGGGGTAGCGGTGTTCTTATTTTCCATACCCAGCCGACTCCTCGAGTGGAATGCAACAGCGCTGCATTTTAACACCTACAACCATGGATGTCAAGTTACCACACCTCTCAATAATCACCGGTGAAAGGCAACTTATTCCACTCGCTTCGTCGTCTTGTGTCTGAGCCAACGCCCGGCTGTGGCCTTGTCATAACGGCACATCTAAGCGTTTCCGTGAAACGTGAGGCGTGATCACGCTTCACGTGTAAAGTTCAGCGTATAAATCCACCAGTTCCCGAACCGTTGTTCCAGCCGAAATCCCGCCATCTCGACCCGCCGGATCGTTTCGGACGGGAAGGGATAGTGGGGGTCGGCAAATTCCTCGGTGATGGACAGCACCCCGCCGGGTCTCAATACCCGGTGCAGTTCAGCCAACGCACGCCCCTGGTCGGGGATTTCGGGCAACACGGTGACCAGAAACGCGCGGTCTACGCTCGCGTCCTCCAGCGGCAATCTGTAGGCACTGGCGACATGCATCTCAACGTTGGTGAGCCCCACCTGCCGCACACGCCTTTCTAACCGAGCGATCATTTGCGGCTGAATATCAACTGCGATGACCCGCCCTCCTGGCCCAACGCGACGTGCCGCGTCTATGGTGAATGTGCCCGGTCCTGGCCCCAGTTCCAGCACGTGCTCGCTGGGCTGAATGCCCACCCGGTCAAGCAGCGGGCGCATATAGCGGCGGCGGATCGGGTTATTCACCAGCCAGGCTAACGAGGAAGGGCATGGTGCCGAATGTCCGTAGCGGTGCGCGAGCCGCGCCAGCACCTTCAGTGGGAACAGCCAGAAGAACGCGATGCCAGCGATGACGCCTAACAACAGAAGCAGCAGTTTCCTCATCTCTGACCCCCTGACCATCCATTACTCACCACTGGTCCCTACCCTTCTCTCCATCGCTCGTGCGAACAGTTCCCGGTCTTCCTCGCGGATGATCTCAGCGGCACGCTGGCCCAGGCAGGCCAGGATCTGCGGGAGGTACGGGTCGGTGCGCAGGTGGTGCTCGGCGATAAAGACAAAGAGCGGATTGCCGGTCCACGAAGCGCGTGCTTGGAAGCCGGCCAGACACTCACCGATCAGCACTTCTTGCTCGTCAATCACCAGGATCAGCCCTAGTCTCTCCACCCGGCTAGCCGCCTCTTCTGACGGCAGGGTGGCGATCACCTGGGCGCCGGGCAGTTCCAGGTCGCCGGCCGTATACATCACGACCCGCACGCCTCGCGCGAGTGCCGCGCGCAGCGCGGGTGCGAGCTCCACAAAAGCCTCTGGCATCAGCGACAGATAGATGATCTTCTGTGCCTGCCTGATCATTTCCTCGGCCTTCGCCAGAATGTTGTCGTAGCCCTCGATGTTCCAGACGTACTCCGGATTGGGCACCGCGGCCAGGTGGGCCAGGGCATCCTTGAGCACGTTCACACGCTCTTCATGTTCGCGGTGCAGTGTGTCAAGAAATTCGTCGGCGGGGACAGGGGCATATTCGACGCTGCCCTCTTTGCGCAACGTCATAGCCGCGCCGCGCGTCACCAACTTACCCAACACTTCATAGATCATCGAACGCGGCACGCCGGAAATCTTGGCCAATTGATATCCCGTGACTGGGCTCTCGCGTAGCAGGGCAAGGTAAGCTTTGGCCTCATACTCGGAGAAGCCAAGTGCCACCAGTTGGTCTATCAGATCGCGGCGCATTGCTTCCGACAACCGATGATTTTAGACGTTAGTTCTCTACTTAAGACGTTAGTATTATAACTACGAACTTAGTATACACCACTTGCTGTGATCTGTCAAGCCGGGTGGCCTCCAATCTCCGCTTAACGGCGGTTGACAAATTCGCCCCTCAAGGGTACAATGCAGTCGCATGCAAGGAGCATCTCTGGATCGTAATCGCCTGAGCGTGTTGATAGCCGCCCTGCTCCTCGGTAGCGTGCTGTTTCGTTTCATCGAGCTTCCGGAGCACGCGGTGGAGCTTCATCCGCTTGGGTCCCCTCTGGGAATACGTCTTACCGGTACCTGGGTGTTGACCGCATTGATGGTCGGGCTGGTCTGCACCGGTACCAATGTCATCCTGCACGATCACCCTGCTCTGGGGAAATACCCCGGTAGACCGATCTACGTGACCTGGATCCTCCCCGGCATTATGGCCGGTCTCTCCGCCTATCTGCTGGCTAACCTCGAAGCATGGCCGGTATGGGTCGCGGGATTGACCGTGGTCGGCATCAGCATGACCTTGGTCATCGCTGCCGAGTACATGGCCATCTCGCCAGAGGAACCGGCTTATCCAGCAGCTCGCCTCTCCCTTAACGTGCTGGCCTATCTGCTTGCCTTCGTCCTGTTTGCTGTCATTCAGCATTCCAGAGGACGCAGCCTAGTGACGGCCTCGTTCACACTTTTCGCAGCCACGCTATTGGCCATAGATCTCCTGAGCGCTGCCGATGTCCCCTTCAGGCGTGTCATGCTTTTCTCGGCCATCGTTGGCCTTATCCTGGGTGAGAGCACCTGGGCCATCAACTACTGGCAGATTGACTCATGGGCTGGCGGGTTGCTCCTGTTACTGATCTTCTATATCGCCACCAATGTGGCCCATCAGTATCTTCTGGAGCGGCTGAGCCGGTCGGTGGTAGTGGAATTGATCGTGGTCACCCTGGTGGTGATCGCGATTATCTTGCTCAAAGCTTAGCTATGCTCAACAACACGGTGTGTGGAGTCGAAGCTATGAAGATCGAAGCCCCTTCGCTCTCATGCAAAATTCCATCCCGTATCGCTCGCCTTGAGGAGCTGGCATATAACTACTGGTGGAGCTGGCATCGTCAGGCCAGAGACCTGTTCAAAATGCTCGATTACCCCCTATGGCATAGCTCGGGCCACAATCCGGTGAAGATGTTGCTGGAAATGTCGCCAGAGCAGCTTGAAGCGCGGGCATCCGACCCGCTGTTTCTGCGCCAGTACGATGCTGTGCTGATGGAATTCGACCGCGATATGAATAACGGGCATCTGTGGTTCTCCACCAAGTATCCCCACCTGGTGGACCGCCCGGTGGCATATTTCTCAGCCGAGTTTGGACTACACAGGTCATTGCCCACTTACGCCGGTGGGCTGGGGGTACTGGCCGGCGACCACTGTAAGGAGGCCAGCGACCTGGGTCTGTACCTGGTCGCGGTCGGCTTCCTCTACGAGTCAGGATACTTTCACCAGCACATCACCGCCGACGGCTGGCAAGAGGCGGTCTATCCCCGTTTCGACCCCTCGGAGACCGCCATCTGCAAGGTACTGGGCGAGGAGGGTGAGCTATTTGTCCCGGTCGAGGTGGGCGAACGAACGATTTATCTCCAGGTCTGGCACGTGCTGGCTGGCCGCACCCACATCTATCTTATGGATGCCAATAACGAGAGAAACTCCCCCTGGGACAGGGAATTGACAGCCCGGCTATATGGAGGCGACCGGGAAGTACGTATCCAGCAGGAGATTGTGCTGGGTATAGGCGGCGTTCGCGTCCTGCGCGCCCTGGGGCTGGACCCGTTTGTCTTTCATCTGAACGAGGGCCATTGCGCCTTTGCCACGCTGGAGCGCGTGCGCGAACTGGTGGAAGCCGGCCTCAGCTTCGACGAGGCGCAGGAGGAGGTGCGGGCCACGACCGTATTCACTACTCATACCCCGGTCCCTGCAGGCCACGATATCTTCCCCTTCCATACTGTCGAAAAATATTTTCACTCCTACTGGCCACGCCTGGGCTTGAGCCGTGAACAATTTCTGGAACTGGGCAACTACGAAGGGGGGTTCAACATGACTGCGCTGGCCCTGCGTATGTGTGGCCGGAGCAATGCCGTCAGCCAGTTGCACGGAGAAGTGACGCGACGTATGTGGCGCTCGCTGTGGCCTGGTCTCAGAGAAGAGGAGATTCCCATCTCCCACGTCACCAACGGCGTACACGTGCCCTCCTGGGTCGGGGAGGCGATGCACAAGCTCTACCGTAAATACCTGGGACCGGACTGGATCGAGCGGCATGACGACCCGATCTTGTGGGAGCGTGTTTTCGATATCCCGGACGATGAGCTGTGGGCAGCCCACCTGTGCCTGAAGCGCAAGATGATGAGCCTGATCCGCGAGCGGGCACGTCAGCGCAGGATTGAGAACCATTTGAATGCCGAGCAGATCCTGTGCTCAGGGACATTCCTCGATCCCGACGCGCTCATCATTGGCTTCGCCCGGCGCTTTGCTACATACAAGCGTGCCACGCTGATCTTCCACGATCTGGAGCGGCTCAAGCGGCTGCTCCATGACCGCTACCGGCCGGTACAGATCATCTTTGCCGGCAAAGCCCACCCGGCCGACGAAGGGGGCAAACTTCTCATCCAGAAGGTTTACAACGTAGCGCGGGACACAGAATTGGGGGGGCGTATTGCTTTCGTGGACGACTACGACCTCCAGGTAGCGCACTATCTGGTCCAGGGCGTGGACGTGTGGCTCAATACGCCGCGCCGTCCTCATGAAGCCAGCGGTACCAGCGGTCAGAAAGCTGCCATCAATGGCATTCCGAGCCTGAGCGTGCTCGATGGATGGTGGGCCGAGGGGTACAACGGTGCTAACGGATGGGCCATCGGTACCGGGGAGCATGCCAGCGAGTATGAGCAGGACGCCGCCGATGCAGACGCTTTGTACCGCTTGCTTGAGGAAGAAGTCGTGCCGCTGTTTTATAAACGTGATGCTGACGATGTGCCTCGCGGCTGGGTGCGCGTGATGAAGGAAACCATCCGCACCGCGGGGCCTGTCTTCTGCACCCGCCGGATGCTCAAGGAATACACCGAACGCTTCTATGTCCCCGCAGCGCAACGCGTCAGAGAGCTGGCCAGCCCTTGAGCTACTGACCGATGTCCACCTGGTTTGCGCGGCGGGCCTTTGATCTTGTCGGAGCACTCGCCAATTTCTACTACACTCGCAAGTACGGCGCGATGGCCCGCCATCTGGGCCGCCCCGGGCCCTGTGCTGCCGGAGAGCGCGGGTTCATTATCATTCAGATTGATGGCCTCTCTTATGATCATCTGATGGAGGCTATTGACGCCGGGTATATGCCCTATCTGGGGCGGCTGCTGGCAGAGCGGGAACTGCTCGTTGCGCCATGGCGCTGCGGACTTCCCACCACGACTCCAGCTACCCAGGCGGGGCTGCTCTTTGGCAATCGCTTTGATATTCCAGGCTTCCGCTGGTATGAGAAGGAGCGACAGCAAGCTGTCTCGGTCAGGCGGCCGGATCAGATGTATGCCCTGCGTGCCCGCATCAGCCAAGGACGGCCGGGCATCCTGCGTGGCGGCTCCTGCTATGTCAGCATCTTCGACGGGGATGCGGACCTCGCACTGTTCACCATCAGCACGTTCAGTCGGCGGCACTTCTTTGAGAACATACGCGGACTGGGCCTGCTGCTGCTTTTCTTACTCAGCCCGCTGCGTATCCTACGCCTTGCAGGGCTGGTCGTTTTGAATTACCTCGCCGGCCTGAGCAGACGTCTGGTCGCGCTCCTGCGTCCCGGCGTACTCAATCCCCTCGATATCCTCTCGCCACTGGTGTACGCAGTGAGCGATGTATTGATCACGGAGGCCCAGACCTTTGGTATCTTGCTGGACATCTACCGCTGTGCGCCCGCCGTCTACGCCAATTACAACAGCTACGATGAAGTCGCACACAAGCTCGGAGCCAACCATTGGGCTGCCTTCCGGGTCTTGCGTGATATAGATAAGCGCATTCGTCAGATCGGCCGGATGTGCGCCCGCTATAGACGCCGCGAATATGATCTCTACGTGCTCTCCGACCACGGAAACTCACCTGCTACTCCCTTCAGTTGGCAACACAAAATGAGCCTGGGCAAGTATGTTGTCTCGTTGATAGGAGAGGGGGTATCTCTGGACGAACAGCGAGGAGATACCAGCCACTCAAGGGAGAAGAAGCGTTACCTGTTAGAAGAATTGGAGAGCCTGGAGCGGGGCCTGTCACCTCGCTTGCGCCATATGACCAGAACCCTGAGGAGCTATGTCCACCGTCGTGCGCTGGAGGATTACACGCCGGACTACGATCCCAGGCGGCAGCATGATGTCATCGTCTCGGTCTCCGGGCCGCTGGCCCATATTTACTTCAACGTCAGCCCGCGCCCGCTGGACCTGATCGAGGTTATCCTGCTCTATCCCCGCCTGGTGGACGGCCTGCTGGCCACCCCTGGCATCGGAGCGCTGGCCGGACGGGCTGGTGAACGGACCGTGGTGCTGGGGGCGGAGGGCGGGATGCTGGTGTTACACGATGAGCGCGAGAGCGTCCAATGGCCCCACCCACTGGCCCCTTTCGGGGACGCAAGCTACTGGGCCGCTCAGATCCACCGTCTGGCCCACTTCCCGCACGCCGGCGATATGATCGTGCTGGGCGGAGTTGGACCGGATGGCAGGATCGTGGCGTTCGAGGAACAGGTCGCCACACACGGAGGGCCTGGAGGCTCACAGGGACGGCCCTTCATCGCCTGGCCTGCGGAGCGGCCGCTTGTGCCGGAGAAGCTGAACGATGCCCAGGAGCTTTATCATTACTTTATGGAGGTATACGGCGGCCTGAGCTGACCACTGTCAAGGGCCCAACTGGTCACTGGTTTGTCACTACCGGTGAGCTGTACTATAATCATAAGCATGGAAGAACAACTTCCGCCAGAGGAAAGTCAGTTCGAGGAGCTTCCGGCAGAGATTGAACCGGCAGAGATTGAAATAGGGGAAGCGCGTTCCCGTGAGGCCAGGTTATCGCTGGCGCACACCTTTGGGATACGCTCGGCGCTCCGTGAAACCCTCGAGACCGTTTTATTGGCCGCTCTTCTGATCCTGCTCCTCAATGCGACCACAGGCCGTTTCCGGGTGCATGGGCCCAGTATGGAGCCCACGCTGCGCGATGGGCAGTACATCATCGTAAGCAAAGTGGTTTACTTGCTCCATCCGCCTGAGCGCGGCGATGTGATCGTATTCCGCCTGCCTGACAATCCCGGCGAGGACTATGTCAAGCGGATCATAGGCCTGCCTGGAGAATATATCGAAATGCAGAATGGCACGGTGCTGGTAAACGGCAAGCCACTGGACGAGCCATACGTCCAGCACCCGGGCTTCTATTCCGGCACGTGGACCCTGGGGGAGAACGAGTACTTCGTCCTCGGAGATAACCGTCTCAATTCCAGCGACTCCCGCACTTGGGGAGTGTTTTCCGGGGATCACATCGTGGGAAAGGCCTGGTTGTGCTATTGGCCGCCGGAAGATTGGGGAATGGTCAGGCATTATGCCTTTGCCGAGTCTGAGCCGTAGGGTGGGTACATCCTCCCGCAAGTTTAGGAGCTGTTGCCCAATGGCTCATAATGCCCTGCGATATACCCCGGTCTGCGCATCGCCTCCCAACCTGTGGGAGCATGAATAGATTACAGGAGTGTTACACATGCGAGAACAATTGAGCACTTCCTGGCTGGTCGCGGATTACTTCACTTACAGACATCGGGTCTCTGGCAGGCTGGACGTGCGCAGCAAAAAGCTGGCGACACAACTTAACGACACCGCCTCCGCATTTATCGAACTGGAAGATGCCTACATTTCCAGCGTCGAACGCCCGGCGGAGATCATCGCCAGCTATGCCACGTCCATCATCCGCAAAAGGAACATTACGGCCGTTGCTGTCGCCAGGCAGGAGGACGGTCTGTTGCGCGAACAAATCTACGGCAGCTACATGGGAGCCTATCTGCCCCGGGTTTTCCTGACCGTGCCCGCCTTTGAGATCGAGGGCTACCTGCGCCTGTCCAGCAAATTCGACCTGCGCACAGTGTTGTCCACCGGCACTGACTTTTTTATCCCGGTTCTTGATGCCACTATGAGGTCTTCTATACGGCCGGATTTCGTCTTTACCGGCGGCGCGATACTGGTCAACAAGGAGCATATCGGCATCATCTGTATGGTAAGAGAGCAGGAGTAACCGAAGATGGCCAGGATTCTGGTGATTGATGACGAGGCGGAACTCCTCGATATGATGCGCCTGGTGCTGGAGCGACGGGCAGGGCATCAGGTGATCCTGAGCGCGGATGGCGCGGATGGGCTGGCCAAAGCGCGGGCCGACCCGCCTGACCTGGCAATCATAGACGTGATGATGCCCGGCATGACCGGCTACGAGGTGTGTCGGCGACTGCGGGCCGACCCCGCCACAGCCTACATCCCTATTCTCATCCTCACTGCCCGTGCTCAGCCCATGGACCGTGAAGCCGCCATGGAGGCCGGCGCCGACGCCTATCTAGCCAAGCCGGTGGTGATGCCGGAATTACTCAAAACGGTTGACGAGCTACTCACCAAACGCGCGAAGAAGTCACCTCTGCCCGGGATCATCGCGCTACTGAGCCTGCGCGGGGGGGTCGGCGTGACTACGCTGGCCGTCAATCTGGCGGTGGCACTGGCGGTTGCCGATAGGACTCCCACCTGTCTGGCGGACCTGTGTCCCTCCTCAGGCCACGTCGCGTTGCAACTGGGTATGCGCCCGGAGCCAAACTGGTCGGCCCTCACTCAGCCCCCCACCCTCGAAACCCTGAACGCGCTGCTCCTGCAGCACAAGTCCGGCCTGCACATCCTGGCAGCGCCTTTTTTCCCTGTGATCGGCCAGGGCCTTTCCAGAGAGGTGATGCAGACCGTGCTCTCTCTCCTGGCACAGCGCTTCGCCACCATTGTCCTGGACCTGCCGTCAGTGCTGAACGAGACTACCATCACCGCACTGGAGATGGCCTCACTGGTGGGCCTGGTGCTGACTGCGGAGCCCCCTTCCATCCAGACCACCGTGGGTACGCTGCGAGTGCTCGGCAGGTGGGCGGATAAATTACGCGTCATCCTCAATCAGGTTGTGCCCGGGCCTCAGCCGCCAGCCGATGCCATCGCCCGCGCGTTAAAAACTCCGCTGATCGGAGTCGTGCCCTTCGACGCCGCTCAGGCGCAAGCACTGGCACGCGGCACACCGCTGGCTCTGAGCAGCCCGGATGCATTGTTAACTCAGGCAGTCAGGGCATTGATTCAGAGCCTGGCTGCCGCGCCCCAAGGAGTGCGATGAACCGTTCACTAGCTTTACTCTGTGCTCTTGTGACCCTGATGGCCTCGTTCAGTTGCTGTTGTCTATGTGGCAATATGGAGGGATGGGACCTTATTCCCACCCTGATTCCTACCCTGATGTTCGAGCTGACACCTGAGCCCAGGACATCAACCCCGGAGCCTCCACAGGCTATCATCACCGAGCCTCCCGGCTCCATAGGAGAGGAGACCGAGAAACTACTGGAGACCACGCTCATCCCCGAGCGGGATTTGCACAGCCTGGCTATCCGTCTGCGGGGGCTGCCACCCGACACTCCACGTACCATCAACCCGGAGGGTTCGCCAGATTACCCGGTGGGCACCTGTCGCATCTTCCACGCCTCTAACGTAGACACGGATGAACAGTTCGACCTGACCGCCTGCCTCCGCTACAAGAACGACGTCGTCTATATGTGGGTAGAGGAGGGGGTGAAGGTGGACGAGGAGGACCTGAAGGCCGCGGCGGACCTCTTCGCCACCCACACTTACGTCACCAACCGCGAGTTCTTCGGGTCGGAGTGGAATCCGGGCGTGGACAACGATCCCCACCTCAGCATCCTGCACGCCCGCAATCTGGGCGATTCCGTTGCTGGCTACTACTCCTCGGCTGATGAGTTCGTCCCTGCCGTCCGGGAGGACTCCAACGCAATGGAGATGTTCTACATCCACATCGAAAACGTTGATGTCAACAGCTCCTTCTATAATGGCGTGCTGGCCCACGAATTCCAGCACATGATTCACTGGTACAACGACCGCAACGAGGAGACCTGGATGAACGAAGGGTTCTCGGAACTGGCGATGTACCTCAATGGCTTCGATGTCGGGGGCAGCGAATGGACATTTTCCCGCACACCGGACACGCAGCTCAATTCCTGGCCCGAGGGGCCCGGCGCTGCCGGCGCCAATTACGGGGCGGCCTATCTGTTCACCTCTTATTTCCTCGACCGCTTCGGCCACCAAGCCACTCAGGCCCTCGTTGCCCACCCCGAAAACGGCTTCACCAGCGTTACAGAGGTGCTGGAGGAGCTGGGGACTAACCTCTCCCACGAAGACCTGTTTGCCGACTGGGTAGTCGCCAACCTGCTGGACAACCCGGAGCTGGTGGACGGTCGCTACGGCTACGAGGATATTGATCCCCCTGATATACGCATTGACGCCACCTATCGCGAGACCGACTACCCTGTCACCCGCTCTGCCACCGTCCACCAGTACGCCACCGACTATATCGAATTGCGCAGTCCTTTCCCGCTGGCATTTCGCTTCACCGGCTCGACTCAGGTGGCGCTGGTGGACACCACCGCACACAGTGGAAAGTATATGTGGTGGTCCAACCGGGGCGATGACTCGAACATGACGCTCACCAGGGCCTTCGACCTCTCGGATGTGAGCAAGGCCACGCTGGGCTTCTGGACCTGGTACGACCTGGAGGAGGATTGGGATTACGCCTACGTTGAAGTCAGCACCGACGGAGGGAGGACCTGGCGCATCCTCACCACCCCCTCCGGCACGCCCGAAAACCCCAACGGCAACTCCTTTGGATGGGCTTACACCGGCAGAAGTGGAGGCGAGGATAAGCCACAGTGGATCTGGGAAGAGGTGGACCTCTCCCCTTACGCCGGGCAAGAGGTGCTGATCCGCTTCGAGTACATCACCGATGACGCGGTCAACCGGCCAGGGCTTGTCATTGACGACGTCTCCATCCCGGAGATCGGCTACTTCGAGGACTTCGAGCTAGACGGCGGGGGATGGGAGTCGGCTGGTTTCATCCGCCACGCTAACGTACTGCCCCAGCGCTGGCTGATTCAGCAGATTATCTTCGGGCCGACGATCAGCGTCCAGCGGTTGGAGCTGGACGAGCAACAATCCGGCGAATGGGTGATCCCGCTCAGCAGAGAAGCCAACAAAGCGGTCATCACCGTTTCCGCGCTCGCCCCTGTGACCAGCGAGGTCGCCCCGTACCGGTATGAGGTGGAGCAATTACGCGAGGGTAAAACAGGTGACAGTCACTTCTGAAAGTGACTGTCACCCGCCCCCTGGCTAGAACTGCTTTAACCGCTCCGCCAGTTCCTGCGGCGTGGCTGCTTCGAGCGGGGTGTAGATCACACCGGGATAGTACGTCTCGAAGAAAGCGCGCAGGTCGCCGCCCCAGGCTGCTGGATTGACCGCGATCACACGCCGGTAATCCAGGTCGCCGATGCCAGCATCGTCTGCGCTGCCGCCGACAGTGAAACGACGCCTGTTCCACGCCCCGGCAATGACAGCACTGGCCCAGCGGGCGTCCGCGCCAGGCGGGAGCAGCACATAGGTGCGCTCATAGGGCACGCGCGGGCGACCGCGCGGCGCGGGGGGCTGCGGTGGTGGCTGAGGCGGCATGTCGGGGATAGCGGCCAGGGCGGCGCGAAGCGCTCCGGGGCTGTCGGCTGTGATGGGCTGGTAGATGATCCCGGGGTAGTACGTCTCGAAGAAGGCACGCAGATCGCCGCCCCAGGCCGTGGGGTTCACAGCGATCACGCGCCGGAGGTCCAGGTCGCCGATGCCGGCGTCGTCGGCGCTGCCCCCTATGGTGAAGCGGCGTGACTCCCAGGTCGCGTTCATCACCGCCTGGGCCCAGGAATCGTCGGCCCCGGGCGGCAGCAGCACATAGGTGCGAGCGTACTGGACGCGCGGGTGTCCTCTGGGCCTGGGCAGCGGATCCAGATAGGGGCGGGGGTTCAGATGGTCGCCGTTGGCCGGTACCCGCAGCCCCTCGATCTTCAGCGATAGGTGCAGGTGCGGCCCGCTGGTGGAACCGGTCATGCCAGCGGTCCCGATGACCTGCCCAGCCTTCACCTGCTCTCCCTTCTCCACACTGATACGGCTCATATGAGCATAGAGCAGTGTGATCCGTCCCACGCCCTCCACCAGGCTCTCGATATAAACGTGATGACCGTAGCCAGTATCCTCCAATGCCTTCTGTACTACCACGCCGTCGAGGCAAGAGCGGATAGGGGAGCTTTCCGGGTTCTGGTAATGCACGTGTAAATCTACGCCATTGTGCCCGCCGCGCAGCGAGTGATTCCAGGAGGTTTGGTAATACCGCTGCTGATTCTCTCCATAATACTGAGTGTAGTACCGGAATTCGGTGGGCCAGGTCAGGCGCAGCGCAGCCGGGTCGGGCATCCTGGGCCGTGCGGCCACGCTTGCTACTACCGGTCTGGGTGTCCCATCAGCCGCCATCCATACCATAGGGGCGTATGCCGGGTCAGGGGAGCGCAGCAGGAAGGCGTAAGCAGCCTGGAGGCGTGGCCAGGCTACCCGATTGGCCGGCCAGTCCTGGAAGCACTCGTCGTACTGGGAACAGGTGAAGTAGAACTCGGCATACTGATCGCCCTTGATCTTACTGTAGGTGGCCGGATGGACGTTGGCGAACTCCGAGATGACCAGTGGGAGCTTAGGGAAGGCCTCCAGATACTGGTGGATGAAACGCATGCCTCCGTCCCAGGCTCTCATTCCCTCAGCACTGCTCCAGTAAATGTGACAGCAGATGAAATCTGCCCCCTGGATAGCCGCTGAGTTAGCAGCCAGAAATTCCCGCTGGGAGACGACCGGGGCCGCTCCCGTCAGGCGTGGTGGGGGCGGGGTGAGGCCGGGAAAGCCTGCACGTACCTGGGAGCCGAAGGTAGCCTTGAGCCTTTCGACGACACGGAGAAACCATTCCCCGAAGGCGGCGGCATTGGCCCAGGAGACCCCGTATCCGCGCTCAGCCAGGTTAGGCTCGCCGTGGATCTCAAAATTGTATACGCCGGCCTGGACAAAGCCCTCGACGGCAGGGGCGAAATAGTCCACAAAGCGCTGAGGCGAGGTGGGGGTTGCGCCCGGTTCGGGGCTCAGAAGTTGTACCAGAAAGGTGTCAATCCCCGCCTCTCGATAGAGGGGTATATCAGAGGGCGGGTTGACGAGGGCCCGTAATTTCAACGCCTCCAATCGTGCCTGGCGGATGACCGCCAGGTCGGCCTCGGTCACGCTTCCGCTGCCAACCAGTAAACCGGCTTTAGCAAATGGCATCGCATGTCTCCTTTTTGCTGCAGGATGCCCTTTCCGGGCCTTCTGGGCGGGTTGAAAGTTTGCCCGGCAATCATCACTGGCCTGCGATGAAACAGACGATTCCCTCGACGATGCCCTGGGCCACCAGATCCGGCTGCTCGGTGAGCAGGGCACGGTCGTTCCCCAGGAAGCCCACTTCGATGATGGCGGCGGGCGTTTGGTCGTGAATCTCGTAGAAATTGTGATAGTAGAGCATATCGTAGGTGATGCTGTTGGCGTGGAAATACATTCCAGTGCGAGCTGCGTAGCATTGCGAGAGACAAGCCACCAGCCGGGCCTCGGCCTCGGGCACCATACTGTCCACGACGCTGGCGACCTTAAACCCGCTCGCCGGGGGAGTAGCACCGGGAAAGGTCTCGCAGGAGTCGGCATGTATGGAGACCAGCGCATCGGCCCGATACTCCTCCAGGCGCGCGTCGTACTCCTCCAGCAGGTCAGCCTGGTAGCCGAGTTCCTCCAGCTTCTTGACCACCCGGCGGGCTATCTCGAAGTTCACCTCCACTTCGGTGAGGCCGTCGGGGCAGACGGCGCCGGTGTCGCTGGCATCGCTGGCCCAGTGGCCGGCGACGATGCCGATACGCACGCCAGGGTCCGGGTGAGGGGTGGGCACCGGCGTGGATGGTGCGGACGAGAGGGGAACCGGGGTCGGAGAGGGCACAGGCAGAGCGGTGGCGTGGAGCGCCGGCGATGGCGTCGCTATGACTACGCCGCGGCTACGCACCTTTGTCTCCCACCCTCCGTAAAATAGGGAGGCTATAGCTGCCAGGCAGGCGGTAATCACGACAAGGCGCGAAGCGATAGGGATGGCCCTGCTTTCCGTCCCAGGATACTGAACGCCATGCTGTATCTGGTGGCCCATCTGGCTACTCCTGAATACCGGGGCGGGCGCAAGGCCTTCAATTTCCCTCCTCCACGATGCGGTAGGAGGTGGTGATCTGAACCGCTTTGCTCAGCATCGCTGAAGCCGGACAGTATTTCGTTTGGGAGAGCTCGATCGCCCGCTCCACTGCTTCCGGCTGAACTCCCGCGCCGTAAACGACGAATTCCAGGTGAATATGCGTGTACACTTTGGGATGCTCATCAGCCCGCTCGCCGCTCGCTATCACCTCGACACACTTCACCGGCTGGCGTTTCTTCTGCAAAATTGAGACCACGTCCATCGCTGTGCAGCCCGACAGGCCAAGCAACAGTAGCTCCATCGGCCTTGGCCCGCCCTCCTCCCGCTCCTCGCCCGGAAGGACGTGATCCATCGTTACAGTCTGCCCCCCCTCGGTCTCTCCCAGTAAGCGCAATCCGGGGCCTATCCACATCACTTTAGTCTTGACCGTCATGGCCACTCCTGTTCTTTAACGTCCCGACACATAGTCAAGTAACCTGCAGCACGGCTTCGCGCAGTCGCTCGATAGAAGCGGGTTCGGTCCAGGAAGCTACCGGAGGGATTGGCTGCCCCCTTGTCGGCTGGAGTGCTCCCTGCGCGGCTGCGCACACAGCCAACGTCCACAAACCGGCCCGGCAAGCGAACCCTACGCGCTGTGCTCCAGATAACGGGCCGAGAGCAGTTGAGGCTGTCTCTTATACACATCT
>JAOAAG010000224.1 GCA_026418995.1 Anaerolineae bacterium
AGATGTGTATAAGAGACAGCCGTAATGCGCTCCCAATCCGCAAGTCATCGCGTCCCAACCCGCGAGGGTATGTGTTTACCTGTCGGGTTCGGCCAGCATCCGCTGCAAATGTTACCACAACCCGGGGAGGCTGTCAAAACCGCGTATTTCCTCAAGAATATCAGATTGTGCCCAGTGATATACGCACCGATCTCCAGCAGGTTGCGCACCTCAGACAACTCGGGGCCTACAGGGAGGAACCTGGGGTCCTACCCGGAAGCCTTCCTGAGGCAGAAGATTGCCCCGACAAGCTGGCCGGCGCAGTGGCTTGCTACACCGGCCAGCCGGTCGGGCATAAGGAGGATAGGAGGGAGAAAGCGAAGCGCCGCCCTAGCGCGCCCTGACCTCAAAGACGGCGGTCAAGACCTGCTCCCCGGCCGCAGGTATGGAGCCGGGCTGGCACCCGCCGACCGCTATCTGAAACTGGCCTGGCTCGACTATCCGCTGCCCTTGATTATCAATTAACGAAAGCTGACGTGGCGCTAAGGAGAACGTCACAGTTCTGACCTCACCAGGGTTCAGGTGCACACGCATGAACCCCGCCAGTTGCCGGATCGGTACTGGCACCGAAGCTTCCAGGTCGCTGACGTAAAGTTGCACGACCTCGTCGCCGGCGCGTGAGCCAGTGTTGTGCACGTCCACACTGACGGTAAGCGTCTCGTCGGGGGCGATGCTCTGAGCGCTCAACCGCAAGTTGCTGTAGGCGAAGGTCGTGTAGGAAAGGCCATAACCGAAGGGAAAGAGCGGCTCGCCGCGAAAGTAACGGTAGGTCCGGCCCTCCATCCGATAATCCTCGAACGGGGGCAGGTCTGCTACGGATTTGTAGAACGTGACCGGTAACCGTCCGGCAGGATTATAGTCGCCGAAGAGGACATCGGCGACGGCCTCTCCACCGGCCTGTCCCGGATACCAGGCCTCGACGATGGCCGGCGTATGCTCGGCTGCCCAGTTGATGGCCAGGGCGCTGCCGTTCAGCAAGACCAGCACGATTGGCTTGCCCAGGGCGTGCAGCCGCCTGAGCAACTCCTCTTGAGGACGGGGCAGGTTTATATCCGTGCGGTCGCCACCCCTGAAGCCAGGTATTTCGATCGGCATCTCTTCCCCCTCCAGCAGGGGGGAGAGTCCCAGCACCACTATGATCACCTCCGCCTTGTCCGCTACCTCGGTGGCCTGCTGGAGAAGGTCGAGGCCCGGAGGTGACCAGAGCAGTTGAACCATCGGGTCGTGGTCAAAGTGCGTGCAAGCGTACTCCAGTCTGAGGTCATAGATGCGGCCTGCCTCCAGCGCGACTTCCGTATGCGTGACGATGGGGCTGTACCAGAAACCCAGCTCGATGATTAAACTCCCGTCCAGATAAAGCCGGTAGCTGTTACATCCCTTGACCCCGAGCCTGTACGTGCCGCTCTTGGGCGGAACAAGCGTCCCCTCCCACCGCACGGAGAAGCCATCCCCAAAGCAACCGGTGACCGGTGTGGTTGATTTCCAGACGAAATTGACCAGGGGGTCAACCCGCACCACGGCCGGCTCGCCCTCAAATGCCGTATTGCTGTAATACGAGCCAGTCAGGCCGTTCTGCCATCCTTCTGGATTCACCGGGCGCAGCACATTGGAGGGAATCACTTCGAGCTCCGGCATACCTTCCGCCAATTCGCATCCCGGGGCGTAGTAGATGGTGGCAGAAGGCAACTTCTTGCGGATTCCCTCCAGTACTGTGACGGCGTACGAGGGGGTGCCGTTATAATTCCCCAGCAATACATCACGACTATCAGCGTTGGGGCCGATGACGGCGATAGAGTGGAGGCTCTTACTGAGCGGGAGAAGGCCGTCATTTTTGAGCAACACAATAGATTCCCGTGCTGCTTGCAGCGCCAGCTCCCGATGGGCAGGTGAATCCACTACCTCATAAGGAATCTGAGTATAGGGTACCTGTTCGGATGGATCGAACATCCCCAGGCGAAAGCGAGCGGTAAACAAGCGCTTGACCGCACGGTTGATGGTCGCCTCATCAATGAGGCCTTTTTCCACAGCCTCAAGGAGCGCCGGATATGTCCTGCCGCAATTGAGATCGCAGCCTGCCTTGACGGCCATAGCCGCTGCTTCCGCTGGCGTTGCCGCTACCTTGTGATGGGCATAAATGTCGTAGATGGCATCACAATCAGAGACGACGTATCCCTCGAAGCCCCACTCCTGGCGCAGGATATTCTCCAGCAGCGTGGGGCTGGCACAGCACGGCTCGCCATTGGTGCGGTTATAGGCCCCCATTATTGAAAAGGCCCCTCCCTCTTTGATGCAGGCCTCAAAATGCGGCAGATAGGTCTCGCGCAGGTCCCGTTCGTCTACCACTGCATCAAAGGTGTGTCGTTCAGGTTCCGGCCCGCTATGTACGGCAAAGTGCTTGGGCGTGGCGACCAGCTTGAGATACCTGGGATCGTCCCCTTGCAACCCCTTGACGAAGGCAACTCCCATGCGGGCCGTGAGGTAGGGGCACTCGCCGTAAGTCTCCTGCCCCCGTCCCCAGCGTGGATCGCGGAAGATGTTAACGGTTGGCGACCAGAAGGAAAGACCGAAGTACTGTCGGTAAATCCCCTTGCGTACGGCGTCGTGATGCTTGGCCCGCGCTTCGTCGGAGATGGCTGTTGCGACGCGGTACACCAGATCGGTGTTCCAGGTCGCCGCCAGTCCGATGGCCTGCGGAAAGACGGTGGCTAGCCCTGCCCGTCCCACGCCGTGCAGACACTCGCTCCACCAGTTATATGCGGGGACATCCAACCGCTCGATGGCAGGGGCATCGTATACCATCTGAGAGATTTTCTCCTCCAGCGTCATTCTGGAGACGAGATCCTCGACCCGCTCTTCAATGGAACGCCCAGGGTCCTTGTACGGTGGCAGTGATTCGGAAAGCATGTTGGAGTGCATGGGCAGATTTTTACCTCTCTGGCGAGTAGATGCGAAAGTTGCCGCTGACGTGCAGCAGTCCCAGCATATAGAGCATGCCGTCGTAGTAACGCCACTTTCCCCGAGGTGGCGAGGCCTCCCATAGTTCCCGCACAAACTCCGTTCGATGCTCGGTTGTGGCTGCCAGCGCTGCCACAGCATTCATCGCCACCAGCCCCAGCGAGTGATCGCCGCTGAGCATCTTACCGTCCAGAGTATATTGGTTGCCATACGAGTCAATGCCCTCGTTGGAGAAGAAGTTGAGCAAGCGGTTGCTCTGTTCGACCTGCCAGGGGTCGGCGGCGAACCAGGCATAGTCCACGGCGACGTTCATACCGGTGCGCCAGGCATCGAAGCGGAAGGCATCGTGCCCACCACCCCAGGGATCGGTTGGGGTGCCGTCGAATTCGGCATAGTCGGGCATCAGGCCGGTCTCGGGATGGGCAGCCTTCTTGAAGAACTCGCGGCTGGCGGCTGCGGCCTCGGACCAGAACTCATTATCCTCCTTCGCCCAGCGTGCCCAGAGTTCGTAGTAATGCGGGAGATGATAGGACGGATCGGTGAACTTCGAGGCGCGGCCCGAACTGGGCACAAAGACGACCATCTTATGCTCCGGGTTGAACATGTTGGTCGCGACGCCAGTTTTCTCCTCGTCCTTGTGCAGCATAGTGTGCAGGATAGCTTGCGCCTCTGCCTCGTAGTTGTAGATGCCCTCGCCGTTGCCCCAGCGGCCGGCGGCGAAGAAGAGCGCCATCACGAACCACTCCTCGCCGTCAGAAGCGGGGTTACCATCGAGTTTCTCTCCCCACGGTGTACAGTGCCAGGC
>JAOAAG010000241.1 GCA_026418995.1 Anaerolineae bacterium
TAAGAGACAGGCGTGGGGGTAGGCGTGGGGGAGGGAGGAAGTGGCGTCTGGGGCACCTCGGTCGCGGGAACCTCGATGAGCAGTGCCAGATATGGCCGCGTTGCCGGGTCTTCTGCCGTCAGGCGGCGGGCCGCGGCCCAGTTATCCGCTGTTGAGTAGAGATTGGCTGCGGCCAGCGCCAGGCCATCATTGGCGCGGGCGCCTGTCCCCCATTCCCACACCAGTCGGCTCACATCCCATGTGAACCACCCCCCCTCGGAGGTCACCTGGGACGTGGCTACAGCCCCACCCAGCTCCGGCCAGGCGGCTGTGTCGTACCAGTCTACCGTCTCCGGTGTCCATTCCTCCAGCACCGGGTATACGGAGATGGGAGCGCCGCCTGGGCCAGGCCAGTAGTCATCTACGTAAGCGTACAGGGTGGCCTGTACATTGCCATCCTGGGGGATGGAGGGTATAGGGAATTTGAGATAGGTACGGCAGAAGACATCCTGCCCACTGGTGGGGCCGACGTAGTTGCCGAAAGGGAAGATACTTGTGCTCCAGCGCAATCCGTAGCCCGGGTCCTCGGAGAGCACGCCTGCGCTCAGCTCCGGAAGCAGGGGAGGCGGTGGCGTGGGCTGGGCCCAGGTTGGGGAAGCGGTGACCATCGCGGACAGGCCAGCCAAAAGGGTGAGGGACAGGGCGACGATCGGCGTTGTCCTGTTCAATCCAAAACTCCCTCCACCAGCACCATACGCCCCTCGCCGGCGGGCCGATAGGTGAGCGGACCCTGCGGCACCAGGCTGTCTATTTCCAGCGCGCCTGTATCCATGGCCTCCCACAGCACCTGGAACGGCTCGCAGCCGGGTATCCATTTCTCCACCAGCACCGTGCCGTGACAGGGCAGCACAGTGAAGGCGATGGAGCGGGGATCGTCGGGCACGGTCAGCGTCTGCGCGCGGGAAAAAGCTGCTTTGATCGCCCGCGCCTGGGCCTCCGTGGCACAGGAGACAGGGTAGTAATAGTACGGCCTGTCGAGGGGCACGAATTCCACCACCCGGGGGTCGAACGAACGCACCCCACGGTGGCCATGTAGCTTGGAACGGGCCACCGGGGCCCGCAGCCCAGGAGACACTTCCACCCACGGCAGCGGCTCGTCCATCCCTATCATTTCGACTGCTTCGGAGGAGGGCGGGCTGTTACGCTTCCCCTCCACGTGACGTACCAGCGCCCCCTGTCCATCGGGGCGGACTCCCACGACTACAGCCAGGTCGTCATCGCTGAGTTCGGCTTTGCTCACCGGGCGCGCGCTTCCCGTCACGGTGGCGATAAGGGCCTGTAACTCGGTGTCCCAGGTAGCGAAGCAGCCCTCGCTGTACTGCTCGGAAATGCTGGCCTCCACCACCGGCACGTGCACCAGGTCCGAGATGCGCACCATCGAGGTGAAAAAGTTGCGGCGCCCCAGTTCGTAACTGGCACGCTTCAGGGCGGCCGGGGTGGACAGGCGTTGCCAGAGGGCGTGGGGAATTGGTTCCTCCACTACTACGTGTTCGGTGACCTCGTGGGTGCTGGCCGCCGTAGCAATGCGCAATACCAGGTCAGTGTAGAAGAACTCGGTATCTGCAGCGGGAATGCGTGGGTGAGCGCCGGCCAGGTCAAAGATATACGCTTCCTCAGGCTCCTCCTCACCGGCTACCAGGAGCACCCGGATGCTTTTGACCTGCGCCTGGACGATCCGTTCCAGGGCCAGGATGGCGCCTCCCCGCCGCCCCTGCTCCAGCAGGACCTGGAATGCGCTCGGGGACAGCCCCTCGAAGGCGAAGTCCTCCGCACGGGGGCGCTCCCGTCTCAGCGCCCTTTCCAGGCGGGCCAGGCTCTCCCTGAATGCGGACAGGGTGGTCGGGACCAGCGTGAACACCAGCGGGAGGTGCTTTAACCGGAAGCGGCGGCGCAGGTTGAACAGCACCGCCTCCCGCCAATCCAGCGGTTGCCCATAGGGGGCCGACGTCAGGATCACATCGGTCTCAGGGCCTGGACACTCTACCACCCGATGGCCTAGCTTGACAAAATACCTGCGCAGACCTTCCAGTACCCTGTTGACCAGAGGGTGGGAGAATCCGGACACAAAGGCTATTTCAAGTGATTTAAGCCACTTATGTGCAATCACCTCCATCTCCTCAACTCCCGAGAGGTCTGAGGTGACAGTCACCTCCAAGGTGACTGTCACCTAAGCTCTCTCCTTTGCCCATCCTTCCAGGCGGAAAAAGCGGACCGCCCAGTCGCCCAGGCGAGGGGAAACGAAGTTCACCAGGAGCAACAAACGGGCCTGAAAGGGAACGATGACCTCGGCCTGGCGGCGGCGGATGGCCCGCACGATCGCGCGGGCCACCGCTTCGGGCGGGATCTTGGCTGAAATGCGGGGCACCTCCAGATCGGCAATCAGGGGCGTGTCCACGCGGCCAGGGAAAACCACCGTGACCCCCACCCCTGTGCCGTGCAGTTCCTGACGCAACACCTCGCCGAAGCCACTGAGAGCGAACTTGGCGGCTACATACGGGGCGTCGGGGGGAAGTCCCTTCTTGCCATCCATAGATGTAACAAGCACGATATGACCCGCGCCACGGCTCAGCATATGGGGCAGCGCTTCCAGCACCGGGTACACGCTACCGTAGAAATTGACCGCCAGCGACTGCTGGAGCACCTCGGGCGTGAGCTCCCGGATGGGAGAACGAATATATTGCCCCGCACAGGCTACCAGGATATCCAGCCTCCCCCAGTGTGCCAGTACGCGGGCGATAAGCTGGCTCACCGCCGACGGGGAGGTGACATCTGTCGGTATAACCAGTGCCCCACGTCCCAGAGCCCGTATGTCCTCCGCCACTTCCTCCAGGAGTGGCTCGCGGCGAGCAGCGAGCGCGACATCCGCGCCAGCGCGTGCCAGAGCAACGGCCGTGGCGCGGCCGATGCCGCTGGACGCGCCGGTTACCAGAGCTATTCGTCCTGTCAGGTCTTGCATAACATCTCCCAGGATATGCGGTTTCGTCTCCCCTGGCCATGACGGTATGTATAGGCTAAAAGCCCGGCGAGCTCGTACTCTGGCAGGGAGCAGGCTTTCCAGCGCGCCTCAGCGGCCGGGATGCAGCACTTAACGATTCTGCCACGGCCAGGTGATGAGCCTTGTAGACAGCAGGGAGAAAAAGCTGGCCAACTGAACAGCCCACCAGTGCAGTTCGGCATCGCCAGGAGTTCTGCCTGTACCAGGAGTGTGGGAGCAATCAGCGCCATCTCTTTAGTGTCAGCCCTTTCCGAGGGTTTCGGCCCGTGGGGGCCGTCTCCTCCGGCGACACCTGCGGGGGAAAACGGGCATGTCAATTTACCGAAGCGGATGCCGGGCCTGGCGGCGCGGACTGCGCGCTCCATCTTGCTCCCTGGCCTTGATTGATGATGTCTAGTAGAGTATAGACGATTCAGGAGAAATGTCAAGGTATGTACAGAGCTACACCAGATTGGTGAAGCAGAGGTTTCAGCCGGCCAGGAGCTTCCTGGCGACATCGCTGCCAGCGGCTGCGCCAGGACAAGGGATGTGCCAGATTTGCCAGATCGTTTAAGTGGAGTAGAATTACCACGGTCTAACCTGAGTGGAGCAAAAATATGTCGCGCCAGGTCTATCGCATATACTTGGCTGTGATCGTAGCCGCATACGTGCTGAGCGGCACGCTGTATGCAGCGTTAACCCCCGCCTGGCAGGTCCCCGATGAGCCTGCGCACTACAACTATATCCGCTCACTGGCCGAGGGGCGGGGGTTTCCGGTGATAGAGCCGGGAGATTACGATCAGGCTTACCTGAGCCGCCTCACTACCGAGAAATTTCCTCCCGAGCTACCCGTGACGCGGCTGGAGTACGAAGATCACCAGCCGCCACTCTACTATCTGCTCGCGACTCCGCTTTACCTTTCGTTCAACGGCGCGCTGTTGCCGCTGCGTTTGCTGTCGGTACTCTTCGGGACTGGGATACTGGTAGTGGCGGCGGGCACGATACGGGCCATCTTCCCTGCCCGTTCCGATCTGGCGCTGATGACAGCAGCTTTCATCGCTTTCATTCCCCAACATGTGGCGATGAGCGCTGGTGTAAACAACGATGCCCTGGCGGAGCTGATCGCCGGGGCCACCCTGTGGGTACTGGCAGGATACATCCAGCAAGACAGGATGCGGCCCTGGCTGCCTGGCATACTGCTGGGCGCAGTCCTGCTGACCAAAACTACGATCTATGCCTTGCTGGGGGTCGCTCTGGTGGCAGTATGGATGCGTCGGCGATTACAGGGCCACACATGGGCATGGGCTGGTAGAGAAATGGCCTGGATGCTGATACCGGCACTGCTCGTTTCGGCTCCGTGGTTCATCCGCAACATCTGCGTATATGGTTGGGGCGACCCGCTGGCTCTGGCACGCCATAATGCCATCGTCGAGGGGCAGCCCCGTTCCGCCGAGTGGCTGGCAGGCTACGGCTGGAGCGGCCTGTTGTTACGTATGGCACGCACGACTTTCCAGAGCTTCTGGGGACAATTTGGCTGGATGGGAGTCGTGCTCCCGCAACGCTATTATGTGCTCCTGGCCCTCTTTACAATCGGCGCGCTGTTGGGGTGCGCCCACTGGGTGTTCCGAGGTGAGGAATTGAGTGGAGCACAACGGGCCGGCCTGGGACTGCTCCTGACGCTGTTTCTGTTGACAGTGCTGGCATTCCTGGGCTACAATCTGACCTTCGTGCAGCACCAGGGCCGTTACCTGTATCCTGCGCTGATTCCTATCGGCCTGGCCTTTGCACTGGGGATTGACCGATGGCGCCAGGTGTTACCGAAAGGGCTGCGCTGTCCTGCGACAACGGTGCTCTTTGCCGCATGGGCCGCGTTCGATCTCTACTGCCTTTTCACATTCGTTATCCCCTTTCTCCGGAGGTGAGCATGGCTGTGGGGTTAACTGTGGGTCTGATCGGTGAGGCAGAGATGGTCGTAACCGACAGAGACACGGCTGTTGCCCTGGGGAGCGGGACGGTACCCGTGCTGGGCACTCCGGCCCTGGCCTGCCTGATGGAGAGGGCTGCTGTGCAGAGCCTGGAGGGATACCTGCCGGAGGGATATACCTCGGTGGGTAGCCGTCTCGACCTGCGCCACCTGGCCCCTACGCCGGTGGGAGTGTCTGTCCGGGCGCGTGCCGAGTTGACTGAGGTGGTAAGCAGGCGTCTGCTCTTCTCTATCCAGGCCTGGGATGAGGTCGAGAAAGTGGGGGAAGGCGTGCACGAAAGAGTCATTGTAGAGCGAGCACGCTTCGTCAGCGCCGCAGAAAGGAAAGCCCACCAGCTACAGGAGCAGCACGATGGGAGACGGGATACGGCTGGGCAGGGCTGATGTGCTGCCGGTCGTGACTCTACCGCTTATCGGTTGCCTGAGCCTGGGATACTTTGCCTTGGTCGCCCTGCGCTTCACGGAAGGCCAGGGGGGCGTGCCGCTGGACGATGCCTGGATTCACTTCCAATTTGCTCGCAATCTAGCCCGCGGGGCAGGCCTGTCGTTTAACCCTGGTCAACCTACTTCCGGCTCGACTGCGCCGCTGTGGACACTGCTGCTGGCAGCCGTATATCTGATGGGCGGCAGGTTTCCGGTCGCGGGGCAGCTTGCCAGCGCGCTGTGCTTCCTGTGTGTGCCGGTAGCGACATACCTGCTGGGTAAACGGCTGACCGCCAGACGGTGGGCAGCCTGGCTGGCCGGGGCGCTTGTCGTGCTTAACGGCCGTATGGTCTGGGCGGGCCTTTCGGCGCTGGAGACAAGCCTGTTCACTACGCTCAGTCTCCTGGCCATTACACTGTACCTGGACGACCGGAGTCGGGAGCGCTACCGTCTGCGCACAGCGGCCCTGTTCGGCCTGGCTGCCCTGGCTCGCCCTGATGGATATCTGCTCTTCGCCCTCTCCCTGGCTGATGCGGCCATGCGCTGGGTCGTGAGGCCCGCACGCCTGGTGCGTTTGCTGGCTCCTGTGGCGTTGTTCACACTTGTGGTGGCTCCCTATTTGCTCTTCTCCTGGCTCACCGACGGCCACCTACTGCCCAACACCTACCACGCCAAAGCGACCTTCGACTGGCTGCCGGATTTCGACTTCCTGAGCCTCACGGCGAAGTACCTGATTCTGGACAATCCTCTCCTGCTGCCGTTCTACCTGCTCGGGCTGATAGGGCTGTTACGGAAGGGAGCAGTGCTGAGTATGTGGAGTGCGGGACTGCCACTGGCCTATGCCATGCTCCATGCCATCCTCTACCAGCACGGCCGTTACCTGATGCCACTTATACCATGTAACGCTGTTATCGGAATGGCGGGCCTGCTCTGGGCGCTGCCCGTGGCACAAAGGCGTGGATGGCGCTGGGCGGCCTCTGCCAGAGCGCTGACGATCCTGACGGTCCTGCTGCTGGCTGGTACCGCCTGGCGCTTGCCCACGATGGCCGATCTTTATGCATGGAATGTTGACAACATCAATACAATGCATGTGGCGATCGCCCGCTGGGTGACGGAGCATACCCCCCAGGATGCGCTCCTGGGGGTCAATGATATCGGGGCCATCGGCTACCTCTCGGAGCGGCCGGTGGTGGATCTGGCGGGATTAGTCACGCCGGAGGTCGCCTCTATCCTGCGCCTGCCCGAGCGCGAGGTGCTCCTGGCGGAATTTATGGCCAAACGCGGTGTGCAGTACGT
>JAOAAG010000060.1 GCA_026418995.1 Anaerolineae bacterium
GGTCAGAAGGGGGCCGGGGGGTTGGGTCAGAAGGGGGCCGGGGGGTTGGGTCAGAAGGGAGCTAGGCCAATCCCCAGGCGCGCGCCAACTCTTCCACCCGAGGCCACACCTCCTCCCGCGCTTTGCGGACCAGTCTTGCAGCCTTCATTGGGCCGGGATTCATACCTGCATGATCGAGTTCATTGCGCACTGCGGTCAGGTGATTCCAGAGAGCACGCAGTGCATCACGTTCAGGCCAACCCCACAGTATACGCCCCTCATCGTTCAAATCGCTGATGCCGAAACAGGTCCCATCCTCCTGGATACGCCCTACACGCACCAGACCACTCAACGCCCTTTCCACTTTCTCCCGTTCTCTCAGCTCCAACAGGAAGCCCCTACCCAATCGCCACCCGATAACGGTGATGCCCCATTCCCGCGCCAGCGTCATGGCCTGGATAATCTGGTTATTATCCAGATACCAGCGGATGAGCATAAACTGATGCTTGAGGCTCTGTTCGATATTTTCCGGTGCAGTGGGCGCGCGCAGGGCACGGGCAGCGTATTCCTCCCGAATGCGCTGCGCTAACAGTCCGAACGGGTGTGCCCATTGGGCCAGATCCGCCTCGGCTGTGGTCAATGCCCTACCGACCTTGCCCGCTTGCTCCATCACTTCAAGGGGCCGGCAAAGCATCATCCCCAAGGAAAGGCTCTGTAATTGGTCTCCTGCTCCCTTCAGCGCATGTGAACCGCGCTTCTGCCCCTCCGCTGTCAACAGATGGGCCAGATAACGGGCATCGCCGGTATAGATGAACTGATTGGTGGCGGTGAGCCAGTCCAGCAGTGTCACGAACGGCGTCAGGTCGAAGACGGGCGAGCGATTGGTTTCTTTATCGCGTGCCTCCCAGGCGCCGTAGATGACGCGGTGGACTCGGACCCGGCGCGCTGTGCGTATGTAGGCGGCGGCGAGGAAGACGAGCAAGGGGATGGAACGAAAAGAGTTGGTGATATCAAAAATGACTGTTTCCTGTTCGGAGACCGCGCCGGTCAGCGCGTCAAAGATCTCCCACAACTCGCTTTCTGAGTGGCCTTCGGGGATAGGGACGGGATGCGCTAACTCGCCCAGGCGACAGCGCAGTTCGGCCCAATTTGAATGCTCCTGCACAGTTGGTGTGACAAAGACAAGCACACGCTCCAGCCCAGGGAAGAAATGGGGCAACGTCTCGCCGAAGAAGCACGTCCTGAACTCGTGGCCATTCCACACGTAAGTGGTCTCTTTGTAACTCGTAGTGCCGAGGAAGGAAATCGCTTTCATCACGCTTCTTTCATCTCCACCAGCACCCAGCCCAGTGGGTAGAGCGGCATTTCCTGAGTCCTGCCGTCTGGTGCGCGTTGTACCTGCATCAGTACGCGGCGGCTCTTGGGGAAGGGATCGCCGGGCCTGCGTCTGCCACGCGCCAGTCCGTAACCGCCTTCCCTAGGTGAGCGCAGGATTCTCTCCATAAAGTCTCGATTGGCCTGCAGATGATCGCCAAAGGTCTTGCTTTCCCAGCCGCCGCCCCAGCCGATTTGAATAAAGAATGCTCCCGGCGGTAAGGGGGTCTTCGCCAGGTCACGGCAGAATTTGGCGCTCTTCTCCGCACTGGGGATCTGTTCAAACCAGGCAGCCAGGCGTTCCAGGCGTCGCGTGGTGTACTCGCGCACCACGCTGGGCAGGTTGAGCAGCAGCTCACTGCCCTGCAGCTCCAGGTGATATGCTCTCGCCCACGCTGAGAAAAGGACCGTATCTATCTTAATTTCCACCTCGAAAATGGTGTCGGGGCGGATGGCTTCGAGTTCGATGGGAGAACCGAGTGTCCCACCCCGGTTGAGGACGCGGGCATTGACCAGCATCAGTCGGTCGGCATTGACCGGCGCACTGTCGGCTACCTGAAGTGCCCGCAGGAGGTCTTTATTGGGCGCCTTGCCGCTGTGCTCGCTGAACAATTCCTGCTCATACCACTGCGCCGCGAACTCGCGCCGACGGTCCAATCGGCTGATGTCCGGTCTCAGACCCAGCATCTGCCAACGCTTCCAACCCAATGCCGTGCGCAACGCGCCTTTGAGGCTCGTGCCGGGCAGATAGGGCCGATCGTAGACGTCCTTGAGTTGTTCACGCACCTGCGCACCCTGAGCCCTCGAGCGCGGCGTACCCCTGATGACGTAGCGGAAGAGACTGCTGCCAAAGCGGAAGTCGGTCTCCCGGAGCAGTTGGGCAGGCGGAATGGCAGCCAACCGGCCGGCCAGGGCTGGATCATCAATGTCCTGCATCTCCAACAGCTCATCCTCGTTGATACGCCAGGTGTGTCCTTGATGAATAGCGTAATCGTATTCGTTGAGCAGGTCGCGCCCACTGCCAATGTGCAGCGGCGTGAGTACAGAGACTTTAGCCTGATACAAGCGATAGTCGGCCATCTCATGCCTCCTTCAACCCCACGGCCAGGGCCAATCCATATCGCCAGACGGGGTGCGGCAACTCGCCGACCGTAGCGTCATAATCTGGCCGCACGTTGGCTATGTCGCCCCAGGGGCCGCTTCCTACCGCGTGGATGACGCTGCCCTCGCTCACCAACCAGAGCCGCTTACGGCGTTGTGCTGCGCCATCCCAGGAGCGCAGCCAGCCAGCGACAGAGGTCAGGGCATAGGCCGCTCCAGCGCTATGAAGGGCATCGGGCAGCTCCTCGGCGCGGGGATGGTAGCGGCTCAGGAGCAACGCAAGGCCGCCGGGATGAGCATCGGGCAAGGTCAAGGTGTCGCCTCGTTCGTAGCGGAACGCGCCATAGCCTGCCGTACGCTCGCCGCCCAGGCCATCGTCGCCCAGGAGAGCCAGCATCTCGTGCACAATCTGCGTAAAGGTCACACCGCCGACTCTGGCCTGCGGTGCGCGCCATTCCACGCCGAACCATAAGCCACAGCCTGGTGCAAAGGTCACCCTGCCAGCGTGAAAGATGGTCGAGGCAGAGTTGAGACGGTCCACCGTGACGCGAGGCACACGGGCATTGGCGTAGACCCTATGCTCATGCAGGGCGCGGGGTTGGATCGGCCGGCCAGTCCGCGCATCGCGCTGGAACTGGGGTGGCAGCACTGCACACTCGGCCAGCGTCAGCCAGAATGTCCCACCCTGCAGCGCGACACCGGTCGTGGGCTCGATACGCCTATCCGCCGGGAATAGCCAGCCGTCTAACCGTTCACCGTCCAGTATTTTGCGCCAGAGCGACTCCGAGATGTAGCGGATCTTCTGGACATCTTTGCGACGGGCCTTAAGTGTTTCGTGATCCAGGAAGCGTTGCAATGGCACAGGTATCGGGAAGAAGCACACCCCGCCGACAAATGGGAAGGCTGAGGTAAGCAGGAACGGCGGAGTGCCGCTGGTATTACCCTGTGGGAACGGCTCGACGAATGCGGCCGGATCACCGTGGCTGCGCCGGTAAGCGTCAACCAATGCGGCAAAGAGGGTATCGGAGGGAATGGTGAAGCGGCTCTCCTCCAGGTTGACACCTCGCTCGCCCACGTGCAGCCCGCCGGGAAAGGTGAGCCGGTATATGGTTAGTGCAGGCATGAGAGCCTCCTTCTGGCCCGGCTATACCTTGAGGGCCTGTTTGATGCGTGCAATGATATCGGCGCGTCGAGCAAGTAGTGCACCCAGCGTGGCAAATGTCTCCAACGGTTCAGCCTCCGGCTGTGCCTCGTCCAGATACTTGTCCCGTGTCCGCACAAAGACTTTGATGTTCTTGAAACGCACTTTGCCGGAGCCGCGCGAGCCAAGGCCGCCCAGGTAGTCATCCTCGACCAGTTGCATCCCTTCCAGCACCGTCTCTAACCGTTCGATGTCATTGGCTGCGTTGCAGCCATCGCCGTGGTAGATACTGTAGACCAGCTCGGCACCGCTGAAGATGGTCCCCGCCGGCACGCGCTCCATCTGACGTGGGTTAGCGGCGGAGGTCACGCGGTCAATCGAAACCTCGGTTTTCACCTCGGTGTAGGGCAGGTCGGTGCGGCCCGATTGCTCCAAGGCCTTGGCGCTCTCGTTGCTGAGGCGCACATCGCGTACCACCAGACGGGTGGGCGTGGCGAAGTCGCGCTCACCGGGCACGCCAAAGACCTGGCAGACATCACAGTTGAGGTAGTCCTGTGCTGCTTTTTCCTTGTCCTTTTCTTCTGCCCCACAGGAGTGGATGTACCCCTGTCCGATACGCTGGTTCTGCTCCAGCCCGTGATACTTTTCCAGCAGGCTGCGCATCTTGCCTTTGAGCGAGGAGCCGGGGATGTAGGGATAGTTGGTCAGCGGGTCACGGATGACGGTTTTGTCCACACCGCCGATTTCAATTCCTGTATCCGAGCCGCCGATGTGCAGGCCGGTCACAGCTTCGATATCGAAGGTGAGAAACACACGTCCTTTGAGTTGAATTTGCTTTGCCATTGCACACCTCCCTAGTTGCCGCCGTAGGCTTTGTGATAGGCCAGGATGGCCTCAAAGAACTCCACAAACCGTTGAAAGTTCCCGTCTTGTTCTTCCCCGCTGGCTCTCGTCACCAGGTCGAGCGCCGGGCGCAGCACCGAGACCAGCTCCTCCACCGCTCTACCACGTTCCTTGCGGGCGCGGTAAGCCATCTTGGGCTTGAGCAGGATCAAGCGACGGCGGGCATGGTCACGGCGGCTCTCGATGCTCCACTCGGCCTGAATTTGCCGCACCTCGCCAAAGAGAGAGCGGATCTGGCTGGTGGTCAAACCCGCTTCTTTGAGGTATCTGCCGAGGTTATCAGCGCACTTGACCAGCGTTTCGGCCCCGTTAGGGTCGGTTATGATGGTCCGCAGTTCGGCGTCCGATGGACGGGCGATCGCTGAAGCCTCACTTCTATGCTGACTCATAGTTCACCTCCTGAAATTTGGGGTATCTTGCTCACCTGCGTGTCAATAATTCGGCCCACCGAGCGGCCAGGCCGATCCATTCGATAGCACTGAAGTGATCGCCTCGCAGCCCCTCAGCCAGTTGGTTGATGCTATCCCAGGGCTCGCCTGTTTTATGGCGTGTCATCCGCTTCAAAAAGTAGTACCCGCGCCACATCCACGGCCCCCAGTACACCTGTTCCTCCCCGGCGCGGTTCAGCTCCTGGCCCAGCGCACGCCGCTGCGCTGCAGCATCTTCGTACAACTCCTGCAACCGGATCAGACGCCGCACAAGGGCCTGGGGCACACCCTCACCACCCTCCTTTTCCGGGGTCACCATACGCACCAGCCGCCGGGTCAGCGCGGAGACGCTCTCCATGAACCCCAGCCCGGTGCCGTCGAGGCCGAACTTTTGCCAGGAGACCACCTGCCCCAGAAAAGCGAGCGCATCCTTCCCGGCCCACCCTTTGGCCTGCTTCTCGGCCTCACCTGCTTCCGCCGCTGCCTGATAGAGCGGATACTTGCCGCTCACCAGCACAATCCCTGCACTGGCATGGACGCCGGGATGGTACGCGGCAAAAGGTGTTAGGTCGGCACGGATTCGGCGGGCCAGTTCCACCACCCGGTCCCACGCCCCAACGAAGAACAGATCATCGCCGCCGGAGTAGATCGAATAGAGCGTATCACCCCGTGCAGCGCGTGTCCCAGCGTTCATCTCCTCAGCGATGTGCTCCACCCAGCCCTCGAAATAAAGGCTGATGGCAAAACTCAGTGCAGCGACACGCGAGAGCGTGGCAAAGCGACGCCTGATCTGGCCGTTTCCGTCACGCTCGACAAAGCCATCGCTGAAAAGCCGTCCGCCGTCGTCCAGGTCCATTCGCAGCACGCCGAGCCGCTCGATGCCCTGGGACTGTGCCTCCAGCAACGAGAAGGGCTTGACCGTGAAACCCGGGCGCTCAGGTAAATCTTCTGCCAGGCGACGACGGACTTCAGAAGGTTGTCCAGACAGCCAGTCGGCATCTATCTTTTCATAAACTGGGGTGACGTTGACCAGGAAACGACGGCCTACTGCGGTCTGGGCCTCAGGCCGCAAACTCTTCAGCGCTTCGTCCTTGAGCGCCAGGATCACCCGGTAGTTGGAATCGGGAAGCCGGGGAGGATCCTCTGCCACGTCACAATAATAGCCGAGCGCAGCCAAGACCTGATTCCACTGGCCCGGCGTCTCTTCAAGCGGGCGATCGGGAATGCTCGGCTTCTGGTCGGCCACCGCCAGGTAGCGGGCGCGGCGCAGCTTGTCTCCCAGCTCTTCATAAGACTCACATTGAGGACACTTGCGCGTGCCGCTTTCGTCCTCGGGGCGTCCCTTGCTCTCCCTGGTCTCTGGATGTTCCCGCCCGCAAACCTGACACTCTTTCGCCTGATTACCGCCGTGGCCTTGCGGCTCGAACAGTGTGCTCACCTCCGCGCCTAGCTCGGCAAAGCGGCGTTGCTTGACTTCGCGCAGCAGACTGGCAAGCTCTTCCCATCGGTTCGAGAGGCGCCCGTCATAAAAATCAGCCACGGTCAGGGGCCGGTACGCCAGTGCCAGGTACAGATCGCCCCGGTGGTGTGCCAGCAGCACGCGGCTGACCTCCTGCTGGATCCTGAGTAACTCGTCCTTATCGCCGGCGCGGGCCAGTAAGTAGAACGCCCCGCCGCCCTGGTAGATCAGGTTGGTGATAGGTAGCCCTAAACGCCGCAGTACATAGCGGGCCACAACCTCGGTAAGCAGTTGCAGGTAGAAAGAGCGCCCCCGCAGGCCAGACGTCGCTCCCTGTGATGAGATCGTGTAGATAAAGTCCTGGACGCCGGAAATGTCCCCACCCACCAGTAATACGGGTTGTGTGTGCCGCATAATGTCCGGCGGAGCTACAGTCGCGGGATCGCGTTCTTGTTGCTCAGCCTGCCTGCGTGCCTGGTACCACTCGTCCAATGCCGTCAGCAGGCTATCCAGGATAGGTTCTGAAGTTCCGGTCAGACATGCCGCGAGCGCCGCTGCCATCCGGCTGTGGTCGTAGAGACTCACGTCGGGCAGCGAACGGTAGTAGGCTGAGGGAATGCACCAGGTATAGCGCTGCATTGTCAACAGGAGGCTCTCCAGGTAGACCTCCAGATGGCCATTCCCAGAGTGCGCATTAAGGAGGTGATCAGCCTGCGCCTGAAAGTCCTGCCATAGCGTTTGGTATCCCTGTATGACCTCTTGCTCGGAGCACTGGACCTGGGGAAAAAGCGTTTCTCGCTCCAAGGCGAGCGGCCTGAGCGGCCAGTACAGTAGCGATGGCGCACGCTGAAGGTTTCCATCTCGTCCTGATGTTTCCAGACGACAAAAGATAGTAAGGAGTTGCCTGGGTTGTTCCTGCCTTTCATCAGCTCGCTCTCCGGCAGAGAGTCGGTCGGCCAGGGCGACCACCTTGGTCTCGTAGCCCTGTAACGGCTGGTCGTGGTGTCCCATTACCGGGTAGAGCGCCCTGCGCCACTGCTGGGGCACAAGTGCGCTGACAAAGTCCGCGCCCACGTCGGTATGTTTGCCGGTGCGCCACCCCGCCCGCTGCGCGAACTTCCCCACATCGTGCAGCAGCCCGGCTAGCGCGGCCAGCCATATCCGCTCGCGTTCCTCACTGTGTTCTTTCAAGGCCCACCTCCTCACAAGCTACCTGATACACTGGCCCACTGCCTTACAGTATACTATATCCCCCACCCTGTTCCAATAGAAGACCTTCCCAAAAATCCTGGAATCCATTCTAATGTTTCCCACCCCCCGCTGTGGTATCATGAATCCGACTCCTGCATCATGGCAAAGTAGCGCCCAAATTTGTCACGCAGGAAGTGGTAGTCCAACCGCGCTTCGGGTGTCAACTCCCAGGCATTGCGGCATTCCTGTAGGATCACCGTCTTGTGAGCATGGATCGTCTTGACCGTCACACACAGTGTCTCGGCAGCCTCCTGTGGACTCTGGCCGGCGGCCAGCGCGCGCAGTGTCTCCAACTGCCGGGGGGTAAGACGTTCGATCACCGCCCGACAGCGCGCTCGTTCTACGTTATCGAGCCAGCGCGTCTGCGCAGCCACCACCTCTGGCGGTGTTGTCTGGGCCAGCGCCCGCAGCGCCGGAAAATAGGCGCCCCATGCCACTATCGGTACCTGCAGCAGCCGCACCCCGTCCTCCGGTCGCGCATGCATAATCTTCCCATCACGCGCCCGCTCCAGAAACTCAGCCGGCGTGTACATGTGCCACAACCGGTCGTCGTGGTCAAAGTGCAACAGCGCCGCGCTCAGCGCCACCAGCGCCAGCACCCGCCGCCCGCCAGCAATACACACGTGCAACCGCCGCCCCTCCGCCTTCAACGAAGCAATCAATCCGTACACGCTGCTCCAGGCTACGCTCACCGCCGCGTCGTCCCGGATGTCGTCCAGCTTCTGGGCGCCCTTGCGGATGGGGAAAAAGCGCAGCCGGCAGGGCCGCCCCGCATAGTGATCGTCGGGGAACTCGGCGGCCAGTTTGATCAGCGCCTGGCCCGTCGGCGGGTCAGCCTGCGGCGACAGGTGGACCACGATCACCTCTTCGATTACCTCGCCGCGCCTGAGCAACTCGTCCAGCGCAAAGGTCACCACCTGTGGGCCCCCAGCCATCGTAGCCACCAGCGTACTGCTTGTCGTGAAACCTGCCATCACCACTCCTCCGTATGGAAAGGAATCGCGCTATGGAACTCTTTCCGGCCGTCTTGATCGGTGGGCCGCCCAACAGCGGCAAATCGGTGCTTACCTATCACCTCTCGCGAGCACTGCGCGAACGCAACGTGCAGCACTACGTGCTGCGCGCCGCCCCCGATGGCGAGGGCGATTGGGTCGCCGAAGCAGACGAGGAACTGGTGCGCAGCATTCTGGTACCCCGCGCATGGACGCCCGCCTTCGTCGAGCACGTCTGCGCCAGCCTCGCCCGTCGTCCCCTCCCGCTCATCGTGGATGTGGGCGGCCGTCCCACCGCCTGGCAGGAGATCATTTTTGACCACTGTACCCACGCGATTCTCCTCACACCCACTGATGAAACGCATGCCCACTGGCTGGAGCTGGTCCACCGTCACCATCTCATCCTGTTGGCCGACCTGCGCTCGGAGCTCCACGGCACAAGTGTGGTCACGGCCACTCATCCGGTCATCACGGGCGTCATCGCCGGGCTGGAGTGGGGTGCACAGGTCAGCGGGCCCACCTTCGCTGCGCTGGTCGAACGGCTAGCCCGTCTTTTCGCCTACGAGCCCGAGGCGTTGCGCCGCTCCCATCTGGCCGCTGCACCGGTCGAGAATGTGATTGACCTCGACCGGCTGGCCCGCACGCTTGGAGTCCCCTTCACCGGGGGCAGGGCCGTCTGGCAACCCCACCACCTGCCCGCCGTGCTCGAATATCTGCCGGAGACCACACCCCTGGGCCTCTACGGTCGCGGCCCCAACTGGCTCTATGCCGCCATGGCGCTCCTGGCCTGGCCCGAACCGTTCTATCAGTTCGACGCGCGCCTGGGCTGGATCGCACCGCCTGTGCTGCGCCTGGGCCTACCGGCTGCCCAGTCCCCCTTACATGCCTGCCTGCACACCCGTGCTGATCATATCCACCTGGCGTTCACGCTGACCAAAGCCCACCTGGATTATACCGAGTCTGAAGGGCTAGCGGTACCGTCCGTTCCTGCCGGGCAAGGGCTGGTCGTGAGCGGCAAGCTCCCGCTCTGGCTCTACACAGCACTGGCCATCACTTACGCCCCGGGCCTGCGCTGGATGGGGATATATCAGCCGCAATTGGGAGACAAAGCCGTCGTGATAAGCTCGCATGATGCCTCGTTCTCACCCGGAAGGCTGGTGGCTTCACCTCCCGAGGTGCCAGGCGACGGCCATCCCGGAAGCAGGCGTTAGCCAACCTTCATACGTGAAGCAACCACAATGGGTGAGCCTTATCATACCCTGTGGCGACCATCTCGCTACCTTCTTCCCCGGACCTCTCCCCCAATGATACTGCAATTACCTGGGTTTGCCAAAGATACCCCTGGATAGTCCAGCCCACCACGGACATAAGGTTTCCTCAGGCTGGTGACCCGCCCGGACGGAGCCACGATTAACAGACGGTCCTTGCTCCGAAGGGAACCTGTGGACGCTCTATAACGTTGAATATATTGTGCATAGCAGCAATTGGGCATCGCACAGGCAAAGCGTAGCTCAGATGTCGGACATTTGTTGCGCGATAGTCGTGCAGTCGTCTGGCTAACGGCGTTTTCTTGTGGTAAACTAAGTGCCTGGTAGCATACGCCAACGGTGACCGTATCGGAGGAAGGGAAGTACGATGCAACATCGCACTCTGGTGGCCGGACTACTAGCGGGACTTCTGATTCCCATGCTTCTGGTTGTGACCATGCCCGTGTCTGCTCAGGCCCCGGGCGTCAGACTGGCGATAACGCCTTATCTGGGCGGCCACGTCAAGTACGGCGAGTGGTTGCCGCTGCGCGTCAGCCTGAGCAACGCGGGCAGCGATCTGGACACGGAGGTACGCGCCGAAATTGCCGGCAGCAGCGGCACAGCAGTTTACGCCCTCCCCGTCCCGCTGCCGGCAGGGGCCCGCAAGGAGATCACCCTCCACGTCCTCCCGTCGAACTTCACCAGGGAAATCGTTGTACACCTGGTGGACAGCCAGGAACAGGTGCTGGCGGAAGCTAAGACGACTATCTCAACTCATCCGCAGAATGAGTACTTGATCGGTGTTATCGCCCCTGACGAGGGAGCGCTGGCTATGTTAAAGGGGTTGAGCCTGCCGGAGCGCTCCGACATCCGTCTGATCCCCCTGTCACTGGAAGACCTGCCGGAGCGCATCGAGGCGCTGCGCTCGCTGGACTGCCTGATCCTGGCCGGTGTGGACACGAGCAGCCTGACCCCCTCCCAGGGAAATGCCCTGTTTGGCTGGGTTCAACTGGGAGGCCGTCTGTTTGTCGGTGGAGGGGCGGGGGCCAGGCGTGTCCTGGCCGGGCTGCCGGAGTCCCTGCGTCTGGTCAGCCTGGGAGAGACAGTTGAGCTGATTAATCTGAGCGGTCTGGCTGAATTTGCGGGTAGACCGGTGCTGGTGCCAGGGCCCTTCCTGGCGACCTTGCCAGCGGATTACCATGGCCGGGCCCTCATCCGCCAGGACAGCAATGTCCTGCTGGTGCAGGAGTACGTGGGAGAGGGATGGGTAGCCTATCTGGCGCTCGACCCAACGGTGACACCGTTCGACGCCTGGGCTGGATTGCTTCCCTTCTGGCAAAAGCTGCTCGAAACTGACGCGGTCCTGCCACCTAACGCTCCCGTGGACATCCCCCGCCGCAACCTGGAAGCGGAGCAGATGTGGAATGTTTTGACCAACCTGCCGACGCTTGAGCTGCCCTCCATCCGCTGGCTGGCCGGGTTGCTCGCGCTCTACATCATTCTGGTGGGTCCGGTAAATTATCTGCTCCTGCGCCGCTGGCGCCGCCTCGACTGGGGATGGATCACCGTTCCGGCGCTGACGTTGATCTTCTCCGTAGGAAGCTACGGATTGGGCCTCAGCCAGCGCGGTAGCGATGTGGTGATCAACGAGATTTCTGTCATCCCCCTGTCGCCGGGAAGCCAATTTCTGGAAATGCGCTCCTATGTGGGCCTGTTCTCACCTGGGGAGAGAGAGTACACGGTACAGGTTAACGATAATGGGCTGGTCAGTCCGCTGGTGCCATTCTATGCGCCCTGGGGGCCTGCGCCGCCTGGGTCCCCTGGGGGGTATAGCGGCCCCGTGGCGCCGATTAACGTGCTCCAGGGCAATCCCACACTGGTACGCAAGCTGGGTGTCAGCCAGTGGGCTATGCGGGCCTTCCAGGTCGAATCCTGGATCCCGGCGGAAGCGGCAGCGTTCGACGCCGATCTGAAGGTCGAGGAAAACCGGCTGTACGGGACAGTCCGCAACGGGCTGGAATGCCCGATACAGGCGATGCTCTTGCTGAGCGGCCAGCGCTTCGCTCATCTGGAAGGGATGGCTCCTGGCGAGGAAAGGGTGATCAGCGCGACCTTACAGAGCGCCTCATATGAGTACGCCTATTTTCCCTGGGCGGCCTTTGAACAGTTCCACCAGGGGCCTCAACCTCCCTCGCGCGAGGTGATGGTACGGCAGAGCATCCTGGAGGCCTATTTGCACACGAACTGGGGGCCTGCGGCCCCTCTGCCTGCGCCGACGCTGTTCGTCTGGGCTGAGTGCAGTCCACTGGACGTGCAGGTGGTCGGTGTGCGGGCCACAGAGCTCCAGAAGGCCATGCTCGTGGTATCACTCCCACCCCAGAGTGCCGACGGCGAGATCTATCTGCCGCCGGGCACTATTCCGGGCCGTCTCGTGGAGAGCGTGGGCAGCGCCGGTGAATGCGGTCCAGGCACCCAGGTGTTTGTCGCTGTGGGACAGGTGACGCTCAAGTACCGGTTGCCATCTGCACTGCGTGGACTGGACTTGACCGCGTTGAGCGTCTATCCCAGCTCAAATGAACCGCAGATGACCGTTGAGGCTGCCAGTGCGCCTGAGCTCTCGCTCTATGATTGGACGAAAGGGGAATGGACCCGCCTGGAAGGCGTCAAAGTGGGCAGCGAGTACAAAGTCGCCGATCCAGACCGCTTCCTCAATCCGGTGGGAGGCACGATCAGTTTGCGGGTGCAACGGAACAGCATGTCCGGCCTGTGCTACAAATTTGAGATCGCCCTGCGGGGCAGGTTACCGGAGGAGGTGGCCGGTGAGTGACTTTATCGTTGAGACCCGTGGTCTGTGTAAGCGTTACCGGCGCGGCGCTCCGCTGGCGCTGGACCATCTCAACCTGCGGGTGTCGCGCGGTGCACTCTTTGGATTCATAGGCCCCAACGGCGCCGGTAAGACGACCACCTTGCGGATGCTGGCGGGACTGCTCGAGCCCACCTCCGGCGAAATCTGGATCGCTGGCCATTCGGTAGTCCAGGAGCCGCGGCTTATCCATACCTACGTAGGGTATATGCCGGACTTTTTCGGTCTCTACCAGGAGATGACGGCCTGGGAATATCTGGACTTTTTCGCCCGTTGTCACAACCTTCCCCCTCGCAGGCGTCGGGTGATTGTCGAGGAGCTGTTGGAGCTGGTCGGGCTGGCCCAGAAACGCAATGATGACGTGGGCCATCTCTCGCGCGGGATGCAGCAGCGGCTGTGTCTGGCACGGGCACTGGTGCACGACCCGCAGGTGTTGCTGCTTGACGAGCCAGCCTCGGGGCTTGACCCACGTGCGCGGGTGGAGATGCGCGAGCTCCTGCGTGAGCTGTCGGCAATGGGCAAGACCATTATCCTCAGCTCCCATATCCTGAGCGAGCTGGCCGAGATATGCACGGAGGTCGGCATCATCGAGCGGGGACGGATGGTTGCTGGTGGGCCGCTGTCCTGGTTGCAGAACCAGGCCCGGGCTGGCCGCGTGTTGAGGCTACACGTTGTCTCAGAGGTACAGCAGGCCTTGCAGTTATTGACGGGATTCCCAGGTGTAACGAGCGTGGTACAGGTCAACGGTGGCAGTGACCCCATCGGGGCCTGGCTCGAGGCCTACCTCGCTGGCGATCTCCGTGCGGCCTCGGAATTACTGAGTTACCTGGTAAATCATGGCGTCGCCGTAGCCGAGTTCCGCCAGGTGGGTAACGAGCTGGAAGAACTGTTTTTGCAGTTGACGGCAGGAGAGGTGGCGTAAGATGTCCACGGAACACGCAGCACGCAGTATGCCATACCTCGCGCGCTTCATCAACCCTATTATCATCAAAGAAATGCGCGGCCAGATGCGCGGGCCGCGCGCCTTCGTGGTCCTGACCCTCTATCTGGCCGGGCTGGGCATTCTGACCTACGGGCTCTACCGGCTCACTTTGACCTCTTTCGCGCAGTATGCCGGCGTCACGCCTCAGAGCGCCTATCTCGGCCAGATACTGTTTTCCAGCCTGGCGTTGCTGATCCTGCTGTGCATCTGCTTCATCACGCCCTCGCTCACGGCCGGGGCCATCAGCGGGGAGAATGAACGGCGCACTTATGATATGTTGCTCTCCACCCCCCTGCGCCCGATCAGCATCCTGTGGGGCAAGATGGTCGCTTCGCTTATGTGGATCTTCATGCTCATCCTGGCCGCCGTCCCGCTCTCCAGCATCATCTTTGTTTTCGGCGGCATCGCGCTGCGTGATATCATCCAGGTCATCGGCCTGCTAGGACTGGTCGCCATAACGTATGGCTCGGTGGGTATGTTCTTTTCGGCCCTCACGCGGCGGACCGGACAGGCGACAGTATTCACTTACCTGCTGGTAATGCTTTGCGTCTTCGGTGGTATGTTTGTCTGGGTGGCGGCCAATATTCTGGGTATCGCTCAGACTTTCCCACGTCAGATATTATCCTTCAGTCCGGTCAACGCTCTGGCCTCGGCAATTATCACCCCGGAGATGAGCGTTTATGGAGCGCCCTGGCCGATCTCGCTGATGATGTTCCTGGGCGGGGGAGATTGGTTGTACTCTGCCGAGGTACTCTCCAGGCCGCTATGGCAGTATACGACGGCGGTGTACCTGGCGCTGACAGCCGTGCTCTGGCTGGTGACGGTCCAGTTGGTCAAACCGGTGCGGCGCTGGCGGCTGGGATGGAGGGGCTGGCTGGTCTGGTTGCTCGTGCTGCTCCTGGTGGCCGGCGGGTTAGCCATCACGTTTGGCACCGCCTGGGGCTCGACCGGTTTCAAACCTTCCACCGCACCTGTGCCCGTACCGACGGCTGCACCTGTTGCTTTTGAAGCCGCCAGTCATATAGATACCGCTCCTCTGCCACCTACTCCGACACCGCCCCCGCCCCCGCCGCTCCCCCCTTCGGCTGCGGAGGTCGAGGATATGCTGGAGGGGTTCGTGGTGCAGAACGTCATGCAGAATCTGATGCCGCCTGACTATCATCTGCTCTCTAACGTCGGGGCCTTCTGTGACCTGGAGATGCTGGAGCTTACCGAGATCTTGACTGATCGCAGCCACATTCAGACCGCGCTATGGGCCTATTGTCGTGTTTACAGCGTGGAAGATGGGGAACTCCGGGCCGGCGCCGGCGTGAGTATGCCGCTGGTCGTCTCGTTGATCTGGCAGCCTGACGGCACGTGGGGCGTGGAGAGCTACTATCTCCACGCCGCGAACTTGCTTTCCCCTATGGTAAGGCAGCGCCTGGTGAAGGATCCCTATGATGAGGCAGCCGGCGAGGCGCGGCTAAGGGAGCAGGCGCAAGAGAGATTGTTAGGAGAATAGGGACAAGACCTGCCCTCGTTCCCCGACTTGCCACCGTATTGTGTTAGAGGAGGCGTTGGCACATGAAGAGACTGTTATGCGCCTCTGTGGCATGGCTCCAGATTGGACTTGCGATTTTGCCTGGGCTGACCATGCTCGTGGCGCATCGTGACCATGCGCGGCTGTTGACCGCTCTGGCGGCGCTTGTGCCCCTCGCGGTGAGCCTGTTGTGGAAGCGAGAGCTGACCCCCTGGTCATTCCCCGCCCTGGGGGTTGCTTACTTCTTCCTATTACCGGAGCTGTTTGATCTCCTCTTCCCGCCGACACGCAAGTACGTGGCCGCTCATGGGTGGTTTGTTAACGGCTGGTTTTTGGCCCAGGCCGGTGCGTGCGCGTTGCTTCTGGTGTGGCTGCGACGCCGCATGAGGTGGTCACGGCTCGGGCTGGCGCTCGCGTGCCTGTTGCTGGCGAGCATCATAGCAAGCAGCGGGATGGCTCCCCTGGTAATCGTGCTTAAACTGGGCATGTTCGGAGGAGCGCTGGCGCTGGGCTTGCTGTTTGCTTACCGCCATCGTCTGTTGGCGGGGTTGTTGCCCGTTGTGGGTATGCTCTGGTGGGTACAAATGGTCCTCGACCCGGGCTTTTCCAGCGGCTGGGATGAGCGCATCGTGTTCTGGACCACGCTGTGCTTTCTCGTGATTACGCCGGTCTGGGTACTGGCCGCCCGCTCGACCCGCGGCCAACTGGCGGGACTGTTGCTCCCCCCGGCCTATGCCCTGGTGAGAGGAGTGCTGTATATTCCGTACTCGCTTAGCGTCTGGACCGCGCAGGGATGGGGAGCTGCGGAGGTCATACTGGTGCTGGCCGTGGCGGCCTCGCTCTACCGGGGCTTCAGCGACCCGGTCGGGCGCTCACCACACGTGGTGAGCTCAGGTGGGACTCAGTGTCACTGGTCCAAAGCTTCTGTCTGACCGGCTGCTGGTCACCACGCCTGGCCGCAGTATCTTCCCGCTTGCAGCCCGCCGCTTCAGCTATACCGGTGGTGGGAGGGTCTGGATGATTCCCCACTACTCCCCCAGATATCCTGTTTCTCTCCACTGCAACCGTTAGACAACTCCCCCAAGTTGGGCTATAATACCGTCATCCAGACTTGCTCAGGAGGAGACGATCTATGCCACGTTACCAGCGGCCTACCGGCACGCTCGATGTGCTGCCGGAGGATCAGCCCTACTGGGACTACGTGCTGACGCGGGCGCGGCGCCTGGCGGAATTGTGTGGCTTCGAGCGCATTGATGTGCCCGTCTTCGAGGTGACCGAGCTGTTTGCACGCGGTGTCGGGGAGGGGACCGATATCGTGGATAAGGAGATGTATTCTTTCCAGGACAAGGGCGGACACAGCATTACGCTGCGTCCGGAATTCACCGCCGGTGTGATCCGCGCGTATATCGAGAACGGTATGCAGGTGCGCACACAGCCGGTTAAGCTCTACACCTATGGCCCCATCTTCCGCTACGAACGCCCCCAGGCCGGGCGTTTCCGCCAGCACACCCAGTTTAACGTCGAGATTCTGGGGGAACAGGACCCGCTCGCTGACCTGGAGGTGATGCTGCTGGCGTGGGACCTCTACGCGGGCCTGGGATTCCAGGAGCTGGCCTTTCAGTTGAACTCCACCGGATGCCCACAATGCAAGCCGGGATATGTGGAAGTGCTGCGAGCCTATTATGTCGCCCACGCTGACCGTATCTGCGACGATTGCCGCCGCCGGCTGGAGCGCAGCCCGCTGCGCGTGCTCGATTGCAAAGCCGAAGTATGCCAGCCGGTCATAGCGGAGGCTCCTCACATCATGGACTATTTGTGTACAGAATGTGAGGCACACTTCGCCAGGCTGCGGGAGTACCTGGACCTGCTGGGCCGACGCTATGTGATCAACCATCGCCTGGTACGCGGGCTGGATTATTACACCAAGACTGTCTTCGAGGTCTGGGCAGCGGGCATAGGGGCCCAGAGCGCCGTGTGTGGCGGAGGACGCTACGACGGGCTGGCTGAGCTGCTGGGCGGCCCTCCCACGCCAGGAGTGGGATTTGGCTCCGGGCTGGAGCGTATCGTGATGGCGATGAAGTATTTTGGGGTGCAGGTGCCCCCTCTGCCGTCGCCGACGGTGTTTGTGGCCCACCTGGGGCCGCAGGCCGGGCCGGAGGCTGTGCGCCTGGCGTATGCCCTGCGCGGCGCAGAAATCGGCACCTGGATTGCCTTCGGGCAGCGAGGGCTGAAAAGCCAGCTCCGCGAGGCCAGCAAGCGCGGTGTACGCTATGCGGTCATCTTAGGAGAGCAGGAGCTCGTGTCCGGGATGGCGATCGTGCGCGATATGGAAAGCGGAGAGCAGACGCAGGTGCCAGTGGCCGGAGTGGTGGAGTGGGTCAGAGAGCGGACTCATGCAGCTTAACAACGCCGCCCCAAGACGTGTGAAGACAGTTATCCTGGCTTATAATCCCCGTATCGCCGAGGCCCTTCCTCTGGCCGAGGAAATCGGCGCCTGGATCAGAGCGCGTGGGAGAGCGGCCCAGCTCTGCCCGGCAACCGAGTTGGCCCCGGGGTTGGGGATTCGGGAGTCGGGACTGGGGGTGGGAGGGGCAGGAGCCGAGCTGCTGATTACCTTGGGTGGCGATGGTTCTATCCTGCGCGCGGCACGGGCTGTGGCTCCTTTCGGCATCCCCATTCTGGGGATTAACCTGGGCCGGGTAGGCTTCCTGACCGAGAGCGGCCCGGATGCGTGGCAGGAGGTGCTTGAGCGGGTACTGGCGGGAGCGTTCTGGATCGAGGAACGCCTGATGCTCCGGGCGACAGCGCGGCGCAGGGGAAAGGAGCCCAGGTGCGCCGAAGCGCTTAACGATGTGGTGGTAGGGCGGGGAGCGCGAACCAAAGTCGTGCACCTGGCCGTCTCGGTAGACGGTGGTTGCCTGGCTACTTATGTCGCCGATGGACTGGTCGTCGCCACACCTACAGGAAGCACCGCCTACGCCCTGGCAGCCGGCGGTCCCATCCTCCCCCCTCAGTTGCGCAACATCCTCCTGGTGCCCGTCGCG
This sequence comes from Anaerolineae bacterium, assembly GCA_026418995.1. Lineage (GTDB taxonomy): Bacteria > Chloroflexota > Anaerolineae > B4-G1 > B4-G1 > JAOAAG01. The sequence goes on from JAOAAG010000060.1 coordinate 18,284, forward strand.
CCCCATCTGAGCATGGCCCATTCCCTCGTCCTGGCCGAGGGGGTCAGGGTGTGTATCACGATCACCGGAGGGCGGCCAGCAGTTCTCACCGTGGATGGGGAAGTGCAGGGAAGGTTGGGGCCGGGAGACGAGGTCATTGTCGAAGCCAGTCCACACTGCGCTCGCTTCGCGCGGGTGCGGGAAGGCACGTATTTCTACAAAACTCTGTTGGAGCGCCTGACGCCGAAACAATCAGGGTGATAAACTATGGGGGAAACGCTGCGGTGTATCAACCATCCTACCGTTGAGACCTATTTGCGGTGCAATCGCTGTGGACAGCCTATTTGCGCCAGGTGCGCTGTCCAGACACCGGTGGGGTACCGTTGTCGGCAATGCGTCAACCGACAACAGCGGGTTTTCTTCGCCGATTTCCGGCCCGTCCACTACTTGATCGCTGGGATTATCACTCTGCCGCTGGCCTTGGTAGCGAGCTTGCTGATTCCTGCGTTGGGCTGGTATACTATTATCTTGGGCCCCTTAGCCGGGGCGGGGATAGCCGAGCTTGTCCACCTGGCCGTGCGGAGGCGTCGCTCGCCGTACCTGTGGCTGGTGGTGAGCGGCATCATCGTCGTGGCAGCGTTGCCCAAGCTGCTGTTCTCCCTCCTGCTGCTCCTGGGAGGAGGTATCGTACCGGAGAGCATCGCCGCTTATTTCACCAGCGGCCTGTGCTCGGGCAGGCTGTTCGGATGGCTGTGGGATGCTATTTACGTGTTCACGGCGGCAAGTACGGCAGGTGCTCTATTGCGCCCAGGCCGGCGCGTGTGAAAGAGGTGCGGAATGGCAGTGGGGTAGCCTTTCCAGGCTGCCTCCAGGTCCTATGGTGC
>JAOAAG010000278.1 GCA_026418995.1 Anaerolineae bacterium
GATGTGTATAAGAGACAGCAATGCGGGTGGTATGGCCTCCTCCGGCAGAGGTGCTTCTTTGGGCTGGCGGGCAAAGAGGCGCTTCCACCATGGCACTTTGGCCGGTGCCGCAGCGATTGCTTCGGCTACTTCGACTGCCTCCTCTGGCACGGGGGGCACTTCCTCCGGGGCAAGGGCAGCCTCCACCGCTTCCGGTTCCTGCACTGCTACCTCCGCCATGCCCTCCCCGGCGGGGAGCGCCTGCTCCGGCACCGGTGCTTCGCCAGGCAGGAACTCCTCTGTAGCCGGTTCTGGCCCTTCCTGCGTCTCATCCGTTGCAGGCACAGTCGCCTGCCCCCTACCAGGCTGATCAAAAACCTCGTCCTCGGTCATTGATATTTCCCCCTTTCATAGATTGCGGACATGGGAATTGGGAATTGAGAATGGGGTTATTTGCGTGATCCGGTGGTTTCGCCTGTGCGGTGAATTAGACTCAGCGAACCTCCACAAACACCGGCTCGACAGTCATCGGCAGCCTGATCGCGCCGTTCCGCGTCCCATCAGCATCGCCTGGGCCACCATCGGCGATAAAAGTCTCATTTCCCATGCGATCCACCACACGTAACCGCCCGGCCGGCGCGAAGGGTAGCATACCACTGCCCCAGGCCACCGTCTTCTCCCGCCCACAGGGCGTGGCGAAGACATAACCCTCCACGTTGGGCACGTTCAGCGTGCGATGATAGGTATATCCCTTGAGCTCAGCGGTCATTGCCCTATAGGCGTAAAAGGCCGGCTTGGGCGAGAAATCGTCGTACAGCAACCCCTGGTGGTAGCTGTCATTGGGCGTGACCAGCGCGTACCAGGTGATATTCTCCGCGCCAGCAGCCAGACCGCGGGCATACCCCTGGATCACATAGCGTGCCTGCTGCGCCAATGAGGAGGGATTGTTGGGGTAACCGTGCTCGGCCACTTCGGTCACCCATACCGGCTTGTTCACCCCAAAGCAGGTGCGCATACGGTTGCGGAAGTGGGTGGTCTTGGCAATCAGGTCCACCCCCCATGCCTCGTAGGCCGTGCCCAGACCGTCGAACAGGTCGCCGCAGGTAGGAGCGGGTAGCCAACCCATGCGGCGGTCCTGGCTATTGGCGTCCCACCGTTCCCACTCGCGGTGCCAGTCGGGAAAGTAATGGAAGTTCAGTGCATCTATAAAATTGCCCCCACCAGCCTCCATCACACGGTAGGGAAAGTAGCGATAGAAGGGCCCCTCGTACTCGACCAACCAGTCGTGGGCCACGCCGCCCATCAATACCACAGCATTGGGGTCGGCGGCTTTAATCGCCGGGTAGGCCACTTCCAGCATATCCGCGTACCGGTCGCCGTAATAGCCCATGCAGCCCAACCCTCCAACCCAGGCATTGGGCCAGGTACCGTCTGGCTCGTTGAACAGCTCCCAATGGCGGATGTTCCACGGCGGCTCTTTGTAGTGGTTGACCAGGTCGGTCAGAAACTGGGCAAACTCGTCCAGGCGATCGGGATACACAGGAGCACAGGGCGACTCGGCCGCCCAGTCGGGTGCATCGGCTACTGTGGCGATGAGCTGTACCCCGGTCTCGGCTACCAGGCGCAGTTTCTCATCGTGGTATGGCCCCCACACGTAAGGAGCCGGCGGCGGGTTGGGCTGAATCCAGCGCCAACCAATGCGCACTCGGGCCCAGCCGGCGCCGCTTTCCTCCAGCGCTCCCACCAGCGTGGGGAAAGCCGCCTCGTACATCGCCAGCCACTCGGCCTCACTCAGGGGGCGTACTATGCGGAGCCCCGAGCGCGTCATCCCCTCCACTTGATGAAGGGCAGCGATCTGGATTGCGAAGGGAGAGGGTACTGTGCTGGCAGCGGGGCAGAAGTTGGAAGCGACGAGGGGGAGGAAAGTGTGGTGCGTGGTGCGTGGTGCGTGGTGCGTGTTGCGTGTTGCGTATTGCGTGGCGCGTGTTGCGTGTTGCGTGGTACGCAGTACGATGGGCAGCCAGACACGGTATGTGGGCATAATCCGGAAGCGGGCCTGGGCTGTTGCCAGCAGGGGCAATGTCCCCGCCGTAGAGCGATCGAACATAAAAGCCGTGTTGGTGACCGGGTAGCCGGTTGTCGGGATGCCGGTGGGAATGCCAGTCACCAGAACGTCAAAGGTAACGCCCGGAAGTAGCGTGCCGACGGTTAACCTGCCCTCCCAGACCACGCTGTCAATGGTGGAGCTGTAGTATGCTCCCCCGGTGATGGTGTCGGTAAGGATGCTCAGATAGTCCGGGGCTGGATTGGGGTCAACGATCATCGCCTCTATTGGCTGTGTTGCCGTTGGAGCAAGGTAGAACATTAGATCGAAAGTCAGGCGCTCACCAACCTGGGGCGCAGGGTCACTAACCCTCTTCGTGAATCGGACTTGCTGGAGGGGAGCAGATGGAGCCGCGATGGCAACCGAGAATGTCAACATAGCCAGGGCCACCATAGCCGCAACGATACTCCAGATAACTGCCCTTTTTCTCACCGGGATTCCCCCTGTAACTCCTTGGCCGGCGGCTCGGTATGCCTGGGGGGCGCTACACACACGGTATGCCTGTTACGGCCGGCTGGTTGCGATAAATTATACGTCGCCCGGTTGGATTGTCAAGTCCACGCTCTGTGAGATATGTCTGTATCTCCGGAGGTTTGCCTGGCAGGATGGAGAGCGGAGTCCATGCGAGCAGTGGTCAAAATTGCGCTTCTATAGTAACATGTAGGCCCAATAGCAGCACCGGGCTATAGTTTACTGAACAAAAGGAGGTAAACATGCGCAGTATACGACTCGTGATCCTGATGGTCATCGTGGCCACACTCCTGACCTCCTGTGGCGGGGGCAAGATGCCCCGGGGCGGGAGGTGCCTGGGCAATGCCAGAGACGCTATCGTGGACCTGAAGTGCCGTGAGATACGCATCGCCGTCGAGAACGCCTACATACCCTTCAACTACATTGATCCCAAAACCCAGCAACCGGCCGGCTGGGACTACGATGCCTGGGAGGAGATCTGCACCCGTCTGCACTGCAAGCCGGTCTTTGTCGAGGCTGCCTGGGAGGGTATGATCCAGGCCGTGGCTGACGGTCAGTTCGACGCGGCGGCCGATGGTATCACGATCACCGAGGAACGGGCGCAAATTGTGGATTTCTCCATCGGTTATATCAATATTGAACAGCGGCTTCTGGTGCGTAAGGACGAGACTCGCATCAATAGCATGGAGGACATCGTCAATAACCCGGAGCTCAAGCTCGGTACTCAGACCGGCACGACCAACTATGAGACCGCCAAAAAATTCCTGCCCGAGGAACGTATTCAGGCTTTCGAGCAATTCCCCTTTGCGGTACAGGCGCTGATCGCTGGCGATATTGACGCAGTAATCATTGACGAGGTCGCTGGACAGGGTTACCTGGGGGAGAACGCCGATCAACTGAAGCTGGTCGGCCCCTCGCTCTCGAGCGATCAGTTGGGATTCATCTTCCCCAAGGGCAGTGACCTGGTTGACCCGGTGAACAAGGCGATTGAGGCGATGAAGGCCGACGGCACGCTGGATAAGCTGAACGCCAAGTATTTCGGCCCCGAGTTCAAACCGCCCTCTGAGTAACCCGATTCAGCGATGCTCAGGTGACGGTCGCCTCAGCGGTGACCGTCACCTTAACTCCAATGGGGAGTGGCGTCAATGGCTGTCCATCCCTCTCTTTCTCTGGCGGAAGAAGGGCTTCCGGTATTCGTGCAACGGGACCGGCTGGGCAGACGCCTGGTCCAGTTCCCCTGGTGGTTCCTCACCATGATTCTGATCGCCCTGTGGACAGCGTATGCCATTTACTCGCGGGCCAATTACCGCGAAGCCTTCGAGCGTATTATCCTCGGCCTGGGAGTGACCGCGGTCACCTCGCTGGTGGCCTATGGCATCGCACTGGTACTGGGCCTGATTGCTGGGTTGGGGCGTATCTCGCACAACGTAATCTTCAACAACGCCGCCACTCTGTACGTCGAGCTCGTGCGCGGCATTCCGATGCTCGTGCTCATTTTCTTCATCGCTCTGGTCGGCGTGCCGACGGTGGTGGAGTGGATTAACGCGCTGGGGGCGTGGCTGGATAAGCTGGGGTGGTATGCGGCTGGCAGAATGCTGGGCAGCATCGAAAATCAGGCGATCCCGATGAATGTGCGGGCGATCATTGCGTTGGCCATCACGTATGGGGCCTTCCTGGCCGAGATCTTCCGCGCCGGTATCCAGTCTATCGGGCGCGGGCAGATGGAAGCCGCCCGCTCGCTGGGCATGACTTATGCCCAGGCGATGCGGTATGTCATCCTCCCCCAGGCGGTCCGCAATGTGCTGCCCGCGCTAGGCAATGATTTCGTGGCGATGGTCAAGGACTCGTCGCTGGTCTCCGTGCTGGCCGTGCGAGACATCACGCAGGTGGCGCGTTTGTATGCCGGCAGCACGTTCCGCTTCCGTGAGGCGTATGTCACGCTCTCGGTGTTGTACCTGACCATGACGGTAGCGCTCTCACTGCTGGTGCAGTTGCTGGAAAGACATTTGCGCCGGGATGGCTGATGACATTATTGTGATCAAGAATCTGCACAAATATTTCGGCAGCGTTAAGGCGCTCAACGGGGTCAGCCTGAGTGTGGAACGCGGCACAGTGGTGGTGATCATCGGCCCCAGTGGTTCGGGCAAATCTACGCTGCTGCGCTGCATCAATTACCTGGAGGTGCCCACCAGCGGCGAGGTGTGGATAGATGGCCGGTTGATGACCACCAATCCCCAACAACTCAACGAGACCCGCGCCGAAATCGGCATGGTCTTCCAGTTGTTCAACCTCTTTCCCCATCTCACTGCGCTGGAGAATGTGACGCTCGCCCAGCGCATTGTGCGTAAGCGCACGCGCGAAGAGGCAGAGGCAATTGCTATGGAGCAACTGAGGAAGGTGGGCATCCCCGAGAAGGCACACGCCTACCCCAGCCAATTGTCCGGCGGTCAGCAGCAACGCGTTGCGATCGCCCGCGCACTGGCAATGAATCCCAAGATCATGCTCTTTGATGAGCCCACTTCGGCGCTTGATCCAGAGATGATCCGTGAAGTGCTCGACGTGATGCTGGAACTGGCACAGGAAGGGATGACTATGGTGGTGGTTTCCCACGAGATGGGGTTTGTGCGCGCGGCTGCCGATCGGGTTATCCTGCTCGATAACGGCCGTATCGTCGAGGATACGACCCCGGAGCAGCTTTTCACCGCACCTCAGCATGAGCGTACCAAGCAATTCCTCAGCCAGATTTTGCACAAATGATGGTCTCTCTGCATCCTCCCGCAGGCCGGAATACACCGGAGGATGCCATCCACTGTGCGATCGCTTTTGAACCTGCGGAAAAGTGGGCGGGGTGGCTACATATGGTGAAAGGGGAACTGGAGAGAAGACTGGAGTATGCGATCGAAGCGGCTCGCTCTGGCGATCTGAAGCGAGCGCGGGACAACCTCATTCATATCATCGAGCTGGATGAGCGCAACGAGGAAGCCTGGATGTGGCTCAGCACCGTCGTCGAGTCCAGGGCCGATAAGATCGTGTGCCTCGAAAACGTCCTGGCTATCAATCCGGGCAACGCCCAGGCGGCCATCGAGCTGCAGCGCGCACGACAATTGCCGCCCGATCATATCGCGCCCCTGCTCCCACGTCTGAGCGAATCCAGACGGGTGGTCAACCCGGTGTGCCCGCGTTGTGGTTACCGCAACCCTGCCTGGGTTTACCTGTGCGACCGGTGCGGAGCTAACCTGCGCCCTGTGGACGTCCGCAAGGCGGTGGCGGCTCCGGTTTATTCATGGAACCGTACGCTTGGCACCCTCCTGGTGACCCTCATCTTTGTTCCGCTGTGGCGGACTCTGGTGATGGCCGTGATGAGGCTGTTGCCCGCGGCCGACCTGGGACGGGAGCAGATTGTGACCGGGGTGCTGCGCTGTGTGACCGATTCCCTGGTCCCTGCCCTGTTCCTGGCGTTCGTAAGCCTGGTCCTTGCCTGGTTAACTTTCCTCTGCGCGCGCCTGTTGGGAGGGCGGGGAGGGTTCGATATGCATCTCCAACTGGCTCTGGTGGCCGGCTGTTCGTGGATCCTGTTGCTGGCTTTTCTCTCTCCGCTGACCCCGCTTGTGTCTTACCTGGTGAGCGATCAGGCCGGTGCTCTCTACACAGGAGCAGTGGTGTTTGCGCTCGCTGTGTCGAGCCTGATGGGGATGATCTGGCTGATCCAGGCGGTGCGTTCCACGCAGCTCATCTCAACCTGGCGTGCGTTCCTGGCGGTGGTGATCAGCGTAGCGGTGGTCGCCGCAGCGTTGTCGGGGCTGGAGCAGGCTGCCCTCGGTGGTATAAGAGTCCGGTCTCTGCTGACCGTGCTCTTCACGATTTGTGTAGCATAAACAGGCACGGGCCGGCGGCTCTATGGAGTGGAACGGCAAAAGGGTACTGGTCACCGGTGCTGGCGGTTTCATCGGCAGTCATCTGGCCGAGCGGTTGGTCGAGTTGGGAGCGCGGGTACGGGCACTGGTGCACTACAACGCGCTGGGCACCTGGGGTTGGCTGGACAGCTCCCCGGTGCGGGATGAGCTGGAGGTCGTCGCCGGCGATATCTGCGACCGTGATCGCGTGCGGCAGGCCGTCAGCGGCGTTGAGATCGTCTTCCATCTGGCGGCGCTGATCGCCATCCCCTATTCCTATCACGCTCCGCTTTCCTACGTGCGCACCAACGTCGAGGGCACGCTCAATGTGCTCCAGGCCGCGCGCGAGGAGGAGGTAGAGCGGGTCGTGCATACCTCGACCAGCGAAGTTTACGGCACGGCGCGCTATGTGCCGATTGACGAGGCGCACCCCTTGCAGGGCCAGTCGCCCTACGCGGCGAGTAAGATCGGCGCCGACAAACTGGCCGAGGCGTTTTACCTCTCGTTTGGGCTACCTGTCGTCACGTTGCGCCCTTTCAATACCTATGGTCCGCGCCAGTCGGCCCGGGCGGTCATCCCCACCATCATTATGCAGGCGCTGACCGGCCAGGAAATCCGTTTGGGCAATCTCTCGCCCACCCGCGACCTGAACTTTGTGCTGGATACAGTAGAGGGGTTCGTCTGTGCGGCAGCTTCCCCCGGGGCTGTCGGCAAGACGATTAACATCGGGACAGGCAGGGAGATTGCCATCGGTGAGCTGGCCCGTCTCATTCTGGGGTTGTTGGGCAAGGAGCTCCCGATCGTCTGTGAGGAAGCGCGCGTGCGCCCGGAGGGCAGCGAGGTCGAGCGGCTGTGTGCCGATAACCGGTTGGCGCGGGAGCTGCTGGGCTGGCAACCGCGCTATGCGCTGGAAGAGGGGCTGCGCAGGACGATCGCCTGGATGGAGGTCCACTTTGAGCGCTTCCGCCCCGACCGTTATACTATATGAGCCAAGGGCACTCTTCCTCTTCGACTTTCGCCGTGGTGTCTGAGGTGAGCACGCCTGGCCGTGCCCGTTCTCCCGTGGCCTGGCGGCAGTGGCTGCTGGCCGCCATTATATCCGTCGTGCTGGTCGGCCTGCTGCTGACTCAGGTGGAGGACTGGCGCGATACGATAGAGGCGCTACAGCAGATTCGCCCTGTGGCACTGGGGCTGGCGTTGCTTGGGTACGTGGCGCTCAGCCTGATCCGCAGCGGACGGTTTCTGCTCTTGCTTCCCCGGCGCAGTGCGCCGTTCGGCGCGCTGTGGCACATCACCTGTATGCACACGCTGGCTAACTACATCCTGCCGGCGCGCACGGGAGAGCTAACGTACATCGCGCTGCTACGCGCTCGTGGCGTTTCTGTGGCCGATGGGCTGGCTTCGCTGGCACTGGCCCGCCTGCTCGACCTGGCGGCGCTGGCGGTGCTGGTGCTGGGTGCCGTGGCGCTTGCTGCGGAGCGGCAGATGTACTTCGGTGCCCTGCGCTGGTTCGCACTGGCCCTCGGTGTGATATTGCTGCTCGTCCTCTTCTGGGCCGACCGGCTGGCCGGAGTGATGGTGCGCGCGCTTGCCTGGGCCGCCGGGCGGCTGGGCGTAAGGCAGTGGGGCGTTGTGCATCGTGGCCTGGCCGGAGCTGAGCGCACAGCCGGAGCGCTAGGCGCGTTTGCTCACAGCCGGGAGCTTTATGCCATTACCCTGGCGCTTTCGCTGTTACAGTGGGCCGTCAACTTCGCCGTCTACTATGCTCTGCTCAACGGGCTGGGACTGGGGCTCGATCTCAGCGGCACGGTCATTGCCTCGTCCATTGCCTCACTCGTCGCCGTCCTCCCGGTGCAGGGCCTGATCGGCTTTGGTACCTACGAGGCCGGATGGACGGTGGGGCTGGTCCCTCTGGGCGTGGCACGTTCGACGGCCATCGCTACCGGTTTCAGCATCCATATCCTGATGTTGCTACTTTCGGTGCTGCTGGTTGGGCTTTCGCTATGTTCGGCCTGGCTTATCCGGCTGGGCGCGGCGAGAGGCGGTGTCTGAGCTTGCCTCCTGCATCATCCCGGAGAACACCATGAGCGCAGCCTATCTTGAACACCTGTTCGGCATCGCCGGCCGTGTCGCCGTCATCACTGGCGGCGGGGGTGTGTTGTGTGGGGAAATCGGCCGTGCGCTGGGACGGCTGGGGGTGAAGGTGGTGGTGATGAGCCGCTCCCTTCAATCCACCCAGAAGGTCGCTGACGAGATTGTCGCGGCTGGCGGCGTCGCGCTGGCATTGCCATGTGACGTGCGCGATCGCGCAGCGCTGGAGGTGGCTTGTGAGACGGTGCTGGCTCAGTTCGGCCGCGTGGACATTCTCATCAACGGCGCGGGCGGCAACCGGCCGCAGGCCACCACGATGCCTGACCTCTCCTTCTTCAACCTGCCCGCCGACGCGCTGCGCGAGGTGTTCGACCTCAACCTGATGGGCACGATGCTGGCCTGCCAGGTCTTTGGCCGGCCGATGGCAGCGCAGGGCGAGGGTTGCATCATCAACATCTCCTCGATGAGCGCCTCGCGCCCCCTCACGCGTATCCCGGCCTATTCGGCGGCCAAGGCGGCGGTGGACAATTTCACCCGCTGGCTGGCAGTACACATGGCGCAGGAATACAGCCCGCATATTCGCGTCAATGCGATCGCCCCCGGCTTCTTTCTCACTGAGCAGAATCGTTACCTGCTCACTGAGCGGGAGACAGGCGCATTGACGCCGCGCGGGCATGCCATTATCGCGCACACACCGATGGGCCGCTTCGGGGAGCCTGCCGACCTGATCGGAGCCGTTGTCTGGCTGGTCTCGCCGGCTGCTGCGTTCGTCACCGGCGCCGTCATCCCGATAGACGGCGGGTTCAGCGCGTTCAGTGGCGTGTAGGGGGAAGCGGACGGCCTGTTCAGCCGTTATGCGAGCAGGTCTTATGCATTCGCCTTTGCCAGCTTGCCCAGAACTGTCATCAGCTCCTCTTTCCAGCCATGTTCCAGCGGCAGCCAGATGTCCCGTCGGCCCACCGCTGCACGTGCGCCCAGCAGACGCCTCAGCTCCTCGCGGTCGGGGTAGTCTCCCCTGCCCGAGCGAAGCACGAGCCGGCCATTCTCCACCCCAATGCTGCCCACTCCTGCATCGCGGGCCATCACCTTCAGACGTAACTGGAAGAGCAGGTTCTGGACATCCGGCGGCGGGGGGCCGAAGCGGTCAGCCAGCTCCTTCTCCATCGCATCTATCTGCGCCATTGAGGCAAGCTCGGCCAGGCGGCGATACAACTGCAGTCGCAACCGCACGTCCTTGACGTAGTCATCGGGCAGGCGCACCGGAATGGGCAGGTCAATGCGGATCGCTTCCAGCGGCTCTGGCGGCGGGGGCAGGCCCTCGCGCTGCGCTTTCAATTCCTCCACCGCACGCCTCAACAACCTGGTGTAGAGATCGAAGCCCACGGCAGAGATATGGCCGGATTGACGCGTGCCCAGAATATCACCGGCGCCACGGAGCTCCAGGTCGCGCATCGCGATAGTGTAACCGGCCCCCAGCTCGGCTGCCTCGCGGATAACGTCCAGTCTTTGCCGCGCTTCGGGGGTCAGGCGGCTCACCCGGTCGTGGAACAGGTAGGCATAGGCACGCTGCGCTCCCCGCCCCACGCGCCCGCGCAACTGGTACAACTGCGCCAGCCCGAAGCGGTCGGCCCGCTCGACAATAAGCGTGTTGGCATTCGGAATGTCCAGGCCGCTCTCGATGATACTGGTGCAGAGCAGCACGTCAATCTCCCCCATCACAAAGCGTAGCATGACCTGCTCCAGCTCCGCCTCCGGCATCTGGCCGTGAGCGACGGCGATGGTGGCCTCGGGCACCAGTTGTTCCAGCCTGCGACGTGCCACTTCGATGGTCTGGACGCGGTTATGGACATAGAACACCTGCCCCTTGCGTTCCAGCTCACGCAGGATAGCACGCCGCACCAGTTGGGGATCGTACTCGCCCACGTAGGTGGTGATCGGCAGGCGCTCTTCGGGCGGCGTTTCGATGACACTGATGTCGCGCACCCCGGTGAGCGCCATGTAGAGTGTACGGGGAATGGGCGTGGCCGTCAGCGTGAGCACGTCCACCTCGGTGCGCATACGTTTGAGTTTCTCCTTGTGGGTGACACCGAAACGCTGTTCCTCATCAATGATCAGCAGGCCCAGGTCGGCAAAAGTCACATCGTTTTGCAGCAGACGGTGGGTGCCGATAATAATGTCTATCTGTCCGGCGACCAGGCGCTCCAGTATGCGTTTCTGTTCGGCGCGGGAGCGGAAGCGGGAGAGCATCTCCACCTCGATGGGGAAGGGAGCCAGGCGCTGGCGAAAAGTGGCGTAGTGCTGCTGGGCCAACACGGTAGTCGGCACCAGAATAGCCACCTGTTTGCCATCCATCACGGCCTTGAAAGCTGCGCGCAACGCGACCTCCGTTTTGCCATAGCCCACATCGCCGCAGATCAGCCGGTCCATGGGCTTGGGCTTTTCCATATCGGCTTTGACCTCTTCGATGGCGCGCAACTGGTCCTCGGTCTCATAGTAGGGGAAACTGGCTTCCAGCTCCGCCTGCCATGGGGAATCAGGACTGAAGGCATGCCCCCGTGCCAGTTCACGTGCGGCGTACAGCTCCAGCAGTTCACGGGCGACCTGTCTGGTCGCCTCTTTGGCCCGCTCCCTCAGCATATGCCATTCTGCGGTGCCGAGGCGGTTGATGACAGGTGGCCGGTCGTCGGCGCCGATGTAGCGGCTGAGACGGTCCGCCTGGTGGATGGGGACGTACAGAAAGTCGCCCCCGGCGTACTCGACCAGCAGATACTCACGCTCGACCCCTTCCGGCGCCCGGGTGACCAATCCACGGAAGATACCGATGCCGTATTCTGTATGGACGACGAAGTCTCCTGGCGTCAGGTCGGAGAAGAGGCTCTCGGGGGCTATTCTGCGGCGTCTGACCGGGCGGCGCGGCTCCGGGCGACGCCAGCCAAAGATCTCCGCATCGGTGAGCAGGTGGATGGTGGTGCCTTGTCGCCCCGGACCGAGAGGGTCCAGCTCGTGCAACACCCATCCTTCGGCCAGCGCACCCTGAACAAAGCTCAGGGCACTTTGCGGAGGATGTCTTAACTCCTCCACCGGCACGATATATTCGTGGTCCTCGCCCCACAGCTCGGCCAGGCGGCGGGCCTGCTGGCTCACCACGATCACCTGCCCACCCCAACCGGCTGCCTGGGAGATGGCCAGATTGATGTGTTCCAGCACGGGCTTCAGTTGCCCGCCGAAGCGCGGACCTGGCGTAAAACATTCTGCCAGACGGGACTCGTGTTCCTCCTCGCCATGCCCCAGGATGAGATGAGGACGATCGGCTAACCTCTCGCTCCACTCGTCCCAGGTGACGTAGGGGAGCGGAAAGTCAGAGGGGATCAGACCCTCCTCTTCCGCAGCAGCCCGTAATTTCATCCCCTCTTCCTCCAGACGGGCCCACTCGCCGGCAATCTCGTCCGGGTCATCCAGCACCAGTAAACCCGGCGAGGGGAGGTACTCCAGCAACGTGGCAGGCTCGGAATAGAAGCAGGGGAGGTAAAATTCGATCGCCGGGAAGGGCGCGGCCTTTTCCAGCGCCTGCAGATGCGATTCCAGCATCAGGCGCGTATCAGCCGCCAGGGAAGAGGCATTGATATGCGCCGCGATGCGCCCGGCAGTAGCTGGGCCATATCGAGGAAGCGCCTCGCGTGCCGGGGGGATCACCACCCGCTCCAATCGCTCCTGCGAGCGCTGGGTAGTGGGGTCGAAGCGGCGGAGCGATTCGATCTGATCGCCAAACAATTCGATGCGCACAGGCAACAGGTCAGCGGGGGGAAAGATGTCCAGGATGCCCCCCCGGTGACTGAACTGCCCCGGCGACTCCACCACGTTGACCGGCTCGTAGCCCAGCCCAGCCCAGCGGCTGATGACGCCCTCCAGGTCGAGCACCTGGCCGAGGCGCAACTCACGGATCGAGGCCCGGAAGTGGCGATAGGGCAGGGTACGCTGCATCAGCGCCCGCACCGAAGTCACGACGACAAGGCCCGTCCCAGCAGCGGAGTAGAGGGAGTGTATGACCTGCAAGCGTCCTGCGATCACCTCCTCGCTCCAGGGTATGGCCTCGTAGAACAGAGCCGGGGGCTCCGGAAAGCGCAGTACCAGCTCAGGCGCAGGTGACCAGTCGCGCAGGGAGTGGAACAGGGAGCGGCTGCGTTCCGCACTGCCGACGATGACCAGGAGAGGGCGCTGCAGGTCGCGGGCCAGCGCAGCCAGCAGAGGAGGACGGGCCGCGTGTAGCAACCCCAGAGGGGGCGGCACGTCGCCGCTTAGCAGTTCCTCGCGCAGAGCGCGGTAAGGAGCGAGCCTCTCAAACGATGCCAGCAATCCGGAGACGTTCACGCTTCGCGTCCCGCATTGTAGCGGCTCATCGCTACCTCAATGCCGTCATGAAGCCATGTCACGATAGCTTCGGTCGCCAGTTGCAATGTCCTGTCCAGCGCCAGTTCCTCTTCCGCCGCAAAGTCCTGGAGCACATAGGCAGCCGGGTCCATCTGGCCTGGGGGGCGGCCGATGCCTATGCGCAGGCGGGGGAAGTGCTGCGTTCCCAACTGTGTGATGATGGAGAGCATCCCCCGGTGTCCTCCACTCCCCCCTCCCGGCCGCAGGCGGATGGTGCCGAAAGGCAGGTCCAGATCATCGTAGACCACCAGCAACCGCGCCGGCTCGATCCGGTAGAAACGGGCCAGCGGTGCTACTGCGAGGCCGCTGTCGTTCATAAAGGTCTGCGGCTTGACCAGCACCACCTGTCGTGTCCCGACCATTCCCTTGGCCACGAGGGCTTTTTTCTGCCGCCGATCGAAGCTCAGGTTATAAGTTTTCGCCAGCCGCTCCACACACCGGAACCCCACATTATGCCTGTTGGCGGCATACGTCGGGCCGGGATTCCCCAGGCCAACGATCATGTAATACATTGTGCCGGACGCCTATCTCCAGGGAGAACTGAGGTAGCGGCGTATCAGCCAGCGCACAACGGCCTTCACAAACAGATACAGCCCCCACAGCGCAAACAGAACCAGTGTGATTTTGCCCCCAGAGAAGAACGCAGCACGCAGTTGGGCGAAGTCAATCGGGATATCGAGCTTACTACCCCCGCTCTCCGAAGAAGATGCAGTGGCATCGGCGGGCGTCGCCGTGGGAGTAGGGGAAGGAAGCGCTGTGGAGGTCGGCGGCAACTCGACAGCGACCGGAGTAGGTGTCTCCGGGATAGGAGTGGGCAACGGTTCCGGTG
>JAOAAG010000386.1 GCA_026418995.1 Anaerolineae bacterium
CCATAGAATGGATCGCCGAAAGGAGCGGCGGCCTGTACCGGGAGGAGGGCAGGGACATTATCCCCACCCTTGATCGCCCTGAGGTTCAGGAAGCCGTAGCCGATTGGCTGACCATCCGTGACCAGGTGACGGCGATGGTGAGTGGACCACTATTTTTGACGACAGAGGAGATTCTGAATCACATCGCAGAAGGCGAAGTGGGCATAGCGGTTCTACCGCTGTGGGACGTTGCTGACCTCTTGCCTCAATATCCTGGGCTCGCCATCGCGCCGCTGCCGCCGGCGTACTTTGTAGGCTCACACGCCGTCCGTCCCTCGTCTGAACTGGCGGTCAGCGCCGGGACTGCGCACCCAGACGCGGTGTGGGAGTGGGTGCGCTTTGTGAGCCGCCAGCCCTTGGGCTCCGATTGGCCGGCGCGCAGGTCTGTGGCCGAGGCGAGCGGCATTCAGGAGCAAGTCTCCACCGAGATCGCCCAGGTGGTGTTGGCCTCACTGGAGAACCAGGCCGGGCGTTTGCGTCTGGACCCGCAGGTGAGCCGGGCGCTTTACGGCGGCCTGTCTCGCGCCTTGGTCTTCATTCACACCCCCCAAGACATCGCCAGCACATTGGCCGCCGTACAAAAGGAAGCGGTGGCTGCCATCCACGCCTGGCAAGAAGAGCGCGCCGCCGTAAGTCCGGTTCCGGTGAGTGTATCGCCGCCTCCACTGCCGGGAGGAGGGGAACAGGAGATCGCATTCTTGGTTCCTACCAGTTCCTACGAGCCGGTCTACACCGCGGCTGCCGAAGCGTTTACGAGTGCCCACCCTGACCGGCACGTCACGGTGAGTTTCATGCGCTCCGAGCAGCCTGGCTGCCTGGCAACCTATGTTCCCAACAACTCTCTGGTGCTGATGCAAACGATGGTCTGGTTCTCATTGGCCGACCTTTCGCCACTGGCCGAGCAGGGGCAGTTCCCGGAGGATGACTTTGTACCGCAAGCCATCGCCGCCGTGAAATGGAGAGGCAGGCTGTACGCGGTGCCCGGCATGATCAAGCCGTTGGTGCTCTACTATAACCCGTACATTTTTCGGCGCGCGGGCCTTGAGCTGCCCACGGTTGATTGGACGGTGGAGGACATCCTGACTGCCGCCGAGCAGATCGAGGCAACCACAGAGGATTGGGGGTATCTGATCATCGGCGACGATGTTCCGTTTCTGCTGGAGCAACAGGGGATTCCCCTGTTCACCGACGAGCGCCCGCCCCGCCCGCGCTTCACGGAGCCCGAGGTGCTGGATGCTTTGGACCGTTTGCACCGATTGCGCGGTGGAGAGGGGAGCATCGTTACACCGCCATCAGCCATCACCTCCCGGATGATGAGCGGCAAGGTGGGCTTATGGCTCAACGTGTGGTTCGACCTGTTCGACTATTTATCCCCTGGGTTCGGGCCTATCGGGACAGCGGAGGGGCCTCTCGAACCAGGCGTAACCGTCATTCGTCTCCGCCCTGGCACACGCTTACCGGTACGGGTGGGCATATATGGATTGGACAGGGAGGCGGCGCATCCCCAGGCGTGCTGGGAGTGGATCAACTTCCTGGCGCAACAGGGGGTGACCCCTCAACACGAACTGCCCGCCCTGCGCCGCCTGATCGCGAGTGAGGCGACGCGCCAGCGATTGGGCGACGAGTTGTTCACGGCCTACACGGAAGCGCTGCGTCAGGACGAAGGAGCAGCAGCGCACGATACCACAGTCGAGGATTGGGCCACCTGGTGGTTCGTGGAGGCCATCAGGAACGCCGCGCCTGGCGAACTGGAGGCGGCGTTGGCAAGCGCCCAACAGCACGCGGAGGCGTTCATCGCCTGCTTGGGGCCTGGCGGTGGGGCGGACCTGGAGCAGGCGCAGGCGTGTGCAGCGCAGGTTGATCCCAATCACCCGTTGGCTGCGCTTGCACCTTGAGACAGGCCCCCGGGGAACTGCACAGGAGCCCGGCCCCGCGCCGGGCTTCGTCTTGACACCGCCGCATCCCTCTAGAGGTGCTTTTCAAAAGTTTTTAGGGTTTCACGCGAATAGCCGTCAGATTGAAATCTGCGGCTTAGAGGCACTACGTGCCGCTCGCCCGCCTGCGCGGGCGATGGCGCTGTTGTCCGCGTAGGCGGAAAACCAGCGCCGTAGGGGCTGTCTCTTATACACATCT
>JAOAAG010000038.1 GCA_026418995.1 Anaerolineae bacterium
ATGTGTATAAGAGACAGGTGCACAGCCGGCCGGTCTCCCGGTTCACCCGGTATACCTGATGGATGTCACAGTGCTCGGTTGGCTCCGTGCCGGGTATGAAAATCTCCGTGACGGTGGGGCAATGGGGGCCGGGGAGCTTGCCGGAAACGGCGCAGACTGCCCGCTCGACCAGCCCATCCGGCCGGTGGAAGGGGACGATTTCCTCGTCCTGCAGCGCGTACTCCATCACGGCACGCCAGATGGGTCCCGCACCTCGCACACCGGGCAGGTTCTTCATCTCGCTGTTATCGGTGTTACCTGTCCACACGCCGACAGACAATTGCGGCGTGTACCCCACGGCCCATCCGTCGCGGAAGTCATTGGTCGTGCCGGTCTTGACCGCAGCGGGCCGGCCGTTCGAGAGCTCCATCGGGTTAGGGTGGCCGAAGGCGGCCCATCGTGCCTGTTCATCGGCAAGGATGGAGTTCATCAGGTAGGCCAGTTGCGGGGAGAGCACATCCTGGCTCTTGGGCTCTCTGTACTCGTACAGGATGTTTCCGTTGCGATCCTCGACGCGCAGGATGGCGACGGGGTTCAGCTCGCGGTATCCGATGCGCCGCTCGTGTTCGGGCACGGCCTCGCCATACATCCGTCCCCCGGTAGCAAAGACGCTGAAGGCGTAGGTCATATCGAGCAGATGGACCTCACCGCCGCCGAGGGTCAGGCTGAGGCCGTAGTAGTCCAGCCCCCGGTTCAGGGTGTTGATGCCCAGACGGTGCGCCATACGGATCACGTTGTCCACACCGGCCAGCTCCATGGCCTTGACCGCGGGGATGTTGTAGGAACGGGCCAAGGCCAGCCGCATCCGCTGAGGCCCGTGGTACTTGCGGTCGTAATTCTCCGGCACGTAAGGCGCGCCATCAGGCTGCTTGAAGGCGGTGCGCACATCGAGGAACATATGGGCGGCGTTATAACCCTGCGCGAGCAGCGTCAGATAGGTGAAGGGCTTGAAGGCTGAGCCGGGCTGGCGCCCAGGGCCGTCTACCGCGACGTTGAACTGTCCGTCAATGCTCTCATCCCAGTAGTCCAGGCTGCCGACCATGGCCAGGATCTCACCCGTGGCCGGGCGAATGGCCACGACGGCGGCATTGTTGACGTTACGGTCGCGCCCGACTTCGTGCTCGCGCAACGGTGTGAGGAACTGCACCGCCACACATCCTGCGTCAAGGGCTTCCTGGAGCACAGTGGCCTCGTCCTCGCCAGAGAGACGGCGAATGTGGGCGCGGGCCACGCACTGGGCCTGTTCCTGCAGGTCGAGGTCCAGCGTGGTGTAGACGCGCAGCCCGCCACGGTATACCAGCTCAGGGCCGAACATATCCTCCAATTGCTTGCGCACATAGATTGAGAAGTGCGGAGCCTTGATGTCGAAGCGCTCGGTGAACTTGGCCAGCTTCCACTCCTCATACTTGGCGGCAAGCGCCTCCTCGCGGGTGATGCACCCCTGCCGCACCATCGCGTCGAGCACGAGCCCCATACGCTTGCGGGCCTCCTCGGGGTTGTCAAAGGGATTCATACGTGGGTATTGGGGGATAGGAGCCAGTGTGGCCGATTCAGCAAGCGTCAACTCGCTGGCACTCTTGCCGAAGTAAACCCGCGCCGCCGCTTCTATCCCGTAGGCTAGGTTACCGTAGGGGTTGGTGTTGAGATACCATTCCAGAATTTGCCTTTTGGAATATTTTTGGGTGATGCGGTAGGCAAGCAGCAGTTCAGTGATCTTCCGCTCGTAATCCTTCCACTGCGGGCCCTCGGCGCTCACGTAGCGACGCTCAGGCTCGATCACGATGTTCTTGATCAACTGCTGAGTGATGGAGGAGCCGCCCTGGATCCGTCGCCCTTGCAGGTTGGACCAGAAGGCGCGGGCGATACCGCGCGGGTCGAAGCCGGGGTTAGTCCAGAAGGTCTTGTCCTCACTGGCGACAGTTGCGCAGATCAGCTCTTCTGGAATCTGATCCAGGGAGACCCAGGTCCTGTCTCCGCCGAAGGGGTCAATGACCTCGTAGAGCAGCACCTGGCCGGTGCGGTCGTAGATTTTGGTAGTCTCGAAGTTTTGCTCGGCTGCTTCGATCTGCTCCGGCTCCGGCAGGTCGCGGGTGAAGTAGGCGTATGCTCCCAGCACGGTGCCCACACCGCCGGCGATGGAGAGTATAAACGCCGCTATCAGGAGTAACAACACCCCCCCAGCGACACGGAGGAGCTGCCGGGGACCGCTCCGTTCCGCAGCACGCCGGCGCTGCCGGCGTTGCAGGGCGACGTAGCGTACAATATGCACTGGAGTCACTGCCCAACCCTCCTGCGGTGCGTTTACTCAGATATCTGCTCAGGCGGCGGCCGTTCTCATTGCAGCCTGCGAGAATGTGCCGAGCGGTTGGCCGCCAGTGCCTGCGTATCTACAAGCGCGTACGTTCATATGGTATCAGATAAGTGCCTGATTGGCAAGTGGCCGCTGTCCGCGAGGCAGGGCTTTGACGTGGCGATGTACTCACCCAGCCCACCCTAGCTGTCAGGTTGCACCTGTACGTCGCTATGTTATAATCACAGCCATTCGGGCAGTGGGGATGATCACCAAGCGACAACTGGGAATCTTTGTCACGGCACTGGGTGTGCTGGCTATCGTGGGGATAGTGGCGGTGGACCTCATTGGGGCTGGGGAATGGGGTGGCTTCGGCCCTCTACAGCGTATCGGTGTGGGCCTGGGGCTGCTCGCTATACTTGTCGGCTGGGTGCTGATTCGGCTGGGGGACCGGCCGGCCTGAACTACTCTCCGCTACCTGCTTCGATGATCTCGTCGCGCGTGCTCAAGTTTTTATACATTGCGCTGATCGCTCTGACCACGCTCGTTTACCTGGGTTACTTGCTCGTTTATGTGGTGTATGCCGCTGCTCTCTTCCGCTGGCCTTTCGATTACGACCAGGGGGAGGGCTTTGAGTTGTACGATGCGATCCTCTACAGCAGAGGGGAATGGCCCTACAGGGACAACGCGGCCTTCCCATTTTACGCATCTAACTACCCGCCGTTGTTTCACCTGCTCATCGTCCCACTGTTGCCACTCTTCGGAGCGCAGGTCGCTGCCGGAAGGGTGGTCTCATTCGTCGCCACGCTTATCACGGCCATGGCAATCGCCTTTGCTGTCCGACGGGAGATCGGAGGGCGTTTTATTCCGCTGCTCGGCGGGTTATCCTTTCTCGCCTCCAACTACGTCTACCAGATCGGCCCTCTGTGTCGGATGCATATGACGATGGTGATGTTTGAGACATTGGCGATTGTCTTCATCGCCAGATTCGACCACCCTGAAAACGGCAGGCGTCATTTGCTGCTGGGCTTGCTGATGCTCCTCTGCGCTGGCTATACCAAGCAGATGGCCGTCTTCACCGTCGTGGCAGCCCTCTCCTACGTGTTTCTGCGCGATGTCAGACGCGCCCTCGCGGCCGGGACGGCGCTGGCAGTGGTCGCAGGGATTATTTTCTGGGGGTTGAATATTGCGACGGACGGGCAATGGTGGATCAATGTGATCCAGGCTAACGTTAACGAGTTCGATTACCGGCAAACGCTCTTCCTGTTCGGGCAGTGGTTCCGGCTGCACACCATCTTCGTGTTGCTGGCAGTGGGATATCTGGGCTATGAGCTGTTCTGGGGGCGGCTGTCGGCCTACTCGCTGTGGTTCCTGTTCTCGCTGGGCGCTGGGGCGCTGAGCGGCAAGTGGGGCGCGGGCTTCGGGTATTTCACTACGGCGGTCGCCGCCTCCTCCCTCACTGCTGCACTGGCGATGGGCCGCCTGTTGAGCGGCGCGCGGGGAGCAGCAGCGAAGTCCGTTGTCACCTTGCTGATCCCGTTGTTGTACCTGATCCAGGCGCCCCGAATGCTCCACCTCCCAACATCGGGCCCTGTCTTCGGTCCACTGGCCCGGGTGCTGGGCGTGGCCGACCGGTTGGTACAGGGTGACTGCGTGACCTTCCAGTATCACGACGCCATGGGCTATACCCAACTGGGCCACCTGCTATCGGCCGAGGATTACGCAGCAGGAGAGCGAATTCTTGAGTACGTGCGTATGGCCGAGGGGCCGGTATTCAGCGAGGAGGCCATGTTCACACTCCTGGCCGGGAAGCCCGTGGTCACCAACCCGACCCAGTTGCTCAATCTCTATAAGAACGGTCTGCTCGACACGAGCGAGATGATCGCACGCATCAATCGGCAGGAATTCGGGATGGTGCTTTTCAGAGCCCAGTTCTACCCACCGCCGGTGCTGGAGGCTATCGGGCAGAACTATCAGCCCGTGGACCACGTATGCATGAACGGCTTCTACTATCGCATTCTCTGGCCGCGTCATAAGTTGGGTGGCAAGGCTCCGCTGGAGGCTGCGTATGGAGACGAGTAGGCGTCCTCTTCGCTGGAGGTGTCCAGGCTGTGGCTCCCCTTCCTTTTCGGTGATGCCGGAAGGGAATCTCGTGTGTGCTTACTGTCATACCGCCTATCCGTTGGTGGAGGAAACATGCCCTCAATGCGGAACGGCATATATCTCCGGCTCGGCCTATTGTCCCGCATGCGGTTTTGACCTGGTGAGGGAGTGTCGTGTGTGTGGGGCTGCAAACCCTCACTGGGTACGGATGTGCAGGGTATGCGGGCAGAACCTTGATGTCCTGGACGCCCTCATCGCTCGCGCAGCTAAGGAACGGGCCGAGTGGCTGCGCGAGGTGCGTGAGAGCGCTGCCCAGATCAAAGCCCTTGAGGAAGAGGCATCACAGGCGCGTCTGGCGGAAATGTGGAAGGCTGAAGAGCAACGCCGGGAGGCATTGGCCAGAGCCCAGGCCGAGCGCGATCGTCAGCAGCGTATCATCGCGGCCGTAGCCGTGGGCGTCGTAGCTGTGTTTGTGCTCCTGGTGCTCCTGTTATTGGTGTTCCACACCCCAGGCCGGGAGTTGTTTTTGCCGTAAGCTGCGTAGCAGCCGGCCCAAGGTGCGTTTGATACGACCTCCGTACATTCGACGACACCCGTGGCGAGCTGTCCAGAGCCGCTGTCACTGGAGCCCCGGTGCCCGCCTGACCAACGAATAGAGCATTGCCCAAACGGCTGAGCATACCCGGGTTCGATGGCCTGGACGCGTGTGGTTCTGGGACTCAGGTAGAGGGTGTGTACCGCGCAGTGAGCTATCGCGCACTGGAGGTTGCCTGTGCGGACGCTGAATGAGCGTTCCAGATGGCTTTGGCCGGGGATCGTCATCCTCCTGCTGGCTGCGCTATTGCGCCTGGCCGGGTTTGAGCAATCTCCCATCGGCGGGGATCAATCCGCTATCCTGAGCGCTGCTTTTGATCTCGCCCACCTGCAAGCCTTGCCTGTGGTGGGTATCAAGTCCTCGGTGGGGGTGCCACAAACGGCGGTCACCTCTTATCTGGCCGCCGTTCCCCTCTTCATAGTGCCCAGGGTTATAGCAATCAAGTGGTTCTTCTCACTGGTAGACCTCATCGCCATCGCCTGGCTGTATCAGGCGGTGCGGCGTGCGCTGGGCCCTGTGGCAGCCATGCTCGCTGCTCTCCTGTATGCTACCAATCCCTGGATCGTGGAGTTTGTGCGCTGGGTCTGGTATCAGACGCTGGTCCCCGCCTTTGCCACCATTGCCTTTTCCTCCTTACTGCTCCTTGCCTCCCCGGACGTACGCAGGCGTAACCTCTACTCTGCCACTGCCCTGCTCAGTGCCACGTTGATGGGCGCTGTACACCTGGCGGCGATGCCCTGGGCAGGGATGCTGTTCCTAGGCACAGCACTGCTGACCTGGCATAGCACACGAAACAGCAGGACAACATTGTGGACAGGTTTCATGCTGGGAGCAGGCGGGAGTATACTGGTGCTGCTTCCCTATCTCGTGTTTCTGGTCAACACCTCGTTCGCTGACCTGTTTCCGCTGCTTCAGGGGCAGGCGCGGCAGGGGTGGAACCCGATGGCATTGCGCCTGTCGTCGGAACTCCTGACAGGGCGGGAGGTGTTCGGCACGCCCCGCAGCCCACTATGGAGCGAGGCGGTCTTCCACCTTCCCTTCGTATATGAGCTGGTGTTGATACTGCTGGTGGTGGCCATGCTGTGGGCAGGATGGCATATCCTGGTCAGGCCGGAGAAACGGTCGGCGCTTGCCCTTGTCCTGGGGTGGACGCTGCTGGCCCCACTTCCGTTCCTGCTCTCTTCAGGCGTGCACCTGCAACACTTCTATCTGCTCACTATCTTCCCGGCCCCGTTCGTGCTGATAGGGGCATGGGTGCAGGGGTGTTTTTCGTCCTCGGCGAAAGGGGGGGCACGGGTCACAGGCAGGATTGTCGGGGTAGCGGTCATAGCACTGCTCCTGCTCGTGACAGCCTGGTGGGCCAGCATCTGGGGGGTGCGTATCCGTCTGGAGCAGGAGGGACGGCTGGGCGCTGCCACCAAGGCCTGGCTGATGGACCGCGCGACAGAGCAGATACGGCGTTACCTGGCGGAGCACCCCGCGTGCCAGGTGATCATCATCAGCTATTTCGACGGGGATGGCTCCCCGTTTGAGTGGATCCGCTCCGCCGTTCAGAGCGACGGAGTGCGCGCTGTCCAGACGGGGCGGGGACTGATCGTTCCAGCCTCGTGTGCCTGCTATATGCTGGGGCCTGCAGCCTCGGACGCTGACCTGGCCCCGCTGGCCGGGCAGGCAATGGAGGAGCCGTCTATGGCCGTTCCCGCCCAAGTCCCCTGGCGTTTCGCCTGCATTCCCCCGCGGCTGGACACTGCCCCCCCGCTGGCGGAGTGGCGCAATGGCTTGAGCCTGGTACGGGCGGACATCGAGGAGCTACGGCCAGGCCAGCCGCTCCACATTACCTACGTCTGGCGCTACCGCGAGGTTGCCCCACGGGCTTATCACTTCTTCACCCATCTGCTTCGAGATGGCGCACTGGTGACCCAGAGCGATGGCCCTGGCATCCCCAGCCGGTACTGGCGCGATGGTGACCTGCTGATCACCCACTTTGTGCTTGAGATGCCGGGGACGCTGGACGCGGGTGAGTATCAGATGCTGGTAGGGGTCTACGGCTGGCCAGATTTAGAGCGGGTGCTGTTGATGGACGGAAGCGACACCTTCCGGTTGGGACAATGGGAGATTCCCTGAATTTGAGGTGAGGGGCAATGAGCAGATGAGAAGACAGAGTCAATTTCTCACTCGAGCGCTGAATCCGGCCAACGTAGCCCACTGGATGAGGTCTTTAAGTGGGGAACAACGGGCTGCGATCGAGGCGCTGGCTGTGCGGCGCGACATGGTGGCATTGCTCACCTACCTGCGCGACCACCGGGTCACAGGCACCCAGTCTACCGGCAATTTCCCCCTCAAAGCTGTCCGTGAGATAACCGCTTGCTTTGTCAACCCACCCCAGTTGGACTTCACCGTTGGGGAACATACCTTCAGGCTGCGTAGCGAAGACGATGTGTGGCCTCTGATCTTCCTCCACCATCTGGCGTGCAGTGGCGCACTGATCGAAGGTGGCCCGGGTCGCCGCTGGCGGCTTACCAGTCTCGGGGAGGAGTTTCTGGCGATACCGCCGCCGGTCCAGGTGTGGCTAATGGTGTACATCTGGTGGAGCCAGGTCAACTGGCTCATCGCTTTTCCATTCCAGGGCTTAGGAGAGACGCTGCCTCCCCAATTTAAGGAGACCACGCTGCATCACTTGCTGGCGCTGCCGGTTGACACCAGCACCTCAGTTGATGCATTTGCCAGCCGTTTGATCAAGGCGACTGGCCTGCAATGGAGGGCAAGGGACTCCTCTAATGCCCAAATGTTTCTCCACGCTGCCGTGAGCCGTATGGTGATCTACATCCTGGCTGACTTTGGGTTGATCGAGGTGAAGTACAGGAAGAAGGAGACGGGCTTGCTGACTTTTGAGGAAGCCGTAGCTTTCAAGATGACCGCCTTCGGCCACGGGCTGCTGGAGACGCTAAAGTAGCATAACAGCAAGAGGGAGGCTGTGGGACAGGCTTTCAAACCTGCCGGGAGCCCGGAGAGCACCTAGGGGCCCCCATCCACCTGCCGACACAGGCGGATGCCCTCCAGGGCATTGGACTCCTCCGGGTCTATCTGAAGCGCCGCGTCGAACAGAGGATAGGCCTTCTTACACTCATCCTTGTAGAAATAAGCCAGTCCCAGTGTGTAGAAGTACTCAATCGCAGGGCCCCGCACCCAGCCGGTCTCGAATGTGGCCTCCACGCTGCTGTCCGGCCGCATACGAAGTGGCCCCGTACTCACCGGCGCACCCGATAGGGTCTTGAGGCCGTCAAACCAGCCCACGTAGGACACGCCTGCGGCCGGCCGGGGCAGATGGCTCAACGTCACCGTATACACTCCAGAGTGGGTATCGAACGTCACCACGCCCGTCGCGGTGGCCCACACCTCTCCCGCCCAGGCCTCCGGCTTCAATGTTGCCTGCAAGACAGAGCGGTCGTACAGGCGGGCAGGGGCGAACTCGCCTCGCATCATCGCGCCTGCGGATGGGGAGGCCACATCCGCTTGCTCCTCGGCGGTGATCAGAAAGCTCCGCGCTCGCTGCCGCGCGGCCACGCATTCCCAATAGATGGCCTGCTCGAAGTTGGGGATCGCCTCCTCATAGTTACGTCGCTGCCAGTAGGTAATCCCCAGCCCGCCAAACGCTCGTCCGAAATGGGGATTTATCTCGATCGCCCGCTTAATGTTGCTCTCTGCTAATTCGTAATTCCCCTGGTGGATCAGGTAAGTCCACCCCAGCTCAAAGTGCGCTTGAGCCTCTTGCGGGTCTATCTCTGCGGCTTTCTGGAAGCTTGCTAACGCCGCCTCTATATCACCCAGTTTGCGATAAATCCTCCCCATCGCGATGTGGATGTAGGGGAGATTGGGGTGTATCTCGAGCGCCCGCTGGTAGGCAGCCAGCGCGTCCCGGTAATAGCCCTGCACCTCCAGCACGTAGCCGTGGTTGCGCTGAACATCCACGCTGCGCTCGTTTAACTGAAGGGCGGTTGCGATGGCCTGGTTAGCCTCGGCCCAGCGGCCGGCGTCCGCATAGGCCTCAGCCAGATAGGAGTACCCATCGGCATAGCCAGGGTCCAGCTCAACAGCCTTTCTGCAGGCTTCAATAGCCTGAGCAAAATTGCCGTCCCAGTCGTAAGCCATCCCCAGGATCGCCCAGGCCGGGGCGCTTTGTGGCGCAAGCCCTATCGCCTGCTTGGCGCGATAGGTGGCTTCATCAAAGCGCCCTTCCAGGATCAACAGGCGTGCCAGGGGGATGTAGAGTTGGACCTTGGTGGGTTCCAGCGCGATGGCCTGCTCGTAGGCGGCAATCGCCTGGGAGAGTTGCCCCCGTGAGTAGAGCTCCTCGGCTTCCGCCGCATAGGAGGCAGCCGAACGCGTCGGGGTTGGGGTAGGTACAAAAGGGCTTGCTGCCTCTTCCTGCTTGACCAGGCTGTAGATATAGAGGCTGATCGCGATGAGCACCAGCAAGACCGCCACCCGCGCGGGTGACGAGCGACGCTTTTTCTTGCGCGGAATGGTCGGCTCCAGATACATAGGCTCAGTCTCACCTCTCCCGGCGCCCTGGCGTCTGCACAGTGACACCCGGCCTTAGCCAAGGCGGGCGAAGAAGTCTGCGAAGGCCTCCACCATATAGTTGATGCGGGCCTCATCCAGGCCGGGATAGACGCCGACAAAGAACGATGACTGCAGGACAATATTGGAGTTGGGCAGCTCTCCCACGACACGGTGCGCGATGTGTCGGTAGCCCGGCTGACGGACGATGTTGCCAGCAAAGAGCAGGCGCGTCTCGATATTACGCTGCTCCAGGAAAGAGGTCAGCTCGCGGCGTGTGAAGGGCGCCCCCGGGCGCACGGTGATGGGAAAGGCAAACCAGGCCGGGTCGGCTCGCTCACTCCATACGGGCAGGATCAGGAACTCCTCATACGGCTTCAGCCCCTCGTAGAGGCGGGCGAAGTTGCGCTTGCGGGCAGCGATGAAGGCAGGCAGTTTCTCCAGTTGGGCCAGTCCGATGGCTGCCTGAATATCGGTCATCTTCAGGTTGTAGCCGATCTCGACGAAGAGATAGCGATGATCGTAAGGCTCGTCCAGGCCGGGAATATCCCAGGCGAAGCGCTTGCCGCACGCGCCCTCCGGGGGGCTATTGTGGTGACAGCGGCAATCGCGCCCCCAGTCGCGTAGACTCTCGGCGATGCGATGGAGCAGGGGATCGTCGGTGACGATGGCCCCGCCTTCGCCAGTGGTGATGTGATGAGCCGGGTAGAAACTGAGCGTTCCCATATCCCCAAAGGTGCCGACCAGACGCCCATCGTAGGTGGAGCCAAGCGCGTCGCAGGTGTCCTCGATGACGTAGAGGTTGTGAGCCCGGGCAAATGCGAGCACCGGTGCCAGCTCCACCGGATTGCCCAACGTATGAGCAAAGAAAATAGCACGTGTGCGCTCCGAGAGGGCCGGCTCCAGTTGTGCCGGATCGAGGTTGTAGGTGCCCAGCGTGCAGTCAACAAACACCGGTACCAGCCGATTCTGTACGATGGGAGCCACGGTGGTGGAAAAGGCGGTCGCCGGGGTGATCACCTCGTCACCTGGCTGCAAGGGGCGCTCCAGGCGGCGCGAACAGAGCGCGCTGACGGCCACCAGGTTGGCCGAGGAGCCGGAATTCAGCACGAGTGCGTAGCGCGAGCCAAGGGTGGCCGCCAGCTTCTCCTCAAAGGCATGCGCACGCGGGCCGGCCGTCAGCCAGAAGTCAAGCACGGCCTCGGTGGCATGGATCAACTCTTGCTCATCATAAACCCGGCCGCCGTAGTTGATGCGCGTCTGGCCCGGGACGAACGGGCGGTTGGCATGGGCCAGGCGATAGTACTCGGCTATCTTAGCAAGGATTTCACGACGCAATTGCTGAGGATCGCTCACCCTCCAATACTCCTTCCACCCAGGCGATTGTGCGCGGCAGTCCCACCTCGTAGAGCTTTGTCCGTGCCCGCCAGCCGGTGAGCCACGCGGTACGCTCGGCATCGGCGGCCAGAGACATCACAGTGGCAGGCCGATAGGGAAGCGCACCAGCCAGAATGCGCCCCGGTGCACCGGTTAAGGCCCAGATATGCTCGACTACGCGGCGCACCTTGTGCACCTGGCCTGTGCCCAGGTCCAGGCTTTGCCCTTCAATGTCCCTGGCTCTGGCAGCGGCCAGCAGTCCTTCCACCAGGTCGTCCACGTAGATGAAATCGCGCTCCTGATCGCCTGGCGTCATCTGGAAATCCGCGCCGCTCAGGGCGGCCCGGATGGCCGACGGGATCAGCGCGCAGAAAGGCTGTCCCGGACCGTAGACCTGAAACGGGCGTACGGTGACAACGGGGAGGCCGTGCTCTCGCCAATAGGCCCTGCCCAGCGCCCACGCCGCGACCTTCGAGGCAGCATAGATGTTGAAGGGATCGAGCCCCTCGGGGGCCTCCCGGGCTCCGTACTCGTACGAGGAACCGACCAGTACCACACGCCGGAGGCTGCGGCAGGCTCTGAGCGTTTCAAGCAGATGTAACGTACCGCCCACATTGACGGCCAGTGCCAGCGGCGGCTCTACCGACGGGTCCGTAACGCCGACGGCTGCCAGATGGAACACGAATTCAGGTGCGCTGTCCGCGACCGCAGCCCGCACAGCCTCCAGGTCGCGTACATCGCAGGTCATGACCTGTGCCGTCTGCGGCAGCGCGGCGATGTGCGCCGGAGACCTGCCCGGCACCACACCGGCGTAGACGTGTGCCCCTTCCTCAGCCAGGCGCCTTGCCAAGTGCTGCCCGATAAAGCCGCCTGCACCGGTGATCAGAACTCGCGCGTGCATCCCAGGAACTCCCGGTACCAGCTCATTGCCTCGCGTAGCCCCTCTTCGAGCGTGTAACGCGGTTGCCAGCCCAGTATCCGCCGCGCTTTGCTGCTATCCAGATACTGGGCCGGTATCTCGTTCCGCGCCTCTCCCAGCACAATCGGCTCCAGCTCCGGGTGGTCGGATACGGCGATGATGGTCTGCACAATTTCCAGCACTGATTTGGGGTCATCTGTCCCGAAGTTAAAGGCTTCTCCCCGTACCTCTGGGCGCTCCAGGTGCGTGGCGAGCGTGAGGTAGGCCTGAACGGCGTCCTGAACATAGAGATAATCGCGGATCATCGTGCCATCGGAGCGGATGACGGGGCGCTCGCCCAGGATGACGCTGCGGATGGTACCGGGGAAAACGCGGCTCCAGTTGAGATCGCCGCCGCCATAGAGGTTAGCGCAGCGCGTGATCGCCAGCGGCAGGCCATAAGTGGCGTAATAGGCGTGGGCGATCAGCTCGGCGCAGGATTTGGAGACATCGTAGGGGTAACAGGCCCGCAGGGGAGCGTCCTCTGTATAAGGAAGTCTCTCATGCACCCCGTAGGCTTTATCGGACGAGGCGATCAGGAGGCGCGAAACTTTGGGCGCGTGGCGGGCCGCTTCCAGCAACGTCCAGGTGCCTCTGATGTTGGTATCGAAGGTGGACAGGGGAGCGCGGTTGGCGATGGTGACGATGGTCTGAGCGGCAAGGTGAAACACCGTGTCAATCTCGTATTCGTTCAGCACCCGCTCCATACAGGCGTAGTCGGTCACGTCTCCCCGCACGACCGAGATGCGCTTGATATAACCGGAACGGCGCAAATGCGAGAAGGGCACCTCATCGCGCACCAGCCCCACGACGCTGGCCCCAGCATCCACCAGTGCAATGGTCAGCCATGAGCCCAGGAAGCCACAGCAGCCGGTGACCAGGACCGGCCTGTCGGCCCAGAAATCGGACATCGGAAATGGGAAATGGGGCATCTGCTTGTTCACCGCCATACTTTCCAGGGCGCGCTCTGGCGCCACAGGAGATCGAGTTCCAGCGCCTCTTTGAAGGTGTCCATGGAGCGCCAGAAGCCAGTGTGGCGATACATCATCAACTGTCCGTCGGCTGCCAGGCGCGGGAGGGCTTCTCTCTCCAGATGGACGTCGTGGCCCGCCAGGTAATCCAGGACACCACGTTCAAAAACCATAAAGCCGGCGTTGATCCAGTACTCCAGTTGCGGTTTCTGAACGAAACCGGTCACGAGCCCTGATGCGTCGGCCTGGAGCAGGCCGTACTGCAAACGTGGACGCACGCCGGTGACGGTAGCCAGGCGGCCGTGCTCTCTGTGGAAGGCCAGCAGCGCGTCCAGGTTGATATCGCCTACGCCATCGCCGTAGGTGACGAAAAAGGTGGAGGTGTCAATGTAACGGGCCACGCGGTAAATGCGGGTGCCTTTCTCCGTGTCGAGCCCGGTGTCCGCCAGTGTGACCTCCCAGTTCTCCCGATCGTTGGTGTGGTAGGTGATGCCAGATGGCTCTCCCAGGCCGATGGTGAAATCACCACTCATCGCCTCGTATTCGAGGAAGTAGCGCTTGAGCGCTTCGGCCTGATGGCCCAAGGTAAGGATGAAACGGGTGTGGCCGTAGGCGGCATAGATTTTCATCACGTGCCAGATAATAGGACGCCCCCCGACTTCGACCAGCTCTTTCTTGGTCATGGTGTCGCCCTGCATACGGGTGCCCTGTCCGCCGCACAGGATCACTACGGGAAGGGAGTTTTTCTCGCGCTCCATTACCCTGCCACCATGCGTTTCAGGCTAAGTGTGAAGGGGGGATAAGCGATGCCGTTCTCGGTAATGATGCCGGTGACGTACCTGTGAGGGGTCACATCAAAGGCCGGATTGGCTACCCGCGCTCCCTGCGGTACAACCGGCTGGCCGTCCACAGTGATGCCGGTGATCTCCTCGGCCGGCCGCTCCTCGATCGGGATGTGGTCGCCGGAGGGCAGTGACAGGTCAATGGTAGAGGTGGGGACGCAGGGGTAAAAGGGGATACCGTTGGCCTGGGCCACGACCGCCAGCTTGTAAGTGCCGATCTTGTTGGCGACATCGCCGTTTGCCGCCACCCGGTCGGCTCCGACCAGGACCAGGTTCACCTGCCCGGTGCGCATGAAGTGGCCGGCGGCGTTATCGGCGATGAGGGTGAACGGGATGCCCAGTTGCTGCAATTCCCAGGCGGTAAGTCGCGCACCCTGAAGGCGCGGGCGGGTCTCATCCACCAGCACATGGATACGCTTGCCCTGCTCATGAGCGGTACGGATGACACCCAGGGCGGTCCCATAATCCACGGTGGCCAGCGCCCCGGTGTTACAGTGATGGAGGATGGTATCGCCGTCCTGAATCAGGGCGGCGCCATGCTCTCCCAGGCGTTTATTAATCTCCACATCCTCGTCGGCCAGCGCCTGAGCCTCGGCCAGCAAGGCGTCGGGGATGGCTGCCGGATCGGGCTCCGCTTCGGCACGGCGCAGCAGTCGTTGCACAGCCCAGGAGAGATTGACTGCCGTCGGGCGAGCAGCGCATAGCACGTCCGCCGCCTCCCTGAGGTCCTGGAGCAGCCGTTCCCGCTCGCGAGCGCGGCTCTGCTGTGCCGCCAGTGCCATGCCGAAAGCCGCCGCCGCTCCGATGGCGGGCGCTCCTCGCACCACCATATCGCGGATGGCCGCTGCCACTGCTCGATAATCTCTGTACTCAACCAGCCTGAACTCCCCCGGCAACAGTCGCTGGTCTATCATGCGCACCGCGCCGGGCGTTCCCTCGCACCACTCAACGGTTCGCATTGTCCACTCCGAAATGATGCAGCCTGCTTCCTACAGTTGAGGATCACCGCAAAACGGCCCGCATGGGACATCGTGATGGTAGTTCCGAATCGGCGCATCGTGTCCCGACCTGCGGGAGGTGAACAGAATATTAGTATACCAGATAGGGCCGACAGGGCAAGGGTATGCTCCTATCAGGTCCGCCGCCTGCCACACTGATGGCCTCCCGGGCCGGCACGGTGGCCGTCACCTGCGGCTGGCGCAACCTGCCGGTGGTCATGAAGCGCTGCGTCTGTGTCCCCTGTGTCGCCTGATGGGCTAGGCCGGGCCACCCGCCTGCGCGATGGCTTTGATGCGTGACAATCCCGACAATGCGAGTATAATATATCCCAAGGCCGTTCACCCTTTGCTGGTCAGGATACACCTCAAACCGGAGGCATGTCGAGTGCCTTGGATCTCTGGGTGCGGTAACCTGTAACCTGCGGCAGGGTAGGCCGAATATATAATTGGTTCTGCGCTGACCTCGCCCATCTTCACTTGTTCCCTCCCTCTCCGATCTGGATGGGGGCATAGGAGGGGCTGGGGAGTTCAAAAAGCTCCAATCTCGCTGGCGAGCGATGATTCCAGAAGCACCAATGGAGGTTGTGATGCGCTACGGTTACTTTGACGATGAACGACGTGAGTATGTGATTACCAGACCTGATACACCTTTGCCTTGGATCAATTATCTGGGCTGCGAGGCCTATTTTGGCATCATCTCCAATACTGCCGGCGGATATTCCTTCTATCGGGACGCCCGTCTGCGCAGGATCACCCGCTATCGCTACAATAACGTGCCTTTTGACTACGGCGGACGCTATATCTATCTCAGGGACAACGCGAGCGGCCGCTTCTGGTCGCCCACCTGGCAACCTACCAGGCACCCGCTGGATAGCTACATATGCCGCCACGGGATGGGCTACACGGTGATCGCCTCGGCGTACCAGGGCATCGAAGCCGAGATCCGCTACTTCGTCCCCCTCGGAGAGACGCTGGAAATCTGGCAACTGACGTTGCTCAACCGCCGCCCGGAGCCAGCCGACCTCTCCGTCTTCTCCAGCATTGAGTTCTGCCTGTGGGATGCCTGGGACGACGCGACCAACTTCCAGCGTAATTTCAGCACCGGGCAGGTCGAGGTCGAGGATGGGGTGATCTACCACAAGACGGAATACCGCGAGCGGCGTAACCACTTTGCTTTCTTCGCCTGCTCCGGGGAGCTGGCGGGATTCGACACCCAGCGTGATGTCTTCCTGGGGCCGTATCGGGGCTGGGATAACCCCGCCGCCGTCGAGCGGGGGGCCTCTTTCAACTCTATCGCCTACGGCTGGGCGCCGATAGGTTCGCACCATGTCAAACTGACCCTCGCCCCGGGCGAGAGCAGGCAGCTCATCTTTGTGCTTGGCTATCACGAGAACCCCAAAGACCAGAAGTTTGACCCACCTGGCTCGCAGACCATCAATAAGCGTACCGTCAAGCCGGTGATCGCCAGGTATCTACAACCGGCCACTGTTGACGAGGCCTTTGCGGCGTTGCGGGCCTACTGGGACAGACTGCTGGGCATTTTCCAGGTGGAGACCCCTGACGTGCACACTAATCGGATGGTCAATATCTGGAACGCTTACCAGTGCATGGTTACGTTCAATATGTCGCGCTCGGCCTCGTTCTTCGAGTCAGGTATCGGGCGCGGGCTGGGCTTTCGCGATTCCAATCAGGACTTGCTGGGATTCGTGCACATGGCGCCGGAGCGGGCCAGGGAGCGCATTCTGGACCTGGCCGCGACGCAACTGGAAACAGGGGGAGCCTTCCACCAGTATCAGCCTCTGACCAAGCGCGGCAACGATGCCATCGGCAGCAATTTCAACGATGACCCCCTGTGGCTGCCGCTCAGCGTGACGGCGTACATCAAGGAGCCCGGCGACTGGAGTATCCTGGACGAGCCGGTGGTGTACGAGAACAGGCCCGGTACCGAGCAGCCGTTGTACGAGCACCTTCAGCGCAGCCTGCGCTACACCCTCGAGCGGCTGGGGCCGCACGGCCTGCCGCTGATCGGACGAGCCGATTGGAATGACTGTCTGAATCTGAACTGCTTTTCGGACGAGCCTGGGGAGTCCTTCCAGACCACCACCAATAAGGATGGCAAAGTAGCTGAATCGGTCTTTATCGCTGGCCTGTTCGTCCTCGCCGCTAAAGAGATGGCCGCGCTGGCCCAGGCGCGCGGCCTGCATGACGAAGCGCAGCGCTATCTGGATGAAGCAGCGCGTATGGAGGCCGTCGTGCTGGAGCACGGCTGGGACGGAGAGTGGTTTCTGCGCGCCTATGATGACTTCGGGCGTAAGGTGGGGTCACACGAGTGCGAGGAAGGCAAAATCTTTATCGAGCCGCAGGGATTTTGCGTGATGGCCGGCATCGGGTTGAGCGATGGGCGAGCGAAGCAGGCGCTGGAGTCGGTCCACAAGTACCTGGCCACGCCGCATGGGCTGGTGTTGCAGCAGCCGGCCTACTCACGCTATTATCTCCACCTGGGCGAGATTTCGTCCTATCCGCCAGGCTACAAGGAGAACGCCGGCGTCTTCTGCCACAACAATCCCTGGGTTATCATCGCCGAGACTATCGTCGGTAACGGGGAACGGGCCTACGATTACTATCTGCGCATCAATCCCTCAGCGCGGGAGGAGATCAGCGAGATACACCGTTGCGAGCCTTACGTCTACGCCCAGATGATCGCCGGGCGTGATGCCCCCACTCACGGCGAGGCGAAGAACTCCTGGTTGACCGGCACAGCGGCCTGGAACTACGTTGCCATCACCCAGTGGATCCTGGGGATCCGCCCCACGTATGAGGGACTGCAGATTGCCCCGGTCCTGCCTCCCCACTGGGATGGCTTCCGGGCCAGGCGGATCTTCCGTGGGGTGACCTATCATATCGAGGTGCAACGGGTCGGCGCGGGGAACCAGGTGGAGCTGACCGTGGATGGCAAGCCGCTGGCGGGGACTATCGTGCCTTTGCCCCCCGCTGGTCAAAGCGAGGTGCACGTCAGCGTGACGATACGGTGATGTGAGCTGCGCCAGGTGTCGGCCTGCGTCTGCCGCAGGCCGACGGCTTTGATAGCTATGGAAACATCTTCTATTTCTCCTGAGCTGTGGGATCGCTTTGTCAGCGCCCATCCCGCCGGTCACATCCTGCAAACCAGCCTCTGGGGAGAGCTGAAAGCACACTTTGGGTGGCAGGCCGAGCGGATCGGTATGATGCAGGGCGACCAACTGGTCGCCGGGGCGCAGGTGCTCTACAGGCGGCTGCCAGGCGGGCTAGGGTCCCTGGCCTACGTCCCCAAGGGTCCGCTGGTCGAGTGGGACGACGAGACTCAGACCCGCTCTCTCTTTGAGGCGCTGGATCGTGCTGCTCGCCAGCGAGGGGCCATCGCTCTCACGGTCGAACCCGAGCTGCTCGACGCTCCATGCCATAGCGAGCGACTGCGCGCGCTGGGCTTCCGGCCTGCGCCGGGAGGGGCGGTCCAGCCCCGCCGCACCATCGTGGTAGACATCGCTCCCCCCGAAGAGGCTATTCTGGCGGCGATGAAGCAGAAGACGCGCTACAACGTGCGCCTGGCGGCCCGTAAGGGGGTGATCGTGCGTCCGGCCTCCGCCGACGATTTGCCGGCGTTCAACGCCCTCATGGCCTCCACCGCCGCCCGCGACGGATTCGGTGTGCATGTGCCTGCTTACTATGAGACGGCCTATCGTCTGTTCGTCCCACGCGGCTGGGCCAGGCTGCTCCTGGCCGAGGTGGAGGGGGAGCCTGTCGCGGCGGTGATGATCTTCGCCCTGCCTCCTCGCGCCTGGTACTTCTATGGTGCCTCAGGCGACGCTCACCGCGAGAAAATGGCCCCCTATTTGCTCCAGTGGGAAGGGATGCGCTGGGCCAGGTCCCTCGGCTGCACCACCTATGACCTGTACGGCGTCCCCGATGAAGACGAGGAGCGGCTGGAAGCGGAATTCGCGGAGCGACAGGATGGGCTATGGGGCGTGTACCGCTTCAAGCGCGGCTTTGGCGGCAGGCTCGTCCGTACCGTCGGAGCCTGGGATCGCGTCTACGCTCCGCTGCGCTACCGGGTCTACTGCTGGATGCTGGGGCTGTGGAGAAAGTGACGGTCACTCTGGAAGTGACCGTCACTTGATGTGGAAAACACAGGATGATAACACTCACCTCCAGTCTTAACCAGAGCGAGTGGAACGCGGCGCTGACGCGACTCCCACAGGCCCATGTTCTCCAGACCTGGGAGTGGGGGGAATTCAAGTCACGTTATGGCTGGCACCCGGCGCGCCTCCTGTGGTCAGATGGGATGGGCCCTCGGGCTGCTGCCCAGGTACTCTCCCGCCGGGCTGGTTTTCTCCCTGCGAAAGTGATGTACGTACCCCGGGGGCCTCTACTGGACTACACAGACGTCGCTGCGCTGGAACACATATTGGACGGTCTGGAAGGAGCAGCTCAAGCGGAGCGGGCATTGTTTCTCAAAATTGACCCCGAGGTACGGAGCGACACAGCCGAGGGAGGGGCGGTTGTAGCGCTGCTGCGCCGCCGGGGGTGGAGGGCGTCCCACGAGCAGGTTCAGTTTCGCAATACTGTCCTCCTTGACCTGACCCGCAGTCCAGACGAACTGATGTCCGCGATGAAACCCAAATGGCGCTACAACACACGTCTGGCAGTACGTAAAGGGGTGACGGTGCGGCCAGGGACACGGGACGACTTACCTTTGCTGTACCGCTTATACGCCGAGACCGCCCTCCGCGACGGCTTCGTGATCCGTCCGCAGGCCTACTATTACGATGCCTGGGGCACTTTTATTGAGGCCGGGCTGGCCCAGCCATTCATCGCTGAGGTCGAGGGGGAAGCAGTTGCCATGGCGATTATTTTCCGCTTCGCTTCACGGGCCTGGTACATGTACGGGGCCTCCTCGCAGCGCCACCGGGACAAAATGCCTAACCACCTGATTCAGTGGGAAGCTATGCGCTGGGCACGCGAGCAGGGCTGCACGGTATATGACCTCTGGGGAGCGCCGGAGAGGTTTGACGCATCCGACCCTCTGTGGGGGGTCTATCGCTTCAAACAGGGGTTCGGCGGGGAGCTGGTGCGCTACATCGGTGCGTGGGACTTCCCGGTCTCCAGACCCGGCTATCAGCTTTACGTGCTGGTGATGCCGCGCCTGCTTGCCCTGATGCGCCAGCGGCACTGGCATATGGTGCGTGGAGGGGGTTGAGATGGGCCAATCCTCCCGCTACGAAGTACGGCTTCCCGTTTTCGAGGGGCCGCTGGACCTGCTTCTCTACCTGATCGAGCGGGAGGAGCTGGACATCACCCTGGTCGCCCTGGCCCAGGTGACCGACCAGTACCTGGCCTATGTGCGGGAGCTGAGCCACCGGGATGTGAGAGAGCTGAGCAACTTCCTTGTTGTCGCCGCGAAGCTCCTGTTAATCAAATCGCTGGCGCTGCTGCCACGCCCCTCCCGACTACCTCCAGAGGCCGAAGAGGCGGGAGAAGAGCTGGTACATCAGTTACAGGTCTATAAACAGTTCAAGGAGGTCGCTGCGCTGCTGGGTAGAAGGGAAGAGCAAGGGTTACGCTGCTATGTGCGCACATGCTCTCCGGTCAAGCCCACTCCACAACTCGATATGGAGGGCATCACGCTCCAGGACCTGCTCGCTGCTGTGCAGCGGGCACTCGAGGCGCTGCCGGCTCCCCCGGTGGACGAGGTGATCTCCCCTGTCACCCTGACAGTCGCCGACCAGATCGCCTACATCGAAAGGCAACTTGCGCGCAGAGCGAGCGTCTACTTCAGCGAACTCCTGGCCGGGGCGCGTTCTCGCCTCGAGATCATTGTGACGCTGCTGGCAGTGCTGGAGCTGATCAAACAGGATCGCATCTCTGTGCGCCAGGAGAGGCTTTTCGGGGACATTCTCATAGAGCGGGCGGTGACCTCCGAACCATCTGCTGCCGGGCATTGAACAGCATAGCACAGCTCGCTCCGATTCCGTCTATCCCTGCATCCACCAGATTGCCGTTCCTGCCGGGCACAAAGCGCTGGTGGTACTCGTCGCTCAGAGCATAGGCCACCGTGAGCGCGAGGCTTGCCCAGCGCAGTAGCCCCGGTGAACATCTGTCTTCAAAGTAATGGCGTAACAGCCTCAGCTTCAGCCAGGCCAGTAACCCGTAAATTGCCGCGTGCCCCGATTTTTTCACCACCGTGTCCAGCCATGCTGCTGGGACGTGCGGCAGGTCGGATTGAGCTGAGCAGATGAAGATGGCTGCCATCAGAGAGAGAGGCGGCAGCCAGTACGAGAGAAAACGCCTCATCGAAAGTGCCTCCACTGCTACTACCACCGATTATACCAAGGTGCTGACCATTCGGCCAGATTTACTTGCCTCCGATGGTGCGGAACCATCTGGCAATGCTTGACTAATGAACCGATTCGGCTACAATGGCACCTGAAACCATACCCCTGATCGCGAAAGGAGAGCGCACAGATGAGCAAAATTGTCGGACGTAGCTTAAAACTCTGGGTGGGCGTGCTGATATTTTTGGCCCTGGGTGTGACGATAGCCTATGCTGCCGACGGTGAACACGTCCCTGTCCTGGAGGATGGGGAGGGCGCTGCCGATGTGCTCTGGGTCACCCTGGCTCCCATCCTTGCCATCGCCACCTTCGCGGAGCGCATGCTGGAGGTCTTTTGGGACCGCTGGGAGGCTCCTGGGGTCTGGCCTAACCGACGGGGCGTTGTAGATACCTCCTCCCCTCCGTACATCGCCTGGAAGCGCCTGCGCTCGCACTGGCTCGGGACGGTCATCGCCATCGTCGCCATCGGTCTGACCAATGTTCGCTTCTTCCGCCTGCTGGGGCTGGACATCCTGTTTTCATCGCCCAGGTTTCTGTTGTTCCATGCCGGCGTCGGTGGCATCTTCGACAATTTCACCGTGGGGACGCTCATTGACTGGATATTGACTGCATGGATCATCGGCTGGGGCGGCACCGAGCTCACCCACGGGGTCATCGAGGCGTTGATCAAAGGCCGTAATCTGTGGAAGGAGATGCGCGAGGTCGAAGCAGGCGAGCGCATGATCACGGAGGCACGCTTTTTCAACGATTATATCGCCCCGCAGTTGGAAAAATATGGCGTTTCGGTGGCCTCGCTGCGCAGTACGCTCCGCACGTTGCGCGAGTGCGGCGTACCAGTGGACGAGTTCATCTCCTCGCTAACGGTAGGAAAGGTGGATGAGATCCTGAGCAGGCTGGAGGAACAGCCCGAGAAGGCCGAAGCCGCGCGGGCAGTGCGTGCCTTCCTGGAGGGTGTCCCGGCCAGCAAGCAGGTCGAGTTTCCTAAAGTCTCGACCGTGCTTAGCCTGCTGACCGACCAACAGCGTCAGCGCTTTCTTGGCGCATAGTGGCGGAGGAGGAGATGAAGTTGCACGTTGAGACGGCGGAGATTTTCGTACCGGACGGGGTAGCCGTTGAGGAGGCCCTGGCACGCACCACCCATATGGCGATCGGCGCCCATCACGACGATTTGGAGATCATGGCCAACGACGGCATCATGCAGTGCTTCCAGCGCGACGATCGCTGGTTCTGCGGCGTCGTCGTCACGGACGGGGCCGGTTCCCCACGCGATGACCTCTACCGGGACTACACGGATGAACAGATGCGCCTGGTGCGACGTAAGGAGCAGAAGAAGGCCGCTGTCATAGGCGAGTATGGTGCCCAGGTGCTGCTTGACTATCCCAGCGCGGCGGTCAAAGACCCGACCAACCGGGCCCCAGTGGAGGACCTGATGCTCCTGCTTCAGGTGACCAGGCCCACCATCGTCTATACGCACAACCTGGCCGACAAGCACGACACCCATGTGGCCGTCGCGTTGCGAGTGATCGAGGCGCTGCGCAGCCTCCCGCCCGATCAGAGGCCGGCCCGCCTTTACGGATGTGAAGTCTGGCGCGACCTGGACTGGATGGTGGATACGGACAAAGTGGCCTTTGACACCAGCGCTCACGAGAACCTGCAGCGGGCCTTGTTGGGCATCTTCGATTCACAGGTGTGCGGGGGAAAACAGTATGACCTGGCAACACTGGGCCGGCGGCGAGCCAACGCCACCTATTTCGCTTCGCACAGCGTGGATGTGGCCACCGGCATGACCTTCGCGATGGAGCTGACGCCTCTGATCCAGGACCCGCAACTGGACATCAGGGCCTATGTGCAGGGATTCATAGACCGATTCACTCAGGAGGTGATGGATCGGCTGAGGCGGCTGGGCTAAACATCAGGGACGGCCAAGGATCACCCCGCTGTGCCCTGCGCCACGACGGGGCTCTCCAGCGGCGG
>JAOAAG010000058.1 GCA_026418995.1 Anaerolineae bacterium
CCGAGACCTTCGCCGCCGTGGGTGACCTGGCCGCTAACGTGCTCCATCATCTGAACAACAAGGTCGGCTCCATACCGGTGCGCGTCCAGGGCATCCGTGATAAGTGCCGGGCTGCCCTCGAGCATGACACGTATCTGGCAACGAACCTGGCCGAGATAGAGCGCAGCGCCTGTGAGGCTATGGAAGCAGTGCGCGAAAGCCTCGCACACCTCCATCCCGTCCACCTAGCGCCGGTGAACATCGCCGCATGCGTCCGGGCGGCACTCAGGGAGGTGCGGCTACCGGAAAGTATGAGAGTCAGTCTCGAGAACCTCGAGGAACTTCCGCCAGTCGTGACTGGAGAGCGCAACCTGACGCTGGTGTTCGCCAATTTGCTCGACAACGCTGCCGATGCGCTGCAGGGGGTTGGTATGGTCACCGTAGGCGGCGCCATCCACAATGGCTGGGTGGAGATAACTGTCAGTGACAACGGCCCAGGTATCCCCCCAGAGCTGCATGAGCGCATCTTCGAGTTCAACTTCTCCGACCGGGGAGCCTCGCGGCCGGGCAAGCTGGGCTTCGGCCTGTGGTGGGTGAAGACGCTCATGTTGCGCCTGGGCGGCTCGGTCACCGTAGAAAGCGACGGTGTGAGTGGGACCACATTCCGTCTCAGACTTCCTACTGGGAGGGAGAAGGGCACATGAACCGTTCCCCGTTGCGCGCTCTGGTCGTCGAAGACGACCCGTCCTGGCAGCAGATTCTCAGTGAAATTCTGAGCGATGCCGGGCTGATTGTGGACGTGGCAGATAGCCTGGAAACGGCAGCAGAATGCCTGCGGAGCAACGCCCATCGGCTGGCCGTGGTGGACCTCTCCCTCGATCCCAACGATCACAACAACCAGGACGGTCTGCTCACGCTTGGCGCAGTGCGGCGTCTCGATCCAGGCTGTGTGGCTATTTTGCTGACCGGCTTTGCCACCGTGGAGCTAGCCGTCAGCGCTCTGACCGAGTACGGGGCGTTCACCTGCCTGCGTAAGGACACCTTCAACCGCGCCGAGTTCCGCGAGGTAATCGCCAGAGCATTAGCCAGCGCGCCCGCGGCGGGCCCTGCGCAGGTGGAGCCACGCAAAAGCACGCCCCAGCCCAGGCCGTTCGCCGCCGCAGTGCGCGAACCCCCGGAGCATATTCCTGCCACCCTTGCCCTCGTCGTCGAGGACGATGCCGGCTGGAGAAGCATCCTGTCCGAGCTGCTGACCGACGCGGGTTACCGGGTGCGTCTCAGCTCTGGCTTCGGGGAGGCCCTGGGATGGCTACGTCGTGAGAAGTACGCCCTGGCTGTCGTAGACCTGTCCCTGTCTCCCCTTGCCGCACTGACGTGGAGGGACCAGGGGGAGGGCAAAACGGGAGAGGAACTGGATGGATATCGCTTGCTCACCAGTACCAGAGCGGCCGGCATACCCACGATCGTGGTCAGCGGCGTGGCGACCCCTGCTGAAATTGAGCGCACCTATGCCGAGTATGGTATCTTCGCCTTCGTCGAGAAACAGACCTTTGACCGGCATACTTTCCTGCGCATTGTGGAAGAGGCGCGCACGAGCGCCTGCGAGCTGAGAGGACTGGACTCGCTCACGGCCAGAGAGCGGGAAGTGCTGGAGCTGCTCGCCAGGGGGATGACCAACAAGGAGATTGCCGAGGCGCTGGTCATCACGCCCAACACTGTCAAACGTCATCTAAAGGCAATCTTTGAGAAACTGGACGTACACACGCGCTCGGCTGCGGCTGCCCGGGCCGTAGGAGCGGGCATCGCGCCTGAATGACGCCGCGCTCACACCGGATGCTCCTCGCGTGGCTCAGGTAGCCTGAGCACCAGCAGGTATCCGGTGATGCTGAGCGCCGCCGATAGAGCAAAGAGCCCGGCAAAACCCGCCCAGTCCACAACTAACCCACCGAACCCGGAGAGCAAAATGACCACTCCCAGCAGGGAATTGGAAAGCCCCAGGTAGAGTGGACGTTCACGCTCCGGCGCCATTTCCAGCAGGAAGTTACTCCCGGCCAGCATGTGAGCCGGGCGCATCAGCCCATCCATCAGAAATATCGGCAGCGCCAGGTAGGGAAGCCACGCCCCTTGCGGTCGGAAAGCGGCCACCGTCCCCATTAACACCAGCGCCAGCACCGGGGTCAGGGCGCTACCTGAGGCCAGCAGCTTCATGACCAGGCGGTTCCCTCGCTGGTCCCCCAGACGTCCCCAGGGCAGGTTAGACAGCAATTGGGCCGCCAGACGGGCCGACACGTAGACACCCGCCATACCCTCCGCCGCTCCGAGCACATTGCGCGCGTAGACGGTATAGAAGGGCACAGCAGCACCAGCCAGAATCAGAGCCGTTCTGGCCAGCAGATAATTGCGATAGGCCCCGTTACCCACCAGAATGTGCACGGCCCACGCCAGTCTGCGCTGTGCGTTCCCCGGCCAGCTCTGGGCCTGTCCTGGCGGTTCTCTGACGAAGGTAAAAGAACCCAGCGCCAGTGTCAACGCCAGGGTGTACAGACCAAACAGTGTGGCATGACCATGTGGAAACGGGAGGGACGGGCAGTTCAACACTCTTCTGACCACCCAGCCACCTCCCAGGCCCAGGATTCCGCCCAAAAGCTGCCGCCATCCGAAGAAACTGCCCCGCCGCTGGGGCGGGATAGCCCTGGCGACGATGTCGAAAAAGGCCAGTCCGCTCGGCCCGGAGGCGAGGCGCGCGATGGCGTAGAGGAAGAAAAACATCGCCAGCAACAGATGTGGCTCCTCCACCAGCCACACCATTGCCGCCAGCACAGCCCAGGTAGCGACGCGGACAAAAACGAAGAGCCGGTAAACCGGCATCTTGCGTTCCATCCGCTGTACCAGCCCGGAGAAAAAGAGTTGGGGGAGAAACCACCCGGCATCGCCCAGGGGCGCCACCAGCCCAATGAGGACGTTGGAGGCCGTCAGGCGGCTCACAAACCAGGTCAGCACCACCGACGGGTCAATCAGCGACTCACCAAACTGAAAGACAGCGCCGTTGAATACCCCCAACGCAAAAGCGCGCCTGATCTCCCGCTCGGTGCACTCACTGGCTGAAGCGGAACAGGCACACGTCACCCTCTTGTACCTCGTAGTCACGACCTTCGGTGCGTATGATGCCCTTTTCCCGTGCTGCCTGCCAGCTTCCCGCCGCTACCAGTTGCTCGAAGCTGATCACCTCGGCGCGGATAAAGCCGCGTTCCATCTGACTGTGCACTTTGCCAGCAGCCTGGGGCGCTTTGGTGCCCCTCCGTATCGGCCAGGCGCGTACTTCGCGGCCACCGGTGATGGTGAAGAACGTAATCAGGTCGAGTACCCTGTAACCTGCCTGGGCCAGAGCGTCCAGCCCGGAACTGGCGATGCCCAGCGCGGAGCGGTAGGCGGCAGCCTCCTCAGGAGGCCATTCGCTCAGGTCTGCCTCAAGCTGCGCGCACAGGACCACGATAGGGGCCTCTTCGGAATCGGCCAGACGGGCTATCTCGCGCGCCATTGGGCCGCCATCCGGCAGGTCGTCCTCGCCGACGTTGGCCACATACAGGCGCTTTTTAGCGGTAAGCAGGTTCATCTCGCGGGCCAGCGTCGCCTCGGCAGTTCCCTCCGCTGCCCAGAGGGCCACCCGTTCGCCGGCCTGGAGATGGGTCCGCAGCGCCTCCAGCGCGGCCAGCTCGGCCGCATACTCTTTGGGATACGCCTTCGAGGCCGAACGGACTTTGTCCAGGCGTCGCTCAACGATCTCCAGATCGGCCAGCATCAGTTCCAGGTCCAGTATCTCCAGATCGCGCAGCGGATCCACTGTGCCATCCACATGGGCCACGTTCGGATCGGCAAAGCAGCGACAGACGACGGCAACGGCATCTACAGTGCGGATGTGGCTGAGGAACTGGTTGCCCAACCCTTCCCCCCGGTGAGCTCCGCGGACCAGCCCGGCGATGTCCCCGAACTCGACCGTTGCAGGGGTCACCCGCTCCGGCCCTACCATCCGCGCCAAAGCCTCCAGCCTGGGATCGGGCACAGCCGCCACACCCCGGTTCGGTTCAATCGTGGTGAACGGATAAGGCGCCACCGCCGCCCCG
This sequence comes from Anaerolineae bacterium, assembly GCA_026418995.1. Classification (GTDB taxonomy): domain Bacteria; phylum Chloroflexota; class Anaerolineae; order B4-G1; family B4-G1; genus JAOAAG01. Next base: position 4,101 of record JAOAAG010000058.1, read on the forward strand.
GCCCGCGTGAGGGCATTGAACAACGTGGATTTTCCCACATTGGGCAGGCCGACTATGCCGATCTCAAGGCTCATCGTGTCAGCGCCTCTTCAGAGACAAGAGTTCTGCTCCCCGCATCCTGTCCCTTCCTCCCGCCATGCCTACAGTCCGGCCATCACCGACGCTTTGAGCACGCCGATAAAGGGCAGATTGCGGTACTCCTCGGCGAAATCGAGGCCATACCCGGCCACAAACTCGTTCGGTACCTCGAATCCCACGAAGTCGAGGGGGATGTCAATTTCACGTCGCGCGGGCTTGCTCAACAGGGTGCAAACACGCAGGCTCGCTGGCCCTCTGGTACGCAGGTTGCGCGTGATATAGTCGAGGGTACGCCCGGAGTCCACAATATCCTCGACGACCAGCACATGCCGCCCCTCGATATTCTGCTCCAGGTCAAGCAGGATGCGTACCACGCCGCTGCTCGCCGTTCCCTTGCCATATGAGGAGATTTCCATAAAGTCTATCTCATGACGTATCCTCAGATGACGTACCAGGTCGGCTAGAAAAATAAACGCCCCCTTCAGGACACACACCAGAAGGGGGCGGTCTTCGTCGGAGTACAGCGCGTTGATCTGTGCGCCCAGCTCCGCTACCCTGGCCTTCAGCTCCGCTTCCGAGATCAATACCCTCTCCACATCCTCGTAAAGCCCCATCGCGCACTCTCCGTCTCACCACTATCACCCGCGTGTGTACACTTCTTTCCGCAAGGCCCCGATATAAGGGAGGGTGCGGAAGAGATCGGCGTAATCAAGCCCGTATCCCACCACCCATACATCGGGTATTTCAAAGCCCAGATAATCCACCTGTACCTCGACACGCCGGCGTGCTGGCTTGCTGAGGAGAACACAGGTGCGCAACGAAGCAGGGTTACGGGCGCGAAAGATGCGCAACAGGTAATCCAGCGTGTAGCCGGTATCCAGGATATCCTCGACAATCAGCACATTGCGGCCGGTGACGCTGCTGCGCGTATCCATAATCAGGCGCACCGCACCGCTGCTCGCTGTACCCTTATTATAGCTGGAAAGGGCGATAAAGTCCACGTGATGGGGCACGGTGAGCTGGCGAGCCAGGTCGGCCAGGAAGATGAAGGCGCCTTTAAGCACGCCGATCAAAACCAGGTCGTCCAATCCCGCGTAATCGGCGCTGATCTGAGCGGCCAGCTCGCTCACCCGCCGGGCAATCGTCCTCTCGTCCAGAAGCACCTGCTCGATAGCTGCGGGGATAGCGTTGTTCATTGATTCCTCCTGACCTCATGACAGGCTCGACAGCGCGCCTCATACACCTCGCTGGCCCCGACGAGGATCACCGGGTCGTCGTAACTGGCCGGGCTGCCATTGATAATACGCTGGGTACGGCTGGCTGGTTTCCCGCATACCACACAGATGGCCCGCAGTTTATCCACCTGCTCCGCCCGTGCCATCAGGGTGGGCATAGGCCCGAAGGGCTCGCCCCGGAAGTCCATATCCAGCCCCGCGACGATGACGCGCACGCCATGCCCGGCCAATTCCTCGCAAAGCGCCACGATGTCGTTATCGAAGAACTGAGCCTCGTCCACCGCCACCACTGTGGTATCCGGCTCGATCAGCGCGCGTATCTGAGCGGCGTTCTCTACAGGCACAGCCTCGACCTGGAGGCCGTTGTGCGAGGTGACCTCCCGCGCGTTGTAGCGCGTGTCTATGGCGGGCTTGAACACCTGCACCTTCTGGCGGGCAATGCGGGCACGGCGCACGCGGCGGATCAATTCCTCTGTTTTACCACAGAACATACTTCCACAGATGACTTCTATCCAGCCAGCACCGGGTTGAAGGCTCATACTATCCCTCCGAGGGTTACACGTCAGCAATGTGGTCAAAGATGAAGGTATCGTTCAGGACGCGATAGCGCCGGGCATAAGGAGCGTCTGTTTCACGATACGCACCACCAAACAAAACAGGGGCAGATGTCACTCACCTGCCCCGGCTTCCAGCTCCACACCCACAGTGGCGCTACAATTCCTCTTCTTCCTCGGCTTCCTCCTCCTGAGCGAGGCCCTCATCTCCCGGCAGGACGAAGCCGCGTGCCCGCAGCCGTTTCTTCAGCACCGCCAGCGACTTGAGGCCAAAGCCACTCAGGTTGGTCAGAGCATCCTCGTCCCTTTCCAATTGATCGAGCACATCCTGCACCGTTCTGATACCGGCGCCCATCAACACGCGCTTGGCACGCAGAGGTATATCCAGCTCGGTGATAGGGAGCTCCGGAGAAGTGGCACGTCGTTTTTCCTGCTCCCGCTGGGCGATAATCCGATCCCGCCGTTCGAGCATCTGCATAAAACGGTCCACCTTGCCGCCGGTATCCACGATGCGCTGCTCTCCGCTGAAGAAGGGATGACATTTGGAGCAGACATCGGTGTGGATCACAGGGACAGTGGAGCCGGTCCTCCAGGTATTGCCACAGGCTGTCTCTTA
>JAOAAG010000068.1 GCA_026418995.1 Anaerolineae bacterium
AGATGTGTATAAGAGACAGCTACCTATCACCTTAAAGTGCTCATCACCAGCCGCGAGGTGTTGAATCTCTACGGCGAACACTGTTTTGAAGTTCCCCTGCTACCTCTCCCTGAACGCGCGCACCAGTTGTCCCTTGCTCAGTTGCGGGAGTGGCCAGCGGTGCGTCTTTTTGTGGAACGGGCACAGGCGGCCTACCCAGAGTTTGCTTTGATGGAGGACAATGCCACGACCGTAGTCGAGGTATGTCGCCGGCTGGACGGGTTGCCGCTAGCAATTGAGCTGGCCGCTGCCCATGCGCGTCTGTTCGCGCCCACCGTGATGCTGGCTCAACTGGTACACCCCCTCAAATTTCTACGCGGTGGACCGCAGGACAAGCCAGCGCGTCACCGAACGCTGTGGAATACCATTGACTGGAGCTACCGTCTGTTGGACGAGACGGAACAGGTTCTTTTTCGCCACCTCTCCGTCTTCGCTAACGGATGGGAAACAGCCGCCGCCGCAGCCGTAAGCCAGGTACCTGAAGTGGAAGCCGGGCTGGAGGCATTGGTCAGAAAGAGCTTGATACGGGTTGTAAGCACGGATGGTGCCCTGGGCGTGCGTTTTCAGATGTTGCACACGGTACGTGAATATGCGGCGGAGCAGTTAAAGGCCGGCGGAGAGTCCGAAGCAGCGCGTCGTCGGCATGCCATGTACTATCTGGCACTGGTTGAAGAGGCAGAGCCGCATGCAAAAGCCGGCCGTCAAAGTGCGTGGGTCGCACGCATTGAGCAGGAGCACGATAACCTGCGCGCGGCGCTGAGCTGGATGCTGGAGCAGGGAGAGGCTGAGCTAGCACTCCGGCTGGTCGGCAGTGTCTGGCGCATCTGGCAGGTGCTCAATATTCTGAGCGAGGGCAGGCGCTGGCTTGAGCAAGCCTTACATCTGGGCCAATATGTGCGCACACCGGATCGCATCAAGGCACTTTTAGGAGCCGGCTGGCTGGCTATCTGTCAGGGAAGCGACGCCCGTGCGGCGTTTGAAGAGGGATTGGCACTGGCACTTGACCTGGGAGCGCGCCGTTTTTTGCCATCCTTGCTGCAGGGAATCGGAAATGTGACCAAGGATAACAACCCGGAGTTTGCGAGAACGCAGTTCCAGGAAAGCCTGCGCATCGCAAGAGAGTTGGGAGATGACGAAGAAGTAGGCTGGGCACTTGACCATCTGGGGCGGCTGGAGCTGGATTGTGGCCACTATGCCCAGGCACGTGTCTTTTTGGAAGAGAGCCTGGCTATTTTCCGCAGGCTGCAGCACCACTGGGGTGTGACCTACGTTCTCGATCACCTGGGTCGGGTCATGCTGGCTCAGGAGCAGTGGAAAGAAGCTCAGGCATTGCTGGAAGAGGCTCTACTGGGCATGGAAACTTTTGGAGTACGCATGCACGTACCTTGGACACTGGAGGCATTGGCGCGCGCGATCCTCCCCCAGGGAGATCGGCAACGGGCACGCAATCTGTTAGCGCGTGCGCTACGTTTGCACCGTGAAGCCGAAAACCCCCTGGGTATTGCGCTGACGTTGAGCGGATTGGCCATGTTAGCCATAGAAAGCGCGGATTACGAGCGCGCGGTAAAACTGTGCGGAGCGGCCAGCGCCATGCTCAACGTTACAGACCCGGCTCAATTGTCAGCAGTTTACTCGTATGGCCAGTGGATCTTAAACAGTGTGGCGGCTGCCCGCCCGCCCCTTGACGAAGAGGCGTTTATCGCTGCCTGGAGAGGTGGGCAGGCCATGACGCCGGAAAAGGCTATAACCCTCGCTATGACCACGGAGTAAACCACTCGAGGTGACCAGCCAGCGTACTTCCACACCGTCAGAGCTCTGGTTGAGGCGACCGACGGCCGTACAGGCTGGGCCTAATCGAGCGATAGCATACCAGCGGGTTCTGTGCCCCGGGCTGGCAGTTGCTCAGCATCAAACAAATATATGTGCCGCGAGGGCAACGCCTCGGTGACTACCACCTGCCCAAAAGCCTGGCGCAGAAACGCATAACGGGAGGAAAAGTAGAGGGCTTGCCAGAGCTTATGGTAATGCAAACAGAGTGGCATATCCCGCTTGAGCACCAGCAATTTGGTGGGTAGGCGTATATCTACGGACAAGGTAGCGAAATGCCCTTCCAGTAAAGTGACTTTTTGCCGGACCGCATACAAATAATTCCCGTTCAGAGTATGCACCGGGAGAGAGTCCAGCAGCCGGAAGATGACTTCGCTATCCACCTGACCGGCTCTCGGCAGCTTCAGTTGAGCAAACAAGAGGTCATCATTGCCAATGTGGCCATTATGCACACCCAGCACATGCCCGGCCAGGACAGGGTGATTATTCGCATTGTCCAGGCTGCTGCCCTTGGTGGGCATACGGGTATGGCCCAGTAGACAGACGGTTTCCGAGCCAACACGATCCAGGAGCTGTTCATAAGCCACGGTGGCAACCAACTCGGAGGCCGGAAGAGGGGCCTTATACAGGGCAAAGCTGCCGTCTCGTTGCACGATAGCCACACCAGAGGCATCACGGCCTCGCTCTTCATTGGCCAGTAAAGCACGGGTGAAACACGCTCGAATCGCCTGCCACTCCCCTGCGGCACGCGCCTGGGGATACAATAAGAGGCCTACTAATCCACACATGGTCCCCCACGGACTTTAAAGGCTAAACACCAGCGCCCCGAGCTGGGCATCCCACCGCAATCCTCGCAAGCGATGGAGATTTTCCAGACGATGTTCCAATTCTTGAGGCGTCAAGAACAGGTCTCGCGCCGCGCTCCATTTCCAGGCTTCGATGGTCGAAAAACCGGTCAATTCAGCCAGCTCGATGCACCGCATCAACCGCCGGTCGGTGGCGTCCAGTTCGCCTGTCGCTGTGGCCGCCCGTTCTGCCAGCAGGGCCTCGATCTCAGCCCAGGAGCGGCCACTGACGCGCAGCAGGGAAATGGGCGTTTCAGCCAAGAAGCTCAGCACCTCGAAAGAGGGATTATGTTCCCAGCGATCGAAGACCGGCTTGAGCAGTTCCAGCAATTCCCGACAGCCTACCCGCAGCTCCTCAATGACTGCCGGGGTAATGTTGGCGGTATCGCTGGTTGCCAGCTCACCGTCGTTATTGCTCAGCCAATCCAGCAACTGACATTTGCGCCGCCACTCCCCGATCTTGCCCACGTGGATCACCCCATACTGGCTCAGTTCCACCGCCTTGAGCAAGATCGCCAGGAACAAGAAAGTTTTGGAGGTAATGGAAGTTGGAGACAGGTCAGCGTCTGGAAAACGGTTTTCATAGTGGAGCACACGGATGGAGCCATCAGCGTTGAAAACCACGTGCTCCAGATTAAGGAAATTATTATGTTCCGGGACAATGAGGCTATTGCGCAGATGTTGTTGGATCTGAGCCATGCTCATCACCCCGGGGGTCAACTTGACCATTTCAAGATGGGAGTTGTAATTGCGCCGGCGACACAGGGCGGTCATCTGGTCGCCAGCGCTGGTAAGGAATTTGAGATAAGGCGCGTAACGGCGGGTGAGGTTCCAGACGTTAGCGAGGATGATCTCCGGCATTGGTTCGGCCAGGCCCACCGTCAAGACGTGGTAGTGAAGGCCGCAGGTGGGCCTGGCACGAACGCCCTCCGGCAGTCGCGCGAAGATGTCTCGATACTGCCGTAGCAGGGCCGGGTAATAGGGTTGCCTCCCGATGACCTGAATCTCCAGCCCGCAATGTTCGCTGACTACATTCAATACCCCGTAGCTACCCAGGTGTGAGACATCACCGGTCGGTTGCAAGGCCTCGATCAGAGCGGGCAGGATCCTGTCTCTTATACACATCTGACGCTGCCGACGAG
>JAOAAG010000176.1 GCA_026418995.1 Anaerolineae bacterium
CAGCACCGGAGGGGTGGAGTGACCCCGCCCCTGAGGAGACCGAGTGGAGGCTGAGGGAATCGTATTCGACATCCGGCGCTTTTCCATCCACGATGGGCCAGGCATCCGTACCACGGAGTTCCTCAAAGGCTGCCCGCTGCGCTGCCGCTGGTGCCACAACCCCGAGGGGCTGAACCCCGGCCTCGAGATGATGTTCTGGCCCAGACGATGCCTCGGCTGCGGCGCCTGCCTCCTGGCCTGTCCCCAGGGTGCGATTTCGCAGAATGGTAGTACGGTATCCACCGACCGGAGTAAGTGCACCCTGTGCGGAGAATGTGTGGCCGTCTGTTACGCGGAGGCGCGCCAGATCGTGGGGCGGCGGATGAGCGTGGCGCAGGTGATGGCCGAGGTCGCGCGCGACCTCCCGTTCTACGACGAGTCCGGCGGCGGCGTGACCCTCTCCGGCGGCGAGCCGCTGGCCCAACCGGACTTTGTACGCGCCCTCCTGCGAGCCTGCAAGAAAAAGGGCATTCACACGGCTCTGGACACCTGCGGCTTTGCTGCCTGGGAAGTCCTGGACAGCATACGCGAGTACGTGGACCTCTTCCTGTACGACCTCAAACTGATGGACGACGCCCGGCATCGCCAGTGCACAGGTGTATCCAATGCCCTCATCCTGAGCAACCTGCAGGCGCTCTCACGGTGCGGACATGCGATCGTGATTCGCATCCCCCTTATTCCGGGCATCAACGATGACGAAGACAACCTGCGCCAGACCGGCGTGTTCGCGGCGGCACTGCCCCACCTGCTGCGAGTGGACCTCCTGCCGTACCATAGCATGAGCAGCGACAAGTATAGCCGCCTAGACATGACGTACCCTTTGCCCGCAACCCGTCCTCCCTCGGCTGAGAGAGTAGCCGAGATCGCCCAGATGTTGCGAGAGTTCGGGTTAGAAGTGACAGCAAGGTGACAGTCACCTTCAAGGTGACTGTCACCTTAAATACAGGAAGGAAGGAGGCTGACCTATGGCTATGACCGCACGAGTCGCCCGCCTGAGGCAACAGAGCCTCGAGGCCCGGCCCGTGCTCTCCACCGAGCGGGCCGAACTGATAACCGCATTCTACCGACAGAATACAGCGCTGATGTCGGCGCCGCTGCGCCGCGCGCTGGCCTTCCGCTACCTGATGGAGCACAAAACAATATACATCGGCGAGGGCGAACTGATTGTCGGTGAGAAAGGCCCGGCGCCCAAGGCGACCCCCACCTATCCCGAACTGTGCTGCCACAGCCTCAAGGACCTGGACATCATCAACTCCCGCGAAAAGATTCCCTTTGTCGTCACCCCCGAAGCGCGCCGTGTCTACGAGGAGACCATCATCCCCTTCTGGCGGGGCAAGACAATGCGCGAGCTGATCTTTCAGGAGATGACTGCCGAGTGGAAGGCAGCCTACGAGGCGGGCATCTTTACCGAGTTTATGGAACAGCGTTCGCCCGGCCATACTGTCCTTGACGACAAAATCTACCGCAAAGGGATGCTCGACTTCAAGGCCGACATCGAGCGCAGCCTGGCGAACCTGGACTATCTGCACGATCCGGAGGCCTACGACAAGCAGGAGCAATTGAAGGCGATGGCCATTTGCGCCGACGCGCTCATCCGCTTCGCCGAGCGGCACGCCGAAAAGGCCCGCGCGCTGGCGGCACAGGAACAGGATCCCCAGCGGAAGCGAGAACTGGAGCGCATCGCCGAGGTCTGCTCCTGGGTGCCGGCGCACGCGCCGCGCGATTTTTGGGAGGCGCTGCAATACTACTGGTTCGTGCACCTGGGCGTGACCACGGAGTTGAACCCCTGGGATTCTTTCTGCCCCGGCCACCTGGATCAACACCTCTATCCCTTCTACAAAAAAGGGCTGGAGGAGGGGACGCTCACCCGTGAGCAAGCCGAGGAATTGCTCCAGTGCCTCTGGATCAAATTCAACAACCAGCCCGCGCCGCCCAAGGTCGGTGTGACGGCGGCGGAGAGCGGCACCTACACCGACTTCGCCCAGATCAACCTCGGCGGTCTCACGCCAGAGGGCGCCGACGCGGTGAACGAACTCACCTACCTGATCCTGGACGTGATCGAGGAGATGCGCCTGCTTCAGCCCAGCTCCTCGATCCAGGTGAGCAAGAAGAGCCCCGACCAGTTCATCAAGCGGGCGGCGCGCATCATCCGTACCGGCTTTGGGCAGCCCTCGGTTTTCAACGCCGACCTCGTCGTCCAGGAGTTGATCCGGCAGGGCAAGACGATCGTGGACGCACGGCAGGGTGGCACCAGCGGCTGTGTGGAGACGGGGGCCTTTGGCAAGGAGAACTATAACCTGACCGGCTACTTCAACCTGCCCAAGGTGCTGGAGATTACGCTGCACAACGGCGTGGACCCGCGCACGGGCAGGCGGCTCGGCCTGGAGACGGGTGACCCGGTACGGTTCGAGACCTTTGACGAGCTGTTCGCCGCTTTCGAGCGCCAGTTAAACTATTTCGTGGACATCAAGATACGGGGCAACGCTGTAATCGAGCGGCTCTACGCCCGCTATATGCCGGCGCCGTTCCTCTCGCTGCTCATTGACGATTGCATCGCCAAGGGCAAGGACTATCACGACGGCGGCGCGCGCTACAACACGTCCTACATCCAGGGCGTGGGCCTGGGCACCATCACCGATGCGCTGACCGCCATCAAGTACCACGTCTTCGACCAGCAGACGCTGACGATGGAGCAACTCCTCGCTGTCCTGCGCGACGACTTCCAGGGGCACGAGCGGGTGCGGCAGATGCTACTGAACCGCACGCCCAAATACGGCAACGACGATGACTATGCCGACAGCGTGATGGTGCGGGTGTTCAACGCTTATTTCAACGCCATTGACGGTCGCCCCAACACCAGGGGCGGCACCTACCACATCAACCTGCTCCCGACCACCTGTCACGTCTACTTCGGATCGGTGACCGGCGCCACGCCCGACGGGCGGAAGGCGTGGACGCCGCTTTCGGAGGGCGTCTCGCCAGTGCAGGGGGCGGACCGGCGCGGCCCGACGGCGGTGCTCAAATCGGTGGCGAAGATGGACCACGTCCGCACCGGCGGCACGCTGCTCAACCAAAAGTTCACGCCCCAGTTGCTCAGGGACGAGGCAGGTCTGGACGGCCTGGTGCGGCTGATCCGCACCTACTTCAGGCTGGACGGCCATCATATCCAGTTCAACGTCGTGGATGCGGCCACCTTGCGCGCGGCGCAGGAACACCCGGAGCAATACCGGGACCTGATCGTGCGCGTGGCCGGCTACAGTGACTATTTCTGCGACTTGAGCCGTGCACTGCAGGACGAGATCATCGCCCGCACGGAGCACGGCTCGTTCGGGACATAGCCGTTCATCCTGCGCACCGCCGCGTTACTGGAGTGCCCCGACCAGATGCGGAGCCCCGGATGATGGCGCAAGGATACGGCGACAAGCGCAGGCACATTTGTGGGACCGAGTGCCGTGACAAGGAGGGTTTCAAATGAAGTACAAAGATCCATCTTTGCCTCTCGAAGAACGTGTCGAAGACCTGTTGGGTCAGATGACCCTGGAAGAAAAAGTGGCCCAACTTTGCGGCATTATGCCAGTGGCCTTCTGGGGTCCCGGCGGCGTCAACGAGGCCAGGATGCGCACGCTCATCCCAGACGGGATCGGTCAGATCTCCGGTATCGCTATGATGGGCGGTATACAGATTAAGCGGATTGCCGAGGGTATCAACCAGATTCAGCGTTATCTGGTCGAGCAAACCCGCCTGGGGATTCCGGCTATTTTCCACAACGAAGCGCTTAACGGGCTGGTCGCGCCACAGGCAGTGAATTTTCCCACTGCCATCGGCCTAAGTGCCACCTGGTCGCCGGAGCTGGTCGAGCAAATGACCGATATCATCCGCCGCCAGATGGTCGCTGTTGGCATGCGCCAGGCGCTGTCGCCGGTGATGGATGTGGCCCGCGACCCACGTTGGGGGCGTGTCCATGAGACGTATGGCGAAGACCCCTACCTGTGTGGGGCCATGAGCATCGCCTTCGTGCGCGGCTTGCAGGGACCGGATTGGTGCGAGGGGGTGATTGCCACCGGCAAGCATTTCCTGGGGTACGGCCTCAGCGAGGGCGGACTCAACTGCGCGGCCACCCACATCGGCGAGCGCGAGCTGTATGAGTGCTTTGCCCGTCCCTTCGAGGCGGCCATCCGTGAAGCGGGCCTGGCCTCAGTGATGAACTCGTACTCCGAAATCAACGGCCTCCCCTGCGCAGCCTCCAGAGAGGTGCTCACCCACCTGTTGCGCGGCAAGATGGGCTTTCAGGGCTTCGTCGTCTCGGATTATTTTGCCGTCCGTCGCTTGCTCACCCAGTTCCACGTCGCCGCCGACCTCCAAGATGCGGCCATCCAGGCGCTGGAAGCCGGCCTGGATGTCGAACTGCCCAACCCGGAGGCATATCCCCAACTGGTCGAAGCCGCGCGCACGGGACGGGTGGATATGGCGCTCATTGACCAGGCCGTGCGGCGTACGCTGACCTGGAAGTTCCGCCTCGGCCTCTTTGAACAGCCCTATGCGCAGATCGAGCAGATTCCAGCCCTCTTTGCCGACCCGCAGCATCGTGTCCTGTCACAGCAGCTTGCAGCAAAGTCGCTGGTGTTGCTCAAAAACGATGGCCTGTTGCCGCTGCGCAAAGACCTGAAGCGCGTCGCCGTCATCGGCCCGCATGCTGATAGCGTGCGTGCCTTCTTTGGCTGGTATACCTTCCCGCCCATGCTCGAATTCATGCGCGAAGTGATGCTCAATCCCGAAATGGCCGCGTTATTTGCTCCTGCTGCGGACGAGGCTCAACCTTCGCAGCCGGGCGCAGCGGACATGGAGGCAGTGCGGGAAATCATAGCGGAAATGCTGGAAACTCAGGACATCGAGGCGGCGATCAGAAAGATGTATCCGGCAATCAGCGTGCGCGAAGCCATCCAGAATCTGGTCTCGGGGACCGCCGACGTTGTCTACGAAAAAGGATGTGACATTACCGATCCCTCAACGGCGGGATTTGCCGCCGCCGTCGAGGCCGCCAGGGGAGCTGATGTCGCTATCGTCGTCCTGGGCGACCGTTCGTCTATGTTGAACGGCACCACCGGTGAGGGTAGAGATCGCGCGTCGCTGGCTTTGCCCGGCGTGCAACAGCAACTGCTGGAAGCGGTGTGGGCCACCGGCACGCCAACGGTGCTGGTACTGATCAACGGGCGGCCGCTGGCGGTCAGTTGGGCCGCCGAACATGTGCCGGCCATCCTTGAAGCCTGGTATCCGGGTCAGGAAGGCGGCCCGGCCATCGCTGGCGCGCTGTGGGGTGAGATCAACCCCGGCGGCAAGTTGCCGGTCACCATCCCGCGCAGCGAGGGCCAGATTCCCATTTACCACTACCATAAGATGGGCAGTGGCTATCAGCGGCCGGAGGAGAACACACTCACCCAATACACCGACATCCCGACTACGCCCCTCTACGCCTTTGGGCATGGCCTCAGCTACACCCGCTTCGAGTACAGCAACCTGCGCCTCAGCCCCGCCAAAGTGGATAGCCGTGGGCAGGTCGAGATCGCCTGCGACGTGACCAACATCGGCGCGCGGGCCGGAGATGAGGTGGTGCAGCTCTATCTGCGCGACCGCCTCGCACGGGTCACCCGTCCGGTGCAGGAGCTGGCTGGCTTCAAGCGGATCAGCCTGGCGCCAGGCGAGCAGTGCACGGTGACGTTCACCGTTGAAATGCGCCAGCTTGGTTTTTACAACCACGAGATGCGCTTCGTGGTCGAGCCGGGCTATGTGGATGTGATGATTGGCAGCAGCTCGAGTGACATCCGGCTCAGAGGTGAGTTCGAGGTCACCGGCGAGGTGGTCGAGATACTGGGCAACCGCGCCTTCACGTCCCGCGCACGGGTGGAAACTCAATAGCGTGGCTTAGGCCACAGTATCCCGTATGAGGGAGGTCGGTTAGCCGGTCGGTGGTCAGAATAGCATTTCTGACCACCGACCGCGGATTGGCGTCCTGATTCACCCCTACTGTGAGGAGTAAGCCTTCCACACAACGATACTGGTTATCTCTGCCCCGTAGACGATCCGCAGTGTGACGATCATCCGCCCGTCTGGCGAACGCAGAACCGTCCGTACTTGCACCTCCTCTCGCTCGCCCCGTGGATCATTGGAGAAAACCTTGGCCGTAGCCGCGATCTCTGAGCGCAGCCCAAGGCATGCGGTTAGAGAGTCGCTGCGCCCCAGCGGAAGTTCCGGGCGTCCCGATGCTTCTTGCCCTCCTCCAGACCTCAAGTTATCCAGCTATTTTTCTTGCAATTATTTTCTTTTTCTTGTTTTTCATTGCTTTTCGCTATTGACAATCATGCAAATCATGATAAAATATAATTAGTTCCGCGAATTTCCCCGGATGGGAGGCGCAAAATAGCCCGCGATCTATTCCTCCAGGAACGACGAGAGCGTATCCTAGCGCTGCTTGAGCAGGAAGGCCGCGTCTCGGTTGCCATGCTCAGCGAGCGGCTTGGCGTATCGCAGGCCACCATCCGCAGCGATCTGGATGCTCTTGCTGCGCAGGCCTTATTAACCCGTACCCATGGCGGCGCCATTGCAGTGAGCAAGACAGGGCTCGAATTATCATTCGAGGTGCGCCGCCGACTCCGCACCCGGCAAAAGGAGCGTATCGCCGCTGCCGCCGCCGCGATGGTTGCTGATGGGGATGCCATCCTGCTCGACGCAAGTACCACCGCACTGGCATTGGCGAACCAGATCAAAGGGCGGCGCGAGCTGACTGTGCTGACCAATGGCATCTTCATCGCGTTGGCCCTGCTCGAGGCCCCTGGAATCACAGTCCTGATGCCAGGCGGTTTTGTGCGCCGTGATTCCGTTTCGCTCGTTGGTACAGAGGGACATGACCTGATTGGCAAGTACAACTTCCAGAAAGGCTTTTTCGGTGCCAAGGGGATCACGCTCGAGGAAGGGCTGACGGACGTGAACGAGTTTGAGGTCGCTATCAAGAGAGACATGGTTGCCCACGCCCGCCAGGTAATTGCTATCGTGGATAGCAGCAAATGGGGACAGGTTGGGTTCGTGTCTTTTGCTTCGATTGACCAAGTAGATTGCGTGATTACTGATGAAGACGCTCCACCTGATATCTGTCTCTTATACACATCT